>JACRCU010000079.1 GCA_016218865.1 Deltaproteobacteria bacterium | reverse complement strand
GCCGGTCAGGGTCGCGACGTCTTCGAGCATGGCCTTGCGGCGATCGCCGAAGCCCGGAGCCTTGACGGCCGCCGTGTGCAGCGTCCCGCGCAGCTTGTTGTAGACCAGGCCGGTCAGCGCCTCGCCGTCGACATCTTCGGCGATGATGAGCATCGGCTGGTTGGCCTGCTTGAGTTGCTCGAGCAGCGGCACCAGGTCGCGCAGGCTCGAGATCTTCTTTTCGTGAATCAAAATGAACGGGTTGTTGAGTTCCGTCTCCATGCGGTCGCCGTCGGTGACGAAGTAGGGCGAGATGTAGCCGCGGTCGAACTGCATGCCCTCGACGGTCTCGAGCGTCGTCTCGATGCCCTTGCCCTCTTCGACGGTGATCACGCCGTCCTTGCCGACCTTGTCCATGGCCTGGGCCAGGATCTTGCCGATGCTCTCGTCGCCGTTCGCCGAGATGATCGCGACCTGCTCGATGTCGCGGCTGCCGTCGATGTCGCGCGACACGCGGGCCAGCTCTTCGGTCATGGCGATCACGCCGGCTTCGATGCCGCGCTTGAGCGCCATGGGGTTGATGCCGGCGGCCACGAGCTTGCCGCCGTCGATGACGATGGCCTGGGCCAGCACGGTAGCGGTGGTGGTGCCGTCGCCGGCCTGGTCGTTGGTCTTGCTGGCGGCCTCTTTGACCATCTGGGCGCCCAGGTTGGCGTAGTGGCCTTCCAGCTCGATTTCCTTGGCGACGGTGACGCCGTCCTTGGTGATGAGAGGGGCGCCAAAGCTGCGGTCGATCACCACGTTGCGACCCTTGGGGCCGAGCGTGACCTTGACGGTGTTGGCCAGGATGTTCACGCCTTCGATAATGGCGGCGCGCGCTTCGGCGCTGTACGAAATGGACTTGGCGGGCATCGAATCTCCTCCGAAAGGTTCTGGTTCTGCGTTTGGGGCTAGGGACAGCGGCGCTGTGCTGACGCGGATTAGTCGGCGATGACAGCCAACAACTCGCTTTCTTTCAGAATCAGGTACTCTTCGCCGTTGTACTTGATCTCGTTGCCGCCCCACTTGGCCAGCAGGACCTTGTCGCCGACCTTGACGGCGGGTTCGCGCAGGCTGCCGTCCTTGAGCACTTTGCCCTTGCCCACGGCCTTGACGAAGCCGTAGACCTGCTTCTCTTGCGCGGCCGAGGGCAGGAACAGGCCGCCAGCGGTCTTTTCTTCGGCGTCGGCGCGCTGGACCAGGACGTTGTCGTAAAGCGGGCGAATGTTCATCAGTTAGCTCCTACGTGTGGTGGTGATGCGCAGGCAAGACCGGCGCAGGGTAGCGAATCAAGGGTGTAGCGTGCTCGCAGGGCCGCCTCGGCGGTGGATCGGGTCACAGTCGGCGGCTTTCACCCACCGACCGCCCGCCGCGGACCGCCCAAGCGGGGCGACGAGCGAGCGGAGGCAAACTAGGACGCGCCACTGGGCCGTCAAGGGCAGAGGCCGCGAGCTTGGAAAACCCAGCCGACTTGGTATCGTATGCCACGTGCGACGCAAGCAGACCCAGTCGGGCGGACGCACAGTCCCCCAGAGGTGCACCAGTGGCCCAAACCATCGAGACCAGCCGCGCAGCGCGGCGTACCTGCCATTCGGCGACGGCCGTGTGGGCGGCGACGGTGCTGACCTGCACCGCCCTGAGCCTGGCGGGCTGCGGCAGCGCCGAAGTGGTCGACGAGGCGCCACTGGCGCCGCAACACAAGACCGCGGGCTTGGTGGTGCTGCCCGTGGCTCTGGCGACCGCCGACGCATCGCCGCTCGAAGTCGCGGCCCACTCGCTGTTGGTCGGCCGGGTCGTGCTGGAGCAAACCGACTTGCCGGTCATTGGGTTGTTCGATTTCGACGTCAACAAGCCGCTGGACGAGGCCCACACCCCCGCCTACGACACCGATTTGGTCACCCATGCCGAGCTCGGCGGCGACTGGCAGGACTGGCTGGCGCTGCACGTGCTCGTGACCGAGAACCGCGCCACCAACGTGCGCGACATCGTGGACACCCGCGTGAAGGACCCCAAGAAGCCCAACACCTATCGGCAGCACGGCGTCGAGGCGCGCGTTCACGTCGAGGCCGCCCTGTACGAGGCGCGGCGCGGCAACCGCCTGGCCTGGACCACCTTGGATATCGAGGACAATCCGCTGGAATTCGAGCCCGGCGAAGACCCGCGCCCGGAAGTGACCAAGGCCATCAACAGCGCGGTGCGGCGGCTGATCGACCTGGCGCCCGCGTTGCGCAACGGCCTGGGCGGGCGGCGGGCGCGCGGCGACGGGCTGGTCGACTCGCTGCAGGCGATCGCCGCGTACAAGTACCTGGACGCCAAGCCTTATGCCGCAGGTCTTACCGCCCTGCCCGACGAGGTCAAGGCCGCCAAGCTGCTGGTCCTGTTCGACCGGTTTGCGCCCGGGCTGCCCGCGCACCTGGCGGCGAGCGCGATCAAGCACGACGGCGTCTTGCTGCGCGCCGACCGGGCGCCGCTGAAGGCTGGCGACATCGTGCAGACGGTGGCGGGGATTCCAGTCCGGGCCGCCCACCAGTTCGACCGCTTGCTGCGCGGCTGCGCCAATGCAGCCGGCGGCTGTGCGGTGTCCGTGCAGCGCGGCGGCGCCTTGCAGGCCCTGCAGGTTCAGTGGCCGTCCTTGCCGCCGATCCCTGCGCCAGCGCCCGTGCCCTGATGGGCGACCAGGGCAGCGAGGCACCCGGCCAGCTCTGCGGACGCCTGCGCAAGTTCATCTTTGAACCCGGCGACAACGGCTTTGGCGTCGCGGTGGTGGAAGACGAGGCCAGTGGCCGCATCTGGACCGCGCGGGGGCCGCTGTGGGGTTTGCTAGAAGGCGAGACTGTGCGCCTGTGGGGCCGCGTCGAGGATGATCCCAAGTGGGGGCGGCGCTTCAAGGTCGACAGTGCCCAGCCTGCCCTGCCGACGGGACCGCAAGCCCTGGAGCGCTGGCTGCGCTCGGGTCGCGTGCCCGGCATCGGCGAGGTAGTGGCCAAGCGCGTCGTTGCGGCCGTGGGCCGTGGCGGCGTGGCAGCAATCCGTAGCGATCCCACGGTATTGGTGGGAATCGCCGGCCTGACCGGCCCCAAGCGGCGCGCGCTGGTCGAGGCGATCGCGGCCATCGACGCCCATCAAGAGGCCGCCCTGTACCTGCACGGGTTGGAACTGGGGCCGGCGCTGGTGCAGAAAATCCTGCGCCGCTACGGCCAGGATGCCCTGCGGGTGGTGCGCAACCGGCCGTTTTCGCTTGCTGTGGACCTGGTCGGGGTCGGGTTCCGCACCGCGGATCGTCTGGCGCGCGCGGCTGGCATGGCCAGCGACAGCCCCGACCGCTTGCGCGCGGCCGTCGCCCACGTGCTGCAGGACCTGGCTAGCCAAGGCCACACGGCGCCGCCGCGGGCGCAAGTTCTGGCGATGGTGGGCGATCTGGCCGAAGTCGGCGTCGAGCAGTCGGCAGCGGCCGTCGACCGCGGCCGGGAGGCCAAGGACTGGTACGCGGTGCAGGCCGATACCGCCGATGGCGCGGTCGTCGACGCCCTGGCGCTGCCGCCGCTCCACCAGGCCGAGCACGCCATCGCGGCGTGGGTCGCCAGCCGGTCGATGGTGCAAGGTCGCATCGATACAGATGATCCGCGGATCGGCGCCGCGGAACAGGCGCTCGGCTTTGCCCTGCAGGGCGGGCAGCGCGAGGCGGTGGCGCGGGCCTTGCGGGCGCCGCTGCTGGTGGTGACGGGCGGGCCTGGCACGGGCAAGACCACGATTCTCCGAGGCGTGTTGGCCGCGCTGGGCGCCGAGGCGAATGTGCTGCTGGCCGCGCCGACGGGGCGCGCCGCACGCCGGATGGCCGATGCCAGCGGGCGCGAGGCCAAGACCCTGCACCGCCTGCTGGAGTACGACCCGCACCAGCAGAAGTTCACGCGCGATGCCAGCCGGCCGCTGCAGGCCGAGCTAGTGGTGGTCGACGAAGCGTCGATGATCGATGCGCCGCTGGCCGCGGCCCTGCTTGCCGCGCTGCCGGCGCCGACCCGGCTGTTGTTGGTGGGCGACGCCGACCAACTGCCGTCGGTCGGACCGGGCGCGTTCCTGGCCGATCTGCTGGCATCTCCGCATGTTGACCGAGTACGCCTGCGCGAGGTGCACCGCCAAAGCGAGGCGTCGCGGATCGTGACCGCCGCCCATCAGGTGTTGCACGGCCAGGTGCCGCAGGGCAGTGGCCGCGGCGAAGGCGGCGATTTCTTTGTAATTCCAAGGCAGTCGACCGACGAGATCGCCGAGACGCTGGTCGAGATCGTGCGGGATCGCTTGCCTCGCCAGGGATTCGACCCCATCGCCGATGTGCAGGTGCTGGCGCCCGTGCACCGCGGGCCGCTGGGGACCCAAGCGCTCAGCGAGCGGTTGCGCGAGGCGCTCAACCCCCACGGCGGCGCGACCCTGCGCGGCCTGAAGGTGGGCGACAAGCTGATCCAAACGAAAAACGACTACGATCTCGACGTGTTCAATGGCGACATCGGCACCGTGGTCGGACTGGCGCACCGCGAGCCCAGCGCGATCGCGGCGGCGACGCCGGCCCTGCCGTTCGCGACCGAGCCGCTGCTGCGCGTCCGCTTCGGTTCCCGCGAGGTGCAGCTGGGCCAGGCGCAGCTGGACAGCCTGGAGCTGGCCTACGCCGTGACGGTGCACAAGGCGCAAGGCAGCGAGTATCCTGCCGTGGTGGTGCCGGTTCACCTGGGTCAACACGTGATGCTGCAGCGCAACCTCCTGTACACCGCGCTGACCCGGGCCAAGCGTTTCGCAGTGTTGGTGGGCCAGCCGGCGGCCATCGCCCGCGCTGTCGCCAACGCCGCCCCACTGGCGCGCTCGACGCAGCTGCGGCGCCTCTTGCAGCAGCTCGGGCCGCAAAGCGCCGCTGCGGCCGCCGCGGAGGCAGCATGGTGACAGGCGGCCTTGTGCTGGTCGAGATCGACGAGCGGCTGGTGCTGGGGCGGGTGACGGCGCTGCGCCCACAGTGGTGGCGGGTCGAGGTGGTGGAGCCGCCGCGGGGCGAGACGGTGCGCATCGACCGCACCCAGGTGCGCGCGGTGCTGAGTTGCCGGTCCGAAGATGGCCAAGGCGCCCGGCGCAGGCTGCAAGAAGCCCGCGACCGGCTGGGCGATGGGCTCGAGACCGCCTGGAGCTTGGGGGAGCCGCTGGGCACCGGCGAGCTGGCGCAGCTGCTGCAGGGCAGCGACACTCCCGAACACCGCGACGACTTGCTGTTGGTGGCGGGCATGGACTGCACCGGTTTTGCGGTAGAGCACGGCCTGCTTCGGCGGCGCACGCCGGAAGAACGCGAGGCCGCCTGCCGCCGCGCCAAGGATTTGGCCAAGCTCGAAGCGGAATTTGAACCGGCGGTGCGGGCTGTCCGCGATCTGCACAGCGGCCGGCGCGCCGACCTGGAGCCGCTGCGGCAGCTGGGTCCGCGCCTGGAAGCGTGGCTGACCGACGAGACCGACGAAGGCATCCAATACCTGCTGCGGCAGGCCTGGGGTCGCCGGCACATCCAGCGCAGCGACGCCGCACAACTCTTGATTCAGGCTGAGCTTTGGGACGGGCACGACGATCCGAGCCTGTTCGCCGCCGGGCTGCTGCGGCCGCCGCCGCTTTGGCAGGGCGAGGACGGCTCGGTAGGCCAGTCACTGCCGGTGCTGGACCTGCCGCTGGTCACCATCGACAACGACTGTCCCCACGAAGTCGACGACGCCGTGGCGGTCGAGACCATCGGCGACTCGGCGGAGCTGCGCGCGACGGTGGCGATTGCCCACCCGACCCTGTGGTTCGCCGCCGACAGCGCCGTCGACCGCGAAGCGCTGAACCGGGGCAGTACCTTCTACCACCCGCGCCACACCGTACCGATGCTACCGCAGACGCTGGCGCTGCAGTTGGCCTCGCTGTGCCCGGGCCGGCTGCGGCCGGCGCTGGTGTTCAGCGCCACCGTCGACGCCCAGGGCCGGCTGCGCGACATCCAAGTGCGCGAGCTGCTTGTGCAGGTTCGGCAAGCGTGGTCGTACGGCGAGGTCGACCGCTGGCTGGCGTTGGCCGAACCGCCGCCCGAGGTCGCCAACCTGGCCGCCGTGGCCCAGCGGCTAGAGGCCCGCCGCATCGCCGACGGCGCCTACCTGCTCTACAAGCCCGAGTGCGAAGTGGTGGCCGTGCGCGGCCAGCCGGTGCGGCTTCGCGACTCCAGCCAGTCGGGCACGGCGCGGCGCATCATCACGGAGCTGATGATTCTGGCTGGCGAAGTGGCGGCAACCTTTGCGCGCGACCGCGGCGTGCAGCTGCCCTTCCGCCACCAAGCGCGGCCCAAGGATGCGCCCCTGCCGCCGGGCCTGTATACCAGTGCTTCCGAGGTGTTTTCGGTCCTGCGCTGCCTGTCGCCTGCGCAGACCGCGCTGCAGCCCAAGGCCCACGCGGTGATGGGGGTGGCCGCCTATGCCCAGGTCACTTCGCCGCTGCGCCGCTATACCGACCTGCTGGGGCATCGGCAGCTGACGGCGGCCCTGCGCGGTCAACCCGGCTTGGCAGCGAGCGAACTGACCGATCGCGTAGCCCAGGCCGAGGCGGCGGCCTCGCTGCGGCGGCAGTGGCAGCGGCGGGCCGAGCGCTACTTCAAGCTGGTGTGGCTCGCCGGCCATCGCGCGGCGGTGGCGGCAACGGTGGTGCGCAGCTTGCCGAGCGGCTGCGTGGCCTTCATCGACGAGCTGTCGCTGGAGGTTCCGCTGCGGCGGCGCGGCTTGGCCTGCGGCGAGCACTTGGCGCTGCGGCCCACGGATGTCCGACCCGCCGACGACCGCGCCGAATTCGAGGTCGGGTGAGCCGGCGACGCCACTGGCGAAGTGCACGGGTTTCGTTATCTTGTGGATAGCGGCCGCCTTGAAGGGCGCGCGCGGAGTGGCGGATGGTGGCTGAATCCGATGATGCAAATCTGCAATCGACGAATCTGCAAGCTCCTTGCCTGCTGATCGCCGCGCCCGCGCTGGACGACGGCTTCTTTGCCCACAGCGTGGTCCTGCTCCTGGAGCACGGCGAGGACGGCACCGGGGGCATCGTGCTGAATCGGCCGGCGCCACTGGACCTGAACACCCTGCTGCAGGCCGCTGGCCTGGGTCGCGGCGCTGGCGCAGCGCAGCCGGTTTGGATCGGCGGCCCGGTCACGCCGCACGCGGGACTGGTGCTGTACCGCGACGAAGGGCAGAAGCGCTACGAGCACGACGTAGAAGTGGTTCCGGGCCTGCGGCTTTCCGCATCGATGAGCTTGCTGCGCGAGGTGGCGGAAGGGCACGGTCCGCGCCAGTTCGGCCTGTTCCTGGGGCGCGCCGGCTGGGGCCCCGGGCAGTTGGAAAAGGAAATGGCCGAGGGCACTTGGATTACCGCCGAGCCGAACTTGGACCTGTTGTTCGCCAACGATGCCGACCAGGTGTGGAGCCGGGCGCTGGCGGGCATCGGCATCGACTCCCACCACTTGATGCGCGACCACGTCGAGGCCTGACAGCAAGTCCGTCCAATTCGGATTGTAGACCTGGGCAATTTCTCGGGCCCGAACCGGGGTCCCCACCTGATTCTCGCCAGTTGCCAACCGTGGGCGGGAAGCCGTTCCCGCGTGATTCAGGTGGGGTGCATTGGACGAGCAGCCCAACCGGGTCGCCGCAGAGCCACCGCCCCAGGCGCCACTGGAATAGTCTGGAGCGGGCCGGGTTTGTGGCGTGCGCGAGCGGGCGGCTTGCCGTGGCGCGGTGATCGTCCGACAATCGCACCTGGATAGGTCGCGCACAGGGCTCGCCCATCGACTTTGGCCCGGGAGTGGCAATGATTGCAAGGCGTCCGGGTCCACTGCCGCCGCTGCTGCAACGCTTCGTCTTCAGCTGGGAGACGATGCACACGATCATCAGCGGACGGTCGGCGATCGACCTGTCGCACCTGCGCATGGCCGGGACGGGCCGCCAGGACGCCCACGAATTCCTCAAGCGCTACGGCTATGATCTGGACGTTGCCAGCCATCTGGC
>JACRCU010000078.1 GCA_016218865.1 Deltaproteobacteria bacterium | reverse complement strand
TGGGCCTGGTCAATCTCCTGGGCAACGTGCGCGAGTGGACCCGCGACGAAGACGCCGACGGCTACGACAAGCTCGCGGCCAACAACCCGGTGGCCAACAACTACAACTACGGCGGCCGCATCGTGAAAGGCGGCTCGTACCTGTCGACGTACGGCAAGAACTTCGCAGGCCGGCTGTCGTACCGCGACTGGATCTACAGCACCGGCAAGGATCCGGCTGGCAATGTGCCAGAAGACGTAGGGTTCCGCTGCGCCTACACCTTCCCCAACTGAGAGACGCAATGATCTCGAGTTTCCACACCCGCACGAGGACCAAGGGCGCGCTGGCCGCGGCGTGGCTCGCGCTGGCGTTGACGGCGGCGGCCCCAGTGCGGGCAGCGGAACCCACCGATCCGGCCCTGGCCGAGGCCACCGCGGTGGCGGACCAGGCCTTCAAGGACTTCGACGCCAAGCGCTTCCGGCAGGCGGCCCAGGGGTTCCTCAAGGCCTACCAGCTGAGCGGCGGCCGCTACCCCAAGCAGCTGCGCAACGCGGCCAAGGCCCTCTACGCCGGTGGTTTCCTTGAGGAATGTCTGGAAACGTGGAAGGCGTTGGCCGCAGCGCCCGAGGCGGACGCCGAGATGCTCGCCGAGGCGCAAGCCCAGATCCTGCAGGTTCGCTCGCAGCTGGCCGGGCAGTTTCAGCAGCAAGCCGAGGCGGCGCACAAGGCCAAACGCCACGCAGCGGCTGCGGAATTGTATGCACATGGCTTTGCCGCATCCGGCGGGGCGCGCACCGATCTGCTGATGTCGGCTGCAGCGGCCTACGAGTCGGCGGGGCAGCTCGACGACGCCCACCTGTCGTGGCAGATGGTCGCCCAGGCGTTGGCCGGCCAGCCCGAGCCCCAGCGCGCCGCCAACGCGGCGGTGACACGGGTGACCGGACGCCTGCGCAAATTGCCCGGCGCTGAACCAGCATATGCAGCTCGCCAAGCGGAGCAGTGGGCCGAGGCGGCCTCGCTGCTGCTGAAATTGTACGACCGTGATCACGAGCGCGCGCACCTGCGTCTGGCGGCCACCGCCCTGGAGACGGCCGGGCGACCCGACGAGGCCGAGACCGCCTGGGTGCGCTACCAAGAGGTGGCCCGCAGCGCGCCGCTGGCCGCGACCCACGCGCAGGTGCACCTGGATGGCCTGCACATCCAGCGCCTGGAGAGCGACGCCCGGGCAGCGGCGGCGGCCGGCCGGCATGCCGTGGCGGCAGAAAAGTGGCTGGCCCTGTTCGAAATGTCCAAGAACCAACGTTTTGCCGCCCTGCGCGAGGCGGCGGCCGAATTCGAGGCGGCGGGCGAGTTCGAGCGCGCGCGCCAATGGTGGGGTCGCCTGGCGGCAAGCGACGCGGCGCCGGCTGCCCTGCGCCAAGAAGCCAAGGCGCACCTGAGCGCGGCGCCAGCCAAGGTAGTCGCCACTCCGCCGGCCAAGGTCGACGGTCCGGTCGCGCCCGCCACACCGGCCGTGCGCGCCACTGTGCCGGCCGCGACATGCCGCTGGTGTCGCTACGCCTGGATCGGCGCGGGGGTCGGCGCGGTGGCGGGGGCGGTCCTGGTCGGCGTAGCGCGGAGCGACCAGAGTGATCTGGCCACGGCGACCCAAACGACGGACGCGAGTGGTCGCATCACCGGCGTGAGCTTGGACGAGGCGAGCAGCCGCCAGTCGCGCAACAACCTCTTGAACGGCCTTGGCTTTGGCCTAGTTGGCGCGGCCGTGGCGGCGGGAACGGCGGGCGCAGTGTGGACGTGGCTGCTGCCAGACGCCCCGGCGTTGCATGCCGCGGTGGCCCCCAGCGAAGGCGGCGCCGTGGTCCTGGTCGGCGGCCGCTGGCGGTGATGCGCGCCCGGCTTGACGCGCGGGCATTGTCATCGCATTGTAATAGGCACCCCACCGGATTCGCTCGGGGACGGCTCCCAGACTCGTCAGGCAACTGACGAGAATCAGGCGAAAATACCGGTTCGGGGCTGGGCACATGCCCTTGCGGTCGACCCGAATTCGACGAATCTGGCATAACACGGCGGCGCTGGGGTGCGGCGAGAAGCACAACGCTTGGCCGGTCGGTTCCATGGCGGCGGCGGCCGGTGCGCCGTCCACGTCCGCGCCGTTTGAGGCTGTATGACCACGAATTTGACGCGTTTTTGCCCACAGTGTGACGCCACCACCACGGCGCGCCTGTGCCCGCACGATGGCACGGTCACGCTGATGTCCGAGCCGCCGGCCGTGGACGTGGACAAGGTCGCGGTGCCGGGCGCCATCATCGACCACCGCTACCAGTTGGTGCGGCTGCTGGGCAAGGGCGGCTTTGGTGCGGTGTTTGCCGCCAAGCACACCGGCACCGGCCACGAGGTCGCGCTCAAGATCCTGCACGCCACCGACGATCTGGCGATGCTCAAGCGCTTCTTCCGCGAGGCCCGCGTCACGGCGGCGCTGCGGAGCCGCCACACCATCCGGGTGATCGACTTTGGCCAAGATGATCAAGGTGTTACCTATTTGGCCATGGAGTTGCTCAAGGGGCGCACGGTCGACGCGTGGCTGTCCCAGCGGCTGCGCGCAGGCGAAGTGCTGTCCGAGGCTGAGGCAATCGAGATCGCCATTGCGGTATGCAAGTCGCTGGGCGAGGCCCACGCCGCCGGCTTGGTGCACCGCGACTTGAAGCCGCAGAATTTGTTCCAGGCCGACACGGAAGATGGGCCGGTGCTCAAGGTGCTCGACTTCGGCATCGTCAAGGTCCACGACCAGTCGCTCACGGGCGACAGCATCATCGGAACCACGGCGTACATGAGCCCGGAGCAGGCGCTGTCGCAAAAGCTGGACGGGCGCAGCGACTTGTACAGCCTGGGGGCGATGCTCTACGAGCTGGTGGGCGGCTCGGTGCCGTTCAGCGCGGACACACCGGTGCAGGTGCTGCTCATGCAGATCAACGCCGAGCCGGAGCCGCTGAAAGATCGGGCAAAGGTGCCTATCTCGGACGAGTTTGCCCAGCTGGTGATGGGTCTGTTGGCCAAGCATCCCGAGCAGCGGCCGGCCGACGCCGCCGACCTGTTGGCCCAGCTGACGGCGCTGCGCGGCAAGGCCAACACCGCCACCAAGAAGACCAGCTTGCGAGTACAGGGGTTGCGAGGCTTCGGCGAGCCCGAGGAAGACGACGCCACCCGCACCGCCGAGTCTGCCCGAGCGATGACGGCGGCCACGGCCG
>JACRCU010000088.1 GCA_016218865.1 Deltaproteobacteria bacterium | reverse complement strand
TGCCGCGACAGCACCCGCCAGCGCAGTCCGCGCAGCTCGACCCGCAGCCAGTCCGAGGTGCAGTCCAAGTCCAGCGTCAGCTTCAGCACCGTCTGTTCGGCCCACGCCGGTCCCGCGGCACCGCCCAGCGCCGCAAGGCACACGACGGCGAGCAGGCCGCGCCGGACCAGAGACCAGGATGGGGAGCGCAATGGCGACACCGGGGGCTCGCGTCGGCCCGCGCAGGCCGCGACCGCCAGATAGCGCATTGGCCGCCCTCCGTCCAGGCTTGACCGGCGCAGGCCGACAAACAGCAGCCAGATTCATGGCTTGCTGCCCACCGCAGCGCTACGGTTTGCCACAGGCGGCGATGGCTGCCGCCGCCGATACGCGCGCGAAGCTGAGCCCGGTGCTCGGATCGCTCACCAAGGTGCCGGTCTGCTTCAGCGTCTGGGTCACCTTGGCGGGCGACCAGGTCGGCTGGCACGACCAGAGCAGCGCTGCCGTGGCCGCTGCCGCAGGGCAGGCCTGCGACGTTCCCGACATGCTGGCCGTGCCGCCGCCCGGCTTGGCGCCGCTGACCGGCGAGCCCGGCGCGATCAGCCCCAAGTGTTTGCTGCGGTTCGAAAAGCACGCGACGGCGCCGGCCTTTTGCGGCATGTCGCTGCAGATGCCGGGCCAGGTCTTGCCGCTGGCGTTGCTCAAGTAGCTTGCGCCCACCGCGACCGCGCCCGCGAGGCACGCCGGTGCCGACAGGGAGCCCTGCGCGCCGTTGTTGCCCGACGCAACGAACAGGGCCACGCCCTTTTTGGCCGCCGCACTGGCTGCCACTGCCCAGGCCGGCTGCTTCTTGTCGCAGGCCGCGGCATAGGTGCCGGCGCCGCCCAGGCTCAAATTGACTGCGCGCACGCCGGTTTTCTTGGCCTTGCCGAGTACCCAATCCACTCCGGCCAGGGCGTCGCTGTCGCTGCCGGTGCCGCCGCTGCCCAGCACCCGCACCGCGATGAGCTCGGCATTGGGCGCGATGCCCGCTGGCGCCACCTTGCCGCTGCCCGCGAGAATCGAGGCGACGTGGGTGCCGTGGCCGTTGCTGTCGCTGGCCAGGTCGCCCTCGGGCGCGCCATAGGGCGGACAGCCTTGCTGCGAAAAGCACTTTTGGGCGATGACCTTGCCCATCAGATCGGGGTGGTAGCTGTCCACGCCCGAGTCGACCACCGCGACCCGCACGCCTTGCCCACCGTAGCCGGCGATCCAGGCGGCCTTGGCCTGCACGGCCGCCGCCGCCGAGCCGGCACTTGCCGTGGTGGCGCCGCCCACGGCCTGCAGCTCGCCGTCATCCTGGATCGCTGCGACGTCGGGCAACTGGGCCGCCCGGTCCAGGGCCGCGGACTCGATGGCACCCGCGAGCAGCGGCAGCGCCTGGTAGCGACGGGTGGTGCGGAATTGCCGCCCGAGCGTCCGCTCGACGCGCTCTTGCACCGGACGCACGGCTTGCTCGCTGTCCTCGGCCACTTTCAGCACCAACAGCACGCGCCGCACCGGCTCGACCTGATGCAATGCCAAGCTACCACTACTGAATTCCGCCGACGGCTGGCCCGCCTCGTCCACGCAGGCCGACGCCAGCAATGCCACGGCCATCCCGGCCCACCAACCTGTCCGCTGCACCACTGCGCGCGCGCAGCCGACCCTTTGCTCGCTTGTCCAACGCATGCTACCCCCAAGTCTGCCCATGCCGAGCAGATAGCAGCGGGGCAGTGCACAGGCCGTGCCAGCCTGGTGGTCGGTCTTAATTGGGCACGCACAAAGAGGATTGGCTCCAAGGCTGCCGCTATCATCGGTATCATCGGTATCCGGTGATACCGCGCGACCAGTATCACCTTTCGGAAGATATATTTATCGTATGACATCGGCGTGACGACCGCTCAGCGGCGTCCTGGCACCCTACCTCGTCCGCAATGCCGTGCAGGCGGCCGAGGTGTGATGTATCGGGCTCCAGAACTGCGCAAACTGTCGCGCGAACACAACGACGCCTTGACCCTGGCGCGCGACGTGCGCTGGGCACGGCTGTCGGGCGAGGCCTGGCTTGCGCAGCGGGCGGCCTACGAACTGGCGCTGGCCTGGCAGAGCGCCATGGAGGCGCACTTCGGCGACGAAGAACGGGTGCTGCGCCCGTACTTTACCGACGCGGAACGCGGCGACTTCGACGAGCAACATGCCCGGCTGCGCGCTGGTTTTGCCGACCTGCTCGCCTCGGTGACCGAGCACCAGGCCGACCCGGACCTGGCGGCCGAGCTGGCCGACGCGCTGCGGGCGCATGTGCGCTGGGAAGAACAGACGCTGTACCCTGCGCTGCAATCGCGGCTCCAACCCCAGGAACTTGCCGCAGTGGGCGCCGCCCTGGGCGTGCCGTAGCCTCAACCTGCCCAACGAAGCCAAAGGAGTGACCATGGCCCACGATGCACCCAAGCCCGGCAAACTGCCCGGTACCTACCTAAAATTCATCGAGAAGTATCCCGAACTTGGCGAGACCCACGAGCGCGTCGCCAAGATCGTCGATCAGGCCGGGCCGCTGGACCGCAAGACTTGCGAGCTGGTCAAGATCGGTCTGGCGGTGGGCGCCGGTCTGGAGTCGGCGGTCCGCAGTCACGTGCGCCGGGCCATGCAACATGGGGCCACAGAACAGGAAATCGAGCAGGCAGTGCTGCTCGCGATGAACACGCTCGGCTTCCCGCGGACGGTGGCGGCCTGGAGCTGGGCGCGCACCCAGATCGAGCGCGGCGTCGACTAGCTGAGCCCAAGTGCGGTCGAGAACTACAGAAGTCGATTCCAGTCTTTGGGATCCTGCTGCCACACCGGCACGCCGCAGTAGCGGTCGCCCTCGGGGCAGATCGGCCGGATCCCCGCGGCGAAGCGCACCGCGCAGGGCGGCAGCAGCCAGCGGCCCAGCTCGGGCTCTACGGCGGCGATCTGCTGCGCTTCTTCCAGGCTTGCCTGCCAGATCTCTTCCTGGGCGTTGAAGCAGAGCCGCATCGCGTGCTTGTGGCGCAGCGCCTGCAGATCGGAGGTCTCGGTCATGCGCACGTGCACGGCGTTCGGCAGCAAGTAGGCGCGAAACTCGTGGGAAATACCCAAGTTCTCCAGCTCGGCGATGGCCTGCCAGGTCTGGTCCATCGACTGCCGGTAGAGCGCCTCGGCCCGGCCGCCGGCGGGGCGAATCAGCCGCGGCACGGCAAAATCGGGCTCCGGTCCCAGCAGGGTCTGCACGAGCGGCCGCGCGGCCGGCGTCATGCGGTGGCGCTGGTCCTGGCTGTCGGCGGCGTGCGAGAGCTTCTTGGCAAACGCGTAGTGCGCCGAGCTGAGGGCGCGCCCCAGCTTCTGGTGGTGCACCGTCTGCAGACTCTCGCCAAGTAGGGGATTGTGCTTGGGATCCAGCGCCAGGGCGATCGCCTCGCCGTCGCTCAGACGGGCCCGCGGCAGGCCCAGCACTTGCCGGACGGCGTCGGCCACCCGCCGCGGATTGTCGGCAAAGCGGTCGAGCAGCAGGCTGGTCCGGTCCCCCAGTTGCTCGTCGAATTCGCGAGCCATGGCCAGGGCTTCGGCTCCGTGCTCCGCCGCCGCCTTCCACACCGGCAGCGCCTCGGCCGGCATCGGCTCCACGCCCAGGTTGCGCAGCAGCGGGTCGTGCTCGAACAGGGCGTCGCACATGGCGAACACCACTTCGCGGGCCTCGGTGGGCGTGTCCGGCTCCAGGCACAGGCGGCGGTAGCGCAGCAGCGTCAGCACAGAGATGGTGTGCACCAGCCAGGTGTGGGTACCCAGAGGCAGGACGTAGCGCGCAACCTCTTGAGCTCGCTTGTGGATCGCCGACCGCCACCGCTCGGGTCGCTTGGCGCGCGCGCGAAACAGCGAAAAGTACTCGGCGGCCGCTACGGGCTCCAGCAGCGCGATCAGCGCCTGGTAGTCGCGGGTCTGGCGCTCGACGCACTCGCGGTAGATTTGCGCGGCCGGCGCGGGCAGGAGCGGCAGGGCCACGCGGTCGGACCGCACTTCCACATAGCGCTGGCTGACTTGCTCGCTGTTGTAGAACGGATGGGCGTGCAGGAACGACCAGACGAACTGCCGCGACACGTCGTCCAGCGCGAACGACGCGTGCCCGTGCTGCAAGGTGGTGTGGTGACCGGCGGCATAGGTGCTCGCGGCGATGCGGTCGCGCTGCTCGCGGCGGGCCTGGGCCTGCTCGGGCAAAAGGCCGTCGCCCGACACTTGTGCCGCCCGAACTACGCCGCCGCCACTGTAGCAAGTGCGCGCCGCAGCAACACTTTCTTCGTAAGACCGCGGCGTAGCCCACAGCAGCGCCACCCGCGGTGGGCGGGCAAAATGCGAGTCCGGGCTACTGCGGTAGTTGGTCACCGTCGCCCCCTGCCGCAGCATCGTCGTGGGCGTCGGCCGTTTCGGCGGCGCCGTCGCTCCCCGGCCACGGCACGCCCAGTTGCGCCAACTCTTCCACCGTCACGGCGCGCGCCATGCCCGGCTGCAAGGCCGGGTCCAGCCACAGGTCGCCGATGCGCTCGCGGTGCAGCCTCTCCACGCTGGAGCCACAGGCCGCAACCATGCGTTTGACCTGGTGGTACTTGCCCTCGCGCAGGATCACCCGCACCTGCAGGTCGCCCAGAAGCTCCAGCGTCGCCGGTGCGCAGCGCGTCCCATCGGCGAGCACCACGCCCGCGGCAAATTGGCCAACGGCGGCGGCCGGTAGCGGTTGACTGAGCGTGGCCAGGTAGGCCTTCTCCACATGCCGCCGCGGATGGGTCAGGGCGTGGTTCAGTCAGCCGTCGGTGGTCAGCAGCAGCAAGCCGGTGGTGTCCTTGTCCAGGCGACCGATCGGCGCCAGATCCTTGCGCCGCAAATCCTCTGGAATACACGACATCACCGTGGCGCTGCCGCCTTCCTCCGTCGAGGTGATCACGCCTTCGGGTTTGTTCAGCATCACCAGCAAGTGCCCAGTCGGACGCACCACCTGACCGCGCCACAGCACCACGTCGCGGCCGACCACCACCTGCTGGCCGGCGTCGCGGACGTTCTTGCCGTTGACGGCGACCTTGCCAAAGCGCACTTGCTTCAGCGCTTCGCTGCGCGGCATGCCGCAGCCTTGGCTCAAGTATCGGTCCAAGCGCATGGCGGTCAGCTCATCAGGTGGCGCGCGCGGGCCACCACGTTGTCGACCGTCAAGCCGAACTCCTTGGCGAGCACCTTGTCCGGCGCCGACGCGCCAAAAGTGTCGATGCTGACCACGTCGCCGCGCTCGCCGACGAAGCGCAGCCACGGCAAGCGGCTGCCGGCCTCGATGCACAGCTTGGGCACGGCAGGGGGCAAAACCTCGCTCCGGTACTCGGCATTTTGGGCATCGAACAGCTCCAGCGACGGCATCGACACCACCCGGGCTCCGTAGCCCGAGCGTTCGAGCTCGGCCTGGGCGCCCATCGCCAGATGCACCTCGGATCCCGTTGCAATCAGAATGACTTGCAGGCTCGCCGATTCGGGGCTCAGCACGTAGCCGCCTTTGGCCACCGCGGCGAACGCATCCATGCCCGCTGGGCGCGCCAGCTCGGGCACGTTCTGGCGCGTCAACGCCAGCGCCGTCGGCGCTTTGGTGCGACCCAGGGCCACCGCGTAGGCCGCGCACGTCTCGGTCAGGTCGGCCGGCCGCAGCGTCACCAGGTTGGGGATGGTGCGCAGCGCTGCCAGCGTCTCGACCGGCTGGTGGGTCGGCCCGTCCTCGCCCACAAAGACCGAGTCGTGGGTATAGGCATAGATGACCTGCAGCCCCATCAGCGCCGCCAGGCGCACGGCGGGCCGCATGTAGTCGTGGAAGACCAGGAACGTCGACACCACCGGCACATAGCCGCCGGCCGCCGCCAGTCCGTTGGCGATGGCGCC
>JACRCU010000013.1 GCA_016218865.1 Deltaproteobacteria bacterium | reverse complement strand
GAGGCCCGTCCGGCGCCCAGCGCGACCACGGCAGGCTTTGGCGGCGGCGTTCGCGTCGAGGGCGAAGTGGCCCCGCCGACCGACGACTCGCGCGGTGGCCGCGGCCGCAAGCTGATCTACGATCGGCGCCGCGACGCCCAGACCATGTCGTCGACGGACTCGCGGGTGCGCGGCAAGAAGAAAGTCGGCAAGGGCGGCAAGGGCATGCCCCTGCTGGCACCCGCTGCCCCCACCAAGGCCGAGAAGCGCAACATTCGCGTGGAAGACACCATCTCGGTGGCCAACCTGGCGGCGGCCATGTCGGTCAAGTCGACCGAGGTCATCAAGACCTTGTTTGGCCTGGGCATGATGGCCACGGTCAACCAGCCGCTCGACGTCGACACGGTTGAACTGGTGGCCGCCGAGTTCGGCTACACGGTCGAGCGCGTCGGCTTCGATCTGGACGCCTACCTGCAAAAGCCCGAAGACGCGCCTGGCGGCGAAGTCCCGCGCTCGCCGGTGGTTACGGTCATGGGCCACGTCGACCACGGCAAGACCAGCTTGCTCGACGCCATCCGCAAGACCCACACCGCGGCCAAGGAAGCCGGCGGCATCACCCAGCACATCGGCGCGTATGTCGCCGAAGTTCCGGGCGATCACTTCGAAGACGGCCAGGACCGCCGGGTGGTGTTCTTGGACACCCCGGGTCACGAAGCCTTCTCGGCGATGCGCGCCCGCGGCGCTAAGGCCACCGACGTCATCGTGCTGGTGGTGGCGGCCGACGACGGCGTGATGCCGCAGACGGTCGAGGCGATCAACCACGGCAAGGCGGCCAAGGTGCCGATGATCGTGGCGGTCAACAAGATCGACAAGCCCGGCGCCGATGTGGACCGCGTCAAGCGCGAGCTGGCCGAGAACGGTCTGGTCGCGGAAGACTGGGGCGGCGACACCATCTTTGTCGACGTGTCGGCCAAGACCGGTCAAAACCTGGACAAGCTGCTCGACATGTTGGCCGTGCAGGCCGACGTGCTGGAGCTGACCGCCAATCCCGACCAGGATGCCCGCGGTCTGGTCATCGAGTCGCGCCTGGAGAAGGGCCGCGGTCCGGTGGCAACCCTGCTGGTGCAGCACGGCACGCTCAAGCGCGGCCAGTTCATCGTCGCCGGCTCGCAGTACTGCAAAGTCCGCGCGATGCTGTCGGATCTGGGCAAGCCGCTCGAGCTGGCGGGACCGTCGACCCCGGTGGAAGTCATCGGTTTCGACCACGTCACCAGCGCCGGCGACGAGTTCTACGTGGTGGCCGACGAGAAGAAGGCCCGCGCCATCGTGGAGCACCGCATCGAGAAGCAGCGCGAGAAGGACGCCCTCAAGACGTCGAAGCGCTCGATCGAAGACATGTTCGCCCAGACGACCGAGACGGCTCAAAAGGAGCTCAACCTCATCGTCAAGGCCGACGTGCACGGCTCGGCCGAGGCCCTGAAAGAGAGCCTGTCCAAGATCGAGCACGAAGAGGTCAAGGTCCGCGTGCTGCACGCAGCAGTGGGCGGCGTGACCGAGTCGGACATCAACCTGGCGGCGACGGCCAAGGGCGTGATCATCGCCTTCAACGTCAAGCCGGAAGCCAAGGGCAAGCGCCTGGCCGACGACATGGGCGTGCAGATTCGCCAGTACTCGGTGATCTACGACGCCATCGACGATGTGACCCGCGAGCTCGAGAGCCGGCTGACGCCGATCATCGAGGAAGTGGTGCTCGGCCATGCCGAAATTCGGCAGATCTTCAGCGTGCCGAAGCTGGGCGTCATCGCCGGCTGCAACGTCACCGACGGTGTCCTGCAGCGCAGCCAGCAACTCCGCGTGCTCCGCGGCAAGGAAGTCCTGCACGAAGGCGAGTTTGGCTCGCTCAAGCGCTTCAAGGACGACGTGCGCGAAGTGTCGATCGGCTACGACTGCGGCGTGGGCATCCAGAACTTCACCAAGTTCCAGGTTGGCGACGTCATCGAGTGCTACGAGCTCAAGAAGATCGCGCGCAAGCTCAAGCCCGAAGGCACGACCGCGCACGCCTAGTTCCGGCACCCAGAGGCCATCATGCGACGGCAACCGTCGTTCACGCGGGCCGACCGGCTCGAACATCTGCTCATCGACGAGGTCGAGCGGCTGCTGTCCTACGAGGTCCGCAGTCCGCTGGCTCAGCTCGTCAAGGTGACCGGCGGACGCTTGTCACCAGATCTTGGACACTTGCGCATCAACTACATCTTGAACGACGACGCCGAGCCCTCGGCCTCGCTGCTCGAGGTGCTGGACCGGAGCGCGGCGTTCGTAGGGCGGACACTGCAAGAGAGCTTCCAGCTGCGCGCGCGGCCAACCATCGCCTACCACTTCGATCGCGACACGCTGCGGGCGCGGCGTGTCGAGCAGCTCCTGGAGCAGGACAAGCTCCTGCATCCGCCGCCGCCCGACGAGTCCAGCGAAGCCCAAGCCGCCGAGGCCAAAGCGCCCGCATAGATGGCCAAGAAACCTGCGCAGATTCATGGTATTTTGGCGGTCGACAAGCCGGCCGGCTGGACCAGTCGCGACGTGGTCAACAAGCTTGGCCGCTGGCTGGGTGAGCGCGAAGTCGGCCACGCCGGCACCCTGGATCCCGACGCCACCGGCGTGCTGCTGCTGACCATAGGCGAAGCCGGCAAGCTGGTGCGCTGGTTGCAGGACGCCAACAAGACCTACATCACCGTTATCACGCTGGGTCAGGCCACCCAGACCGACGACGCTGCCGGCCCGGTCATCGGCGAGGCGCCGCTGCCTCTTGCAGTGAACCCGGGACAAATTCAGGCAATCTTAGACAGCTGGCGCGGCGAGCTGCTGCAGGTGCCGCCGCAGGTCAGCGCGCTCCAGCAGGACGGCCAGCGCGATCACGACCGGGTGCGGCGCGGCGAGGTGGTCGAGCGTGCGGCGCGGCCGGTCTGGCTGGAGCAAGCGCGGGTCCTGGACGTACACCCTCCCCAAATCACGCTAGAAGTGACCTGCGGGGCCGGCTTCTACGTGCGCTCCCTGGCGCGCGATCTGGCGGTAGCGCTGGGCACGCTGGGCCACGTCAAGACGCTGCGGCGGGTCCACGCTGGCGGTCGCGCGATCGGCGAGTGCCATGCGCTGGCAGACCTGCTGGCCTCGCCTGAACCGGGCCACTTCGTAGAGCCTTTGCTGCAAGCCGCGGCCCGGGTCCTGCCGACCGTCGCGGTCGACTACCTGACCGCCCTGCAGCTGAAGCAAGGGAAACTACCTGTCCTGTCAGCGGAAGTGCCGTCCGGCGATTGCCTGGTGGTGCTGGGCGACCTGCCCATTGCGGTGTGCCGGGCCGAGCCAGCGGAGCCGGGCAGCAAACTTCAGGTTATTCGCGGGTTTGCCTGGCCTTTGCCCGATCCGGAGCCCGCCGCCAGCCCGCAAACCGATTGACACAGGCCTGTGCAAGGCGTATCCTTGCGCGCCTTTCCGGTATGGCACCTGCCGCGCCGGGGCCGAAGGACTCCGCGCAGGCGAGCACGGTCTCCAGGGTCTGCGCGCCGATGGCATGCAACAGCAGCGGTTCGCGCGCGGCGATGCTCTCGCGCAGCATCTCGCGCACCTCGGACATCGAAAAGTTCTCGCGCCCCCGGG
>JACRCU010000087.1 GCA_016218865.1 Deltaproteobacteria bacterium | reverse complement strand
GATGCGGGACAGGTGGCCCTGCATCGACGCGAGCACGTCGAGCAGGTGCGACACTACGCCGCGTTCGTCGCCTGCGCAGGGCAGAAAGACTTCCAGGTGCGGCCCGGCCGGCCCCTGCACAGAGGCGCCGACCTCGCGCAGTTCCTCGATCGACCCGGCCAGCACGTGGCGGGCGATCTGTTCGATGGCCTCGGGTCCGTAGGCAACCCCGGTGTTCGACTGGACTTGGCGGATTTCGATGAGCGCCCGCACCGCTTCGACGCCCGACTCGTGGCGCATCGGCAGGGAGCTGCTGTGCACCGCGGGGCCGCGCGCCAAACTGGCGTGGATGGGCCGCCGCAGCAGCGCGGCGCTTGGCGGTCGCACCGGGCGGTGGGCCTGTGCCGCCAGGGCGTTGCGGTGGGCGTGGCGAATGACGCGCAGCTGCTCGCGCGCCTGGCGGGCACCCGCCGGCCGCATCGTCGGATCCTTTTCCAGCAGCGGCATCAGCCAGGCTTCGAAACCGGGCGGAATTGGCTCGACCAGCGCGCGGCTGCCCAGGGCCGGCGGCTTCTGCAGCATCTGCGCATGGCACAGCTCGATCGGGCTCTGCTGGGTAAAGGGGGGCTCGCCGGTCAGGAGCTCGTAGGCCACGCAACCCACCAGATACAGGTCGGTTCGCCCGTCGACGTTGGCCGCGCGCACCTGCTCGGGGCTCATGTAGGCCGGGGTGCCGATCACGCCCACGTCATCGCTTTGATGGACCGGGCCGGGCGCCTGCGCGACGCCGAAGTCCACCAGCTTCATCGGTGCGACGCCGCCGGACTTGGGCAGCATCAGGTTCTCGGGCTTGATGTCGCAGTGGACGACGCCGGCTTCGTGGCACGCGCCCAGGGCCGCCAGGAGCTGGTCCAGCACGGACATCGCCGAGGCGAAATCAAAGCCGCAGCCCTGGCGGAGCACGCGATCGCGCACCGACTCGCCGTCGAGCAGTTCCATGTCGATGAGCAGCGTGCCGTTTTCGGTCCGGCTGAAGCGGTGCAGGCCCACCACGGACGGGTGGCGGATGAGCCGCAGCAGCTTGGCCTCGGACAGGAAGCGCTGGGCAGACGAGGCGTTGCTGGCGTACTCGGCGCGCAGCAGCTTCAAGGCCACCTCGCGCTGGGTCAGCTGGTCGTAGGCGCGGTACACCGTGCCCATGCCGCCAACACCAATGGTTTGTAGGAGTTCGTAGCGGCCATCCAGGACGTCGCCCGCCTCGCCGGCAAAGGGCGTCACCAGTTCGAGCTGCTGCCCGTCGGTGGGGCACTCGCGGCGTTTGCCGCGGAAATGCCGCCGACACTGCCGGCAGAACAACAAGTCAGGCTGAAGGTTGGTGTTCTTCATGGCCATCGTTGGGCTGGGCCGGCTCATTCCGGCACTGCGAACTTGCCCCGACTCGACGGTAGTGCTACTGCGGCAAAGCGCAAAAAAATCGATCGGTCGGTCCGCGCGCGGGCCGCTGCCCTGGCGCCGCTTTGACATCCGCCGCGCGTTTGGCTACACCCGCCGCCTGCACACCGAGCCGCGGAGTCCTATGCGCTTTCTGATCACCAACGACGACGGCATCCACGCCCCCGGCATCGAAGTGCTGGCCCGCGTCGCCAGCCACTTCGGCGAGGTCCGGGTGGTGGCGCCCGACACCGAGCGCAGCGGCGTCTCGCACGCCATCACGCTCTACAAGCCCTTGCGGTTGCGCGACATTCGCCCCGGCTGGACGATGTGCGACGGCACGCCGACGGATTGTGTGTACCTGGCCCTGCACCAGCTGGATCTCAAGCCCGATTTCGTGTTGTCCGGCATCAACCCTGGGCCGAACCTGGGCCACGACGTGTTGTATTCGGGTACGGTGGCGGGGGCGCTCGAGGGCGCCCACTGGGGCGTGCCCAGCCTGGCGATCTCGCACTGCTCCAGCCAGGAGGACGAGATTGCCCAGTTCGAAGGCCAGCTTACAGCCCTGCTGCCGCGCCTGCTCGACGTAGCCAAGACGGTAGGCGGCGCGCTGAACGTCAACTTGCCGCCGTGGAGCAAGGGGCCGTGGCGGGGCGTGGTCGGCACGCGGATGGGTCAGCGCTTCTATTCCAACGAGGTGATCAGCCGCAACGACCCGCGCGGTCGACACTATTACTGGATCGGCGGCGCCAATGTGCGCATGCCCGACATCGAGGGCAGCGACTGCAACGCGATCCGCGACGGCTTCGTCAGCATCACCGCCCTGGGCGACGATCTGACCCGCCCGTCGGCTCTGGCCACCATCACTGCGCATCTGGACAAGCACCAGATCGAGATTCCCATCATCTAGGGGCGGTTGCGCCGCGTCCGCGAGGATTCTATGACCAGTTCCAGCCTCCAAGCCTACGAGCACCTGATCCGCAACGTGCCCGATTTCCCCAAGCCCGGCATCTTGTTCAAGGACATCACGCCGCTGCTGCAGAACGGGCCGGCCTTGCGGGCCGCCATCGATCAACTTGCCGAGATTACAAATGATCTCAATGCAGACTTGGTCGTGGGCGTCGAGTCGCGCGGCTTCCTGTTCGCGGCGGCCTTGGCCTACGCGACCCGGCGCGGCGTGTCGCTCGTTCGCAAGCCCGGCAAGCTGCCGGCGGACAAGGTGCGCTTGGACTACGCCCTGGAATACGGTAGCGATACCATCGAGATGCACTCCGATGCCGTCCAGCCCGGCCAGCGCGTGCTGGTCATCGACGACGTGTTGGCCACTGGCGGCACGGCCGGCGCCACGGCCGCGCTCATCCAGCAGGTCGGCGGTCTGGTGGTCGGCGCGGCATTCCTGATCGAGCTGGAATTCCTGGGCGGTCGCGTCCGCCTTGGCGACATTCCGGTGCGCTCGGTCCTGAAGTACTAGCGCCGCCGCGCTGGCCCAAAATCGCCGCAGTCAGTCGTTGACAGGCTGCCGCGGATCGGGCATAGCGTGGTCCTGCGCCAAGCGCCCAGCCCGCAGCGACGGGCCGAGCTACCGACCGGGGATTCGCGGCCCCCGACCATTCGCCTGCTTACCCTGTGGAGTCCGATGAGCCAGTTCGAGGTCATCCGCGATGTCGGCGAGACCCTGAAGGACCTCCTAAAGGAGACCTTCAAGACGAACGGCTTCACGACCGTGAGCGTGTCGACCGACCGCCCCAAGAAGGACAACGTCAAGAACCTGCCGATGGTGAACGCGTTTATGTTCCACCTCGGCTTTCACGGCAATTACCGCGAGCGCACCGAGTCGCTGGTGTCGACCCACGACAAGCAGGGCAACGTCGTCGAATTCTTCCGCGACGCCCCGGTGTACATGAACGCGCACTTCTGCATCTCGGTGTGGGGCAACTCGCCCGGCGAAGAGAATTTGCTGCTGGGCCTGGTGGTCAAGACGTTCCTTGAGAACACCATCATCACCGGCGAGCAGCTGCGCGGCGACTCGTTCTATCCAGACGACAAGCTGAACATCTATCCGAACTTGACATCGGACCACAACGACACCATGTCGTTCTGGCGCTCGATGAACGAGGAACTGCGACCGGCGCTTTTCTACTACATCCGCTTCCGCGTCGAGTCCGATCGGCGCTCGAGCGAGGTCAAGCGCGTCATCGGTCGCGAGTTCGCGGTGCAGCGCTAGCCGCTGCCCAAGGTCTTGGGGGTCTGAGCGATCCCCGGAGAGACGCGGTTCTGTTGAACCGTCAGGGACTTCGGTCCCGCACAACTGCTCGGTCGCTGCTTTGGGCATAGGGCCCGGGGGGCGGCGAGCTTGCCACTGTCGCACGAAAGGGCCGCGCAAAGCAGCGGTCGCATCGGCAAAGCGGGTGGCGCAACCGGGGGAACGCGCAGGCGTTCTGACCTAGGGGGTGTGTTCCTATGGCTACTACGTATCTGTCGCCTGGTGTCTACGTCGAGGAAGTGGATCGCGGGACCAAGCCGCTCGAGATGGTCGGTACCAGCACGGTCGCCTTCTTGGGCGAGTGCACCGTCGGTCCTGTCAACGAGCCCGTGTTCTGCACCAACTGGTCGCAGTTCACCAAGCACTTCGGCGATTTCCAGAACTCCGAGTACCTGGCCCACGCGGTCTACGGCTTCTTCAACAACGGCGGCGCCCGCTGCTACATCCTGAACGTCGGCAACTGGGACGAGATCAGCAAGCAGGAGCCCAAGGACGGCAAGCCGAAGCTGGCGAGCAAGGCCGCGCTGTACATCGGCAGCGACAACGGCCCCGGCACCCGCACCGGCCTGAAGGCCCTGGAAGACGTCGAGGACGTCAACATCGTCGCCGCGCCGGGCAACACCGACCCGGTGATCCAGGACGCCGTTCTGTCGCACTGCGAGAACATGCGCTACCGCTTCGCGGTTCTGGACAGCCCGGAAGTCATCGAGAAGGGCGGCGTCGACAAGCTGCCCAAGCCGCGCGACAGCAAGTACGGCGCGTACTACTTCCCCTGGGTCGAAGTCTACGACCCCTTCAAGGGCAACATCTTCCAGCCCCCGAGCGGCTACATGTGCGGCATCTACGCCCGCTCGGACAGCGAGCGCGGCGTGCACAAGGCCCCCGCCAACGAGATCGTGCGCGGCGCCATCGGCCTGAAGTACAACATCACCCGCGGCGAGCAGGACCTCCTGAACCCCAAGGGCATCAACTGCATCCGCACCTTCCCCAACCGCGGCATCCGCGTGTGGGGCGCCCGCACCATCAGCTCGGACGCTTCGTGGCGCTACGTCAACGTGCGCCGTCTGTTCAACATGGTCGAGCAGTCGATCGAGCTCGGCACCCAGTGGGTGGTCTTCGAGCCGAACGATCACCGCCTGTGGAAGCGCGTCACCCGCGACCTGGGCGCGTTCCTGCTGCGTCTGTGGCGCCAGGGCGCCCTGTTCGGCAAGACCCCGGAAGAGGCCTTCTTCGTCAAGTGCGACGACGAGACCAATCCGCCGGAAGTCATCGACGCCGGTCAGATGATCTGCGAGATCGGCATGTGCCCCGTGAAGCCCGCGGAATTCGTGATCTTCCGCATCGGGCAGATGCCGGCCGGTGGTGACGTCAGCGAGTAGTCTGCTGGGATGAAGGACGGTTAGCGCGCTTCGGCCGGCATCTGCCCTGCCACGCCGCCCTCCACCCCGCCGCTAACGCGGCTGCCCCTCCTCCCAACGCGCTGGGAGGAGGGGCGCTTGTTTTTTCGAAGACTTGGAGGGTGTCCGGGAGGCGGGCCGGGGGAAGGTTCTGCGGCACGCGGGCCTTTGGCCCTGCGCCGGTCCACGCCGGCGCTTCAGCCAGAGTAGGGGCGGGTCTCCGCGCCCGCCCGGTTGTGCGCCTCCAAGTACGTAGACTTCCGCATCGGGCAGATGCCGGCCGGAGGTGACGTCAGCGAGTAGTCTGCTGGGATGAAGGACGGTTAGCGCGCTTCGGCCGGCATCTGCCCTGCCACGCCGCCCTCCACCCCGCCGCTAGCGCGGCTGCCCCTCCTCCCAACGCGCGGGGAGGTGGGGCGCTTGTTTTTTGGTAGTCTTGGAGGGTGTCCGGGAGGCGGGCTGGAGGAAGGTTTTGCGGCACGCGGGCCTTTGGCCCTGCGCCGGTCGGAATGCGGTGTGGCCGCGGACGACGAGACCAATCGCCCGAGGGCCAAGATGCTGAGCACGGATCGACGCCGGCCAGATGATCTGCGAGATCGGTATGTGCCCCGTGGAGCCTTCGAAACGGTGGGTACCGGGCGTCGCCATCGCCCCTCGGACTGCACCTACCCCACCCGCACCCCAAGCTCACCCGCCAGCCGAATCAAGCCGTTATCGCGCGTCATTAGCACCGCCGCCAGTCGCCGCGCCGCCACAAGGTAGTACAGGTCGTACACGGGCCGGCCGAGTCGTGCCGCAAGCTCGAACACTTCGGGCGCCAACTCCGCACACGGCAGCCAGCGGTCGGGCAGGGCGAGCGCCACCCGCAGCGAAGCCAGCGCCGTCTCCGTGTCCACCCCGCCGTACCGCGCCCATTTCCAAAGCGCGCTGCTCACTTCTGGGGCGAAGAGATCGGGCACTACCACCTCGTTCGCCTGCCCGAGCGCCGCCGCCAACAGGCCGTCGGCGTCGTGCCCCGTCACCACCCGCACCGCCGCGCTCGCGTCCAGGACCAGCATCATCGGCTGCGGTCCTCGGCCAACACGGCCTCTGGCTCCGGCAGATCAGCGGGCCATTGCAGCCCAAGAACCTCTGCCTGGGCGAGCACTTGTCGGCGCCGCGCCCGCGAATTGGCCACGTCGCCGTGCAGCGTGGCCTGCAGCCGCACCGCCGCCTCGGCCGACAGGCTGCGGTGATTTTCCCGCGCGCGCTGAACTAGATCGCGGTAGGTACTGCTGTCAATGTCGCGAATCTGCAAGTTCATCCTGACCTCGTGCGGTTGCAGCTCCAGCGGCCTTGTCGGCAGTGTAGGGTCGGCCACCTTTGCATGCAAGATGCATGCATTCTGCGTACGCGATCCCGGCGCTCCGCGCTGGAAAGGGGCGCTTGCGTTTTGCGGGCTTGGACGGTGTCGGGGCGCGGGCTCGGGAAAGAGTCTGTAGTTCGGGGGCCGTTGGCCCTGCGCCGGCCGACATGGGGCAAGTCGAGCGGGGACGCCGGCAGCGCTGGACGGGGCCTAGCGCCGGCGCGCGGCCGCGCTCCCGCGTCGCAAAGATCTCTGGCTGATTCGAGTGTTGTATGGTCTCGGGTGGTGCGCTAGGATGGCCGCACGGACGCTGCTGAATCAGGTTCAGCCATGGGGGGCGCAATGCCGGACGCGAAGGACGCCATTGGGAGGGTGTGTGTGCTCGGTGCCCTGGTGGCCACGCTCGGCTGCGGCAGCGGCGCATCCAACCAGGCCGGCGCGGTGCCGGATGCCCCGTCGCCAGACATTTCTGCCGCGGATGCGGGCAAACCTGACCAGGCAACCGGGCAGGCCGACGTCGCACCCACTCCCGACCCGGCCGCCACAGCCATGGCCGTCGCCAGCTCGATTCAATTCAGCCAGCAGGCGACGATCGTGGCTGGACCGCTGCCGCCAGCGACGCCCAACTCGGGCATCGAAGTCGCGGCCGCTGGCCCGCTGAACTCCTTTGCCATGATCGGCCCTGGCGCCAAGGGCACCGCAAGCTTGGCGCTGAATTATCCAAAAGTCGCCGACGATCCCGTGGTAGCCCTCATGGTGCAATTCCAGGCCACCGACGTCCACTACGTCGTTGCCAATCCAGATGTTGCCTCCAGCGACCAGGTGACCGTCAGCGCTGGCTTTGTCGTGTCGCCGGACATTTGTGCCAACCTGTGCAATATCGTGCACAGCGTGATGTGCTACGAATCGGCAATGACCGCTTCCGGGCTGGTCACAGCGGCCAACCTGACGCAAATTCAGGTGGATTGCACCGCCATGGGCAGTTCGGGCGCCTGCAATGGGCCGATCAAGCCCGTCTGTTCTGGCGTCGACCTCGCTGCGGATCCCAGCAACTGCGGCGCGTGCGGCAAGGCCTGCTCGACGGCACACATCGCCCCCGCTTGCCACGGCGGCCTTTGCGGCGGCACGTGTGCACCGGGCTACCAGGACTGCAACGGCACCAAGGCGCTGGACGGCTGTGAGACGTCGGTATCCTCGTCCGTGCTCAACTGCGGCGGATGCGGCCACGTTTGCTCGGCGCTCCACATTACGGCGGTCTGCACTTCCGGGCTATGCGACGGGCCGTGCGACCCCGGCTACGAAGACTGCGACGGCGACAAGGCCACTGGCGGGTGCGAGGTCTTCACCCAGGGGGCCGATCCGCAGAACTGCGGGGGCTGCGGCAAGAAGTGCGCCGGCACCTGCAAGGACGGCGTGTGCCAGTGAGCGCGCGCTCTTGTTGACCCCACGGGAGCCGAGCAGCTCTCCGGTGCCGCCCCACCCCGACTTGCGCGCAATGGCGGCGAAGGTCGCGGCGCCGCAGCCAAGAACTAGCTGTCCTTGCGCCGGCTACCCGCACGGGGCCGACGCCGCGACGACCGCCGCGCAACCCGATCTACTAATCGTATGTGATTCCAACAAGATTCATCGCAAGGTCGTCCGCGGCGCCCCGGACTTCGTTTTGGCTGTCGCGTCGCCGGCCAACGCCAGCCACGACCACCTGCGCGAGCGGCGGCGCTACGAGCAGGCTGGCGTGCGCGAGCTGTGGCTGGTCGATCCGGTCGAGCGAGTGTTGTGGGCCCACAACCTGACCGACGCCGCGTATGCGACGGTTGCGGTTGAAGAACTTGCGGGCACACCGTCCCTGGCGACCCTGCCCAAGGTGTCCGTGGACTGGGATGGCGCCGCCGCCGAGCTGCCGTCGCTGCCCGCCGCACCCAGCCCGCCGACCGCCGCCGCGACCGAACCGCAGAGCTAGCCCCAGCCCCTTGCCAGCCCGCCCTGCTTGTGTGATCTTCGCCGGGTTCGCGGAGACGAGCGGCCCAAGCAGCGTGCCCCCGGCCGTGCTCCCACGACGGCACACATTCGGCGACCCTATCGGAGAAAGTCCATGTCGTTCATGACCCAATTCGAATTTACCCTGCCGCGCGGCTACGTCGACAAAGACGGCGTCGTCCACAAGAAGGGCGTGATGCGCCTCGCCACCGCCAAGGACGAGATTCTGCCCCTGCAGGACTACCGCGTGCAGAACAACCGCGCGTACTTGGTCATCATTCTGCTGTCGCGCGTGATCGAGCAGCTGGGTTCGCTCAAGTCGATCAACCCGTCGATCATCGAGTCGCTGTTCTCGGTCGACCTGGCCTACCTGCAGGACTTCTACCGCCGCGTCAACGAAGAAGGCACGGCCATGATCAAGGCCAAGTGCCCCGAGTGCGGCCACCAATTCGAGGTCGACACCGGAGGTGACCTGGGGGAATCGTAAGCTACCCCCTGGAACGGCTCTACCAGGAGGTAGCGTACATCGCTTACCACTTTCATTGGCCGCTCGACGAGATTCTGGACATGGAGCACAAAGAGCGCCAAGTCTGGGTCAAGGAGATCTCCGAAATCAACAAGGAGATCAACAAGTCGCGCAAGTAGCCCGTCCCCCCGCGCGCCCCTGCAAAAGAGCGCACCGGGGGCGCAAGAGCGCGACACGGAACCGCGACTCGGTCGCGAGACCTGGGAAGCAGGAGCAGCATGGTCAACAACCGCGCCCCCGGCGTCTTTATGGAGCGCGGCCCCTCGCGGCCGACCGAGCTCGGACTCTTGCCCAGCGGAATTCCCGTGTTCCTGGGCATGGCCCAGCGCGGCCCTACCAATGAGCCGGTGCGCGTCACCAGTATCGAGCAATTCTACAGCATCTTTGGCAAGTTGCCCGCCGAGATGGACACGTTCCTGGCGGCGTCGATCGACGGATTCTTCCTCAACGGCGGCCGCGAGTGCTACGTGATGCGCATCGCGCACTTGTTCGATCAGCCGACCGACGACGACCGCCCCAACTTCCGCGCCGGCGCGCCCGACCGCTTCGACTTCGCCATCAAGAGCTCGGCCCGCCTTCGCGACGGCGCCAAGCAGAACACCATGCTCGTCCAGGCGATGAGCGAGGGCGTGTGGGGCAACGAGATCCGCGTGTCGGTGGTGGCGCGGCCGTCGCCGGTGCAGACCTTCCTCACCGTCGACGGGCAGCCGGGCGACAACACGGTGATGGTCAAGTCGACCTACGGCTTTGCGCGCGGCACCCAGATCAAGCTGAGCGACGGCGTGCACGAGGCCTACCGCGTCATCACCGCCGTAGAAGGCCGGTTGCTGTACTGGGGCGAGCGCGAGCCGCTCGAGACCACGTTTGCGTCGTCGGCGCCCACCCTGGTCGAGCCGGTGCACTTCGACCTCATCGCCGAAACCCACAGCCAGCGCGAGGTGTTTCGCGACCTCAACCTGGCCAGATCCTCGCCGCGGTTTGCCGAGCGCGTGATCAACGGTGTCTCGCAGCTGGTCACCGTCACCGACCTGTCCAGCAACTCGCCGATGCCGCTCGCGTTCCCGATCGAAGTGTCGAACCAGCGGCTCGAGGGCGGCGCCGATGGCTTGTTCACCGTCCGGCCCGAAGACTTCAACGGCATGGACAACGGCCCAGGCCAGCGCTATGGCCTGCTGGGCATTGCCGAATTCGAGCAGACCGATCTGGTGTGCATGCCGGACCTGGCCTGGTGCGTCAAGCGCGGCCTGTGGACCGTTCGCGACATGGAAGTCGTGCAGCAGCAGGCGGTGGCGATCTGCGAGGACAAGCAGGACCGCTTTGCCATCCTGGATGTCCCGCCCGACTACACGCCCACGGCGGCGATGCAGTGGCGGCGCCTCTTCGACACCTCGTACGCGGCGCTGTACTACCCGTTCGTCAAGCCGAACAATTCTTCGCGCTTCGTGCCGCCCTCCGGCCACGTCGCCGGCATTTTCGCCCGCTGCGATCGCGAGATGGGCGTATACCGCGCCCCCGCCAACGAAGCGTTTCAAGGGGTCGTCGACCTGCAACTCATCTTGCAGCAAGGCGATCTGGCGATGCTCAACGGCGAAGGTGTCAACTGCCTGCAAGTTCTGGGTCAGCGCGGCATCCGCGTGTGGGGCGCCCGCACTGCCTCGTCCGAGCCGCAGCTCCTCTACATCAACGTGCGCCGCACCATCCTGGCGATCGCGCGGGCGCTGTACCGCGGCCTGCAATGGGTCGTGTTCGAGCCCAACGACTACCAGCTGTGGCACATCATCCAGCGCGACGTCGGCTTCTTCCTCGACGCGCTGTGGCGCCAGGGCTACTTGAAGGGCGAAAGCGCCGAACAGGCCTACATCGTCCGCTGCGACGAGTCGGTCAACAACTCCGAGTCGATCACGCTGGGCCAGGTCGCCGTCGACGTCTGGCTGGCGCCGTTCCGCCCGGCCGAGTTCATCGGCGTGCACGTGGTGCAAGAAGTCGACTCGATGGCGCAAGAAGGTGGGGTCTAGCCATGACCCTGCCGACAATGTCAACCTGTTGGAATTACAGCTTTCAGCCCTGTGCGACCCCGCCGCGGACCGGCGCTGGCGCCATCGGGGCGCCGAGGTGCGATCGCCTCGGCCGCCGCAACTGGGGTCTGGGGGCACCACCTTGGCGGAATCCGCGTGACCCTGGCACGCATTGTGCATAACATGAACTCGGCGACGGCAGAGGGTGCGACCCAGCCAAACGCCACCGTCCAAACCGGACTGAGTGCTAGCACGACTCGAAACGACTCCCGGGCCCGCAGCAGATGCGGCGGTCCCGAACCACGGTCCTGGCGCACGGCCGCACAAAAACGGTCGCAGCGGCCAAGACCAGCACCGCTCAGAAGACCCAGCTGAGCAACCCGTTCTACGTATCGGACTTTCGGAGGAAACCATGGCAGCCAACCTCCCCACCTCTGCTTCGCAAAAGGCGCTCGGCGCCCGCAGCCGCGCTTCGCTGGTGGCCGCTGAGCCCGCGCGCTCGCAGGGCACCCTGGTCGCCCTGCCGGCCACCGCGCCGGAGTGGATCGGCCCGCACGGCGAAGAACAACTGGCCCTCGCCGCCATGGACCAGCCCAAGAAGCCGGCGCCCAAGCCGGCCCCCAAGAGCTCGCCCAAGCCGTCGAAGCCCGCGCCCAAGACCCCGGCCAAGACCCCGGCCAAGCCCAAGACGCCCGCGCCCAAGCCGTGGCAGCCGCCGGTCCTCGACATGGTGGTGCCGGTCGGCGGCGGCGGCCAGGCCTCGCACAGTACCAAGGAGCCCGGCGATCCCGACGTCGCCTACGCCTTCAACCTGTTCATCTCCGGTACCAAGTACGGAATGTTCAGCGAGATCGGCGGCTTGTCGTGGAAGGCCGAGCCGGTGCCGGTCCGCTCGGGCGGCAACAACGAGTGGGTGCACAACATGCGCGGCCCCGGCAAGTTCGAACCGCTGACGCTCAAGCGCGGCTGGTTCGCCTCGACCGGCGAGTTCTTCAACCTGCTGCAGCTCGGCCTGCAGGGCACGATGATCCCCACCGGCGCCGCCGGGCGGTTCACCTTGACGATCGAGTGCTTGGACCGCGGCTACCAGCCGATCGGGTACTACGATTTCACCGAGTGCTTCTTCGTCGAGTACACCGGGCCGGGCTTCAATTCGATGTCGGGCCAGGTTGGCTTCGAGCAAATCCGCGTCGCGTATGACTACTTTACCTATAAGCCCGCCTAGGCCGTAGGTCGTAGTCCAACCGCAGCTTGGGGAGGTTCCCGTGGCTGAAAATACTCAGGATCTGGCCAACCAGGGCGCGACCGGCACTGCCGACGTCTTGACGCTCCATCACGCCATCGCGGCGCGCTGGGTCGACGAGCGTTCGCTGAGCCAACGGACGGCATCTGCGTTCGACGCCAGCTCGGGCCGCCACAGCGATTGGATCGGCGGGCTGCATGGCCTGGCCTCCCTGGGCGGCAGCTTTGGGCCGCAAGCCTGGAACATCGCGTCGGAACTGGCTACCGCTCCGCAGCTGCTGCAGCGATTGAGCCCGGCCATGCGCGCGCTGCAGGTTGGGGAACTGGCCGACTTGGTGCAGATCATCCTCGAAGAAGAGGAGAATAGCGCCGAACTGGCTGATCTGGAACAGCAAGTGGCCGCTACGACGGCAGCCCGCTCGAACGCCGCCCAAGCTGGCAAGCAGGCCGCCAAGGCGCGAGCCGGTGGCAAGTCCGCGGCTGTGCAGGCATCTCGCCCGGCCGCTGCCGCCAAGAAGGCCGCAGCACCCAAGAAGTCGGCCGCCGTGCAGGGCAAGCTGCGCGAGTTGCGCCGGCTCCTCACCCAGCTCCGCAGCAGTGCCGATACCGCTGCAAGTGGGGCCTCGATGCCCCAGAGGGCCGGGGACGTGGGGCCGCTCAGCCCCGACGCCGCGATCGCCCAGGCCGCCCCCGATTCGGCGGCGCGTTCACAGGCTTCCGCGCCTGCGTCGGCTTGGCAAGACGTGCCGGCGGGCGGAGCCCTGGCCGCGATGCTGGCGCGCTCTGCCGCGGGCAATCCCGTCAAGGGTGCGGCAGTCCGGGCCGGCCAGATGGGCGCCACAGCCCCGGCGGGCAGCACGCCTTCGCAGCGCGCCATGGCCCTCAATCCGTGGGCGGCCGTCGCTCAAGTCCAGGCCGAGTTGCCGTCGCGCGCACTGCGCATGGCCGAAGCCGCGGCGGACATGGGCTTCGTCAACCTTGCTCCCGACGCGACCGATGTGGCGGCCTTCGACGGGGCGACCGCCACCGCAGCGCCCCGTTCGGCCACACTGGTGGCCGCCCGCCCCGCGCCGGTCGCGCACGCCGCCGGTACTGCCCAAGTGGCGACCACCGCTGCGCAACTGCCGACACCGGCTCGCCAAGCTCCTCAGGTGGCGGCGCTCGCCGCGTCAACCCGGCAGGCCAGTCAAGTCTCGCAAGCGGCGGGTTTTGCCGCGGCGCAGCGCCAGTGGTTGGGTCAGGCCCCCGCAGCCTTTGTGCCCGCCGCGCAAGCGGTACGCGGCCACGTCGCTGCGCCGGCACAGGTGGTGGCTCCCGCCTTGGCACCCGCTGGCGTCGCTCAGCCGGCTGCGGCCGGCAAGGGCGCTCGGTCAGGCAAGGGCAGGCAAATTGCCCAGACGGCGACTCAGGTTTCGGCGCCTCCGGCTACGGGCGTGGCTCCGGCGCCGGTCAGTCCGGCTGCCGCGCCCGCGCCGACCGTGCAGGCTGGCCGAATGGCGGCCGCGCAACCGGTCGCCGGTCGCGCAACGCTGGCACTGCAGGGCATGGTTTCGCTGGCCCGCCAAACTTGGCTGCGCGGCGAGCGCGCGGCCTCGCTGGCCATTCGCGCCCGCGCCGCCGGTCAGCCGGTTCCGTCGCAGTTGGCGGCGTCTAGCGAGCCGGCTTCGGCTTGGTTGCGCTGGGCAGACGCGGCGATGCAAGCCTACTCCGGTACGGCTCCCACTGCTGCGGCGGCTGGCAGCGTCTCCGCGGGCAACCGCGCTGGGCGCGAGTCGGTGTTGGCAGGCACGTCGCCCGACCGCCCGATGCTCGAACTCGGCGCCGAAGCTGAAGTGGCGACCGAAGTATCCGAAGTGGCGGCTCGTATGGGTCAGCGCAGCGCGGCCTCGGCCCTGCCCGCTTGGTTGGCGCCGCGCGCGGCGCAGCAGGCTCAGCGGCAAGCGCAGGCCCAGGCGCGCAATCTGCCGGTGTCGGCGCAAGTGTCCGCAGCTGCTGCGGATGGTTCGCCGGCGGCCAGCTTTGTTTCCAGCCCGACTCCTGCGATGCGCGGGCTCGCCGCGGCCCAGGCTGCCGCGGGTACGGCCCAGGGCGGTCCTGTCGCGGCACCGGTCGGGGCGACCAGTGCGCTGGCCAGCTCGATCTTGGCAAGGGCCGGTTCGCGTGCGACGGTGGCGGCCGAGCTGCCGACCGTGCGCGCCCGTCTGGGCCTGCCCGGTCTGATTGGCGCCGTGGCCGATGGTCTGGGCGCGCGGGTCGCCGGTCGCACCGGTATGCAAGAAAGCGGCGTCGACCTGGGCTGGTCCAAGCTGGCGGCTCCGGTCGCGACCAGCGGCGACGTGGGTCGCGAGGCCCCGGGCGAATGGCTCGACACCAGCGCCGACGTGCCCGATACCGCGGCCGCCGAGACGGTGACTGGCGCGGCGACGGCAGCTCCGGCGCGGCGAGCGGCGCAGGCTCAGTCCGCGGCGGCTACTCCGCGCGTTGCTGCGGCGGTGGCCACTGTGGCTCCCGCCAGCAAGTCCGTGGGGATGGGGCAGACGCCAGCGATCGCCGCTGCGGCCCGCGCCATCGACTTCCTGCGGGGTCGGATGCACAGCCAGATCGCGCCGACCCAGCCGGGTCACGGTGTGGTGGACCAAGTTGCCGGTCTTGGCGACCAGGGTCTGCTTGCGGTGCGTCCGCTCGGTCGCGCCGATGCGCTGAGCCAGTGGATGCGGCCGGCTGCCGAGCGGCAGGCTGTGCCGGATCGCAGCGAGTCGGCAGGTGAATTGCTCGGTCTGGTCGACGAAGTCGAAGCCGCGGGCGAGGCTGCTCAGGCCCCCTCGGCCGGTGCGGCGCCGCGGACGACGACGGCCCGCGAAGTGGCCGGCAAGAGCCGCGCCACTGCAGCGGCGGCCAAGCGGATGGTGGCCGGCACGGCGCAGGCTTCGCGTCAGGCTCGCCAGGCTGCGGCGCCGATCGCGTCGCTGGGCTTGCAGAACCCCACGCCGCGGGCGCTCCGGGCCATTCTGGAAGCGCTCGGAGAGTCGGTCCCCGGCGGTGCGAGCGACGTGGCCACGGCGTTTGCCGCCAAATGGCTCGGCCGGGCCGACGTGGCGCGGCAAGTGTTGGCGAAGGCCAGCCGCGAAGCCGCCGTCGGCGACCTGCTGAGTACAGCGGATATGTCGGATAGTGCTGCCGAATTCACCCAGGGTGGGGCGGCGGACTCGACCGGCGTGCGGCGTGCGACGCGCTCTTCGGCGACCAAGTTGGGTACGGCCGCGGCCCCAGCGGTGACCGATCTGCTGGCGCGCAAGTCCAGCGATCCGGTCACGGTGGCGGCCGATGGCGACGGCATGGTGCTGACCGGTCTGGCGGCCTTGGCGGCGCTCAGCAGCGGCGACCTGTTCGGCGCCAAGGCTGCGACGCGCACCATGCGCGCTCCCGAAGCGGAGCAGACCCTGCTGGAACCGGCGCCAGATGCGGCGCCCGCGGCCGATGTGGCAGGCGGCGCCTTGGCAGCCAAGTCGGGCGCAGTATCCCGCGAAACGGGTGCAGGGTCGCGCGAGTCGGGTGCAGGGTCGCGCGAGTCGAGTGCGGTGTCGCGGGAGGCAGCCGGAGCGTCGCGCAAGCTGGCGGCCGTCAAAGTGCACGAATTTACTCCGGTCGGCTTGGGTCGCGGTCGCAATTTGCTGGGTCAGCAGCGCCGGGCGGCGTGGCTGTCGCGCAGCAACCGCGGCCTGCACACCACGCCCAAGGGCAACGTGCATGCGACCATTCAGAGCCTGACGCGGATGGCTGCCCAGCGCAGCGAGCGCCGCTTCGGCTACGGCACGGCGGCCTTGGGTGGCGGCGAGTTGCTCGGGCTCACCGGTGGCGTCGGCAGCGAAGGCGACCTGTTCTTTGGCGAGATGGCGCCGACCACGGGCGCGGCCCGCGGTGCGGATCGGCTGAGCCAGTCGGTGCTGGCGCGGCGCCACGCTTCGGCGTCCGGTGCGGCACCGCAGGCCCAGCGGGCGATGCAGTTGCCCGACTTCGACGGTGCGCCGGTCATTCCGTCCAACTTCTCGGCGGGCGATGCCGGCGCGACGGTGCATTCGATGGCCGACGCGGTGGCCGCCTCCGGACGGCGCGGCGGTGCGACGGCAGCTGGCCAGGGTGCCCAGGCCGCGGCGATGACCCGCGTGCTGTCGGTGACCTCGAGCCCGGGCGGCAACGTGCTGCCCCTGGTGGCTCCGGCGGCGCAGGCCGTTGTGGCGGCGGCGGCAAAGCCGCTGTCCGAGTCGATCGTGACCAGTGGCGCGGATCCGTCGCTTGGCGTGCCGATCGTCGGTGTGGGTGACCACAAGGCCGGCAAGGCAAGCAGCGGCGGCGATGGCGGCGGCCAGAAGGCCCGCGACGGTGCGGACGAACACGCTGCCAATGTTCAGGATATCGAGGCCTTGGCGATGAAGATCGCGCGGGCAGTGATGGTGCGGATCAAGCGCGAGCGTGAGCGAAGGGGGCTCCATGTCTAACTTCACGATGGCCCGGATCGGGATCTACGGTGACGATGCCAAGAAAGGCAAGTTCTCCGCAGAATTTCACGAGTTCATGTTCAACCCCGAGGCCGTGCGCGTCACCAAGTCGATGACGCCAAAGCAGGGCCGTTCGGCCAGCTCCAGCGCGCCCAAGCACCAGTTCACGTCGGGTAATCCGGCGCAACTGGAGTTCGGCGAGCTGCTGTTCGACGAGTTCGACGCCCGGGCCAACGTCTACGTCAAGCACGTCGCGTGGTTCGAGCAGCTGCTCAAGGCTGACGAGAACCTGCACCGTCCGCCGCGGGTGGTGTTCATGTGGGGTCCAGGTTGGGCGGCCGAGGCCAGCCCCAACAAGGTCAACACGGGCATCTGGTTCGTCACCGGCCTCGACGTCAACTACACCATGTTCTTGCCCGACGGCACGCCGGTCCGCTGCACCTGCAAGCTGACCCTGGCCGAGGAGCCGCCAGAGGGCGGCGAGACCAAGAACAGCCCCGACACGGCGCACGTGCACATGGTCGGCCGCGGCGACACGCTGCAGGCGATTTCGGCCTCGGAGTACGACGATCCGGCGGAGTGGCGGCGCATCGCCCAGGCCAACGGCATCGACGATCCGATCCACCTCAAGCCCGGTCAGCGTTTGCTGATTCCGCCGATCCTGCGCTGATCTGTTCGCGTCCGTTTCGAACCAAATGAGGGTGATGTCATGGACAAGAACGTTGCAAGCCTGACCGTAAAACTAGCAGGCAG
>JACRCU010000086.1 GCA_016218865.1 Deltaproteobacteria bacterium | reverse complement strand
TAATTTGGGTTTTCTCTGAGAGTTTTCTAAGATAAATACCCCGTACGGCAAACTTCCACGCTGCACGGGCTCCATGCCCGCAGGCGATCTTCCCATTGCCGGCCAACGAGGAAACCATCATGCACGCCAATCTCAAGCCCGACTTGACCGACACCCAAATCGCAGAAATTGCTCTGCGCTTTCGTATTCTTGGCGAACCGCTCCGTCTTCGCCTGCTCTACCGGCTGTTTGGCGGCGAGTGCAGCGTGACCGACCTGGCCAACCAACTCGGCACGACCCAGCCCAACGTCAGCAAGCACCTCAAGGTGTTGCTGCAGGCCAAGCTCGTGCAGCGGCGCCAGCAGAAGAACACGGCGTTCTACTCGGTGATCGATCGGTCGGTGTTCGACCTGTGCGCCACCGTGTGCGCCGGCCTGCCCGGTTAGTTACTGTAAAACCAGTGACTTGAACACCTCGGCTGCTAGGTGGGCCACCAGCGAACGGCCTCAGGGCCGCTTCGCTGCGGCGTTGGCGAAGAGTGACCGACGATTGCCGTTACTCTCCCCGGGAGCGGGATTCCGCAAGCGACACCGCCCCTTTATCGGCGCGGCAGGTCGGCGGCGGCTCGCGGGCTACTCGGCCACACTGCGTCTTGCCGACTCTTGCCGCACGGGCAGAGAGCCGCGACGTGCGCGACGTGTTGGTGTGAATGCTGCGGCATTCCATCCACATGGCTGAGCCGGCTTGCAGTTGACCGGAGCGCCGCTACGCTGTGGACTGCTGTGCCGCCCAGGGTCGGCGCGGTGTCGTTCTTCCTCCCAGGCCACCCACCTGACTTGGTGCCGCCACCCGTCGGCACGGCGCCACCATGCCCGCCACTCCCCCTTTAGGCCGCCTGAGCGAGCGGTCGCTGATCTTCGTGATCGGCTCCGTCCAATTCGCCAACATTCTCGACTTCATGATGGTGATGCCGCTCGGGCCCGACTTCGCCCGTGAATTGGGCATTTCTACGGCGCATTTGGGCTACATCGGTGGCGCCTACACGGCGGCGGCGGCGGTGGCCGGCATCATCGGCTCGCTGTGGCTCGAGCGCTGGGACCGGCGCACTGCCCTGGTGGTCGCAACTTTTGGCCTGATGATCGGCACCGCCCTGGGGGGCATGGTCGACAGCTTGGAAGGCCTGATCGCCGCGCGGGTGATCGCGGGGTTCTGCGGCGGGCCGGCCACCGCCATCGCCATGTCGATTATCGCCGACGTGGTGCCGGCCGAGCGGCGCGGCAAGGCGTTGGGTTCGGTCATGGGGGCCTTTGCGGCTGCGTCGGTGCTGGGCGTCCCCGCGGGTCTGGAACTGGCGCGGCGCGGCACCTGGCGCACGCCATTCTTTGCCGTGGCGGCGCTGGCCGGTGTCGTGGCGATCGCCGCATGGATGCTTTTGCCGCGCATGACGGGTCACTTGCGGCGCGAACAGCCCGCCACGGGCCTGCTGACGCTGCTGCGCGCGCCGCGGGTGCAGCTGGCCGCGCTGACCACGACCGTCGTGATGATCGGGGCATTCTGCCTAATTCCGAACATTGCCAGCTACTTGCAGCTCAATCTGGGCTTCGCGCGCGAGCGGCTGGGCGGGCTCTACCTGTTCGGCGGGGTGGTGAGCTTCTTTGCCACGCGGCTGGCCGGTCGGCTGGTCGACCGCTTCGGCTCTTTTGCCGTGGGCAGCGGCGGCGCGGCCGTGCTGGTGGGCGTGGTCGCTTGCGGCTACCTGGTCGCAGTGCCGCTGATCCCGGTCGAGGCGCTGTTCCTGGGCTTCTTCTTGGCGATGGCCTTCCGCAACGTGCCGGTGCAGACGGTGATGACCCTGGTGCCGGGGCCGAACGAACGCGCGGCCTTCTTGTCGCTGCAGTCGGCCGTGCAGCACGTGGCGGCGTCGCTGGGCGCGTTCGCATCGTCGCAAATGCTGCGCGAGCTGCCCGATCACCGCCTGGCGGGCATGCCGCAAGTGGCGGCCCTGTCGATCGCCATGACGCTGACTCTGCCGCCGCTGTTGTGGGCCTTGGAGCGCAGCGTTCGCCGGCAGCGCAGCGCCGCCGCAAGGACCGCCGTTCCCGCCACCGCCTCCGATCAGTAGACCTCGACGCGCAGCCGCAAGTCGCGCTCCAGCTGGGCGCCCGCGTCGGCGAGCCCAGTGGCGCGGGCCAGCGCCGCCTCCACCCCGGGAACCATGCCGCGCACGCCGCAGCAGTACAGCACGGCGCCGTGATCGAGCCAATCCGTCAGCTTATCCAGCTGTTGACCCAGGACGTGGTCCACGTGCGGGCGCTCGCCGTCGCTGGTTGTGCCCTCGCGGGACCGCACCGCTTGATAGGTCCACTTGGGGTCCGCCGCGGCTTGGGCGGCAAATTCGCTGTGCCAGGCCAGCTCGGCCTGACTGCGCGCGCCGTGGATCAGCCACACTGGCGGCCGGTCGGACGCAGCAAGTCCTTGCCAGTGCTGCAAGAAGCCGCGAAACGGCGCGATGCCGGTGCCGGTGGCGAGCAGAATCCACGGCGTCCGGGGCGACTCGGGCAGGTCCAGGATGTGGCCGACCGGTCCGGTTAGGCGCAGCACATCGCCCGGACGCGCATCGCACAAGTACGAGGAGCAAAGGCCGCTGCCGGGCTCGCCCGTGGCGCGGTCGCGGTGGACCGACCGCCGCACCAGCAGCGTCAGGCGGCGCTCGCCGGCCCGGCAGGCGTTGGCCAACGAGTACAGGCGCGCCACATTGGGGCGGCCGCGCGCGTTCAGCCCCGGCGGGAGTACGCCCACAGATTGCCCGGGGCGCCACTGCAAGTCGCCGTCCTGCCAGCCAATCTCCAGGGCGCAGACCTCGCCGGCACCGTCGTTGGGCGCCAACACTGCGCTCTCGAGGACCTGGGCCACCAGCGGTGCAGCGGGCACGAAGCGGGGCTGGGCGTCGCTCATGGCCGGTCCCGGCGGTGGCCGAATCGGCACCCTGCTCTGTATACATTCGAAATCATACACGCATTTCACGCGAACACGGTCGCGCCCTGCCATGCTAGGTCAACCGCGGATGCCCTGCAACGCGCGCTGCCGCGGTTTCGCATGCGTCCCGAATTGATCGAGCCTCTAGGAATCCGCAAGGCAAGTTTGTTACAGTTCGAATGGAGCGTCGTATTCGCCTTGCCGCTGCGGCGGGCGAGCCAGTCGCGATGGCTGTTCGGTTTGGTTAGCCAAGTCTGCGAGGAGGCCGGTCCGTGTCCACCCCGAAGATGCATACTGTAGTAGTTCCAAAGCATTGGCTGCTGAGTCGGCGATCGTTCGCGCGGATCAATTCGGCTCTGGCGGTGCTGGCCATGGCCGTGACCGCGGCCGGCTGCAGCAGTGACCCGACCACCACCACGGGCAACCCGTCGGCGGGCGACACCAGCTCCATCAAGGATGTGTTTGGCAGCTTGCTGGATTCCCTGGGCGGGGACGGCGTGCAACTGGACTCGCTCTCTGGCGAACTCCTGGGCGACGGCAGCGCCGACGCGACCGTCAAAGTCTGTGAATTTGGGTCGCAACCCCTGGCAGGGCAGCCGGGCGCTCCGTGCAGCACGGCCGCAGACTGCGACTCGGCGGTGTGCATCGACACGCCCAACGGCAAGACTTGCACGGTCAAGTGCACCGATTGCTGCCCCTCGGGCTGGAAATGCGGCCAGGTGGGCGACGCCGACCCGATTTTCGCTTGCCTGCCCAAGGCGTTGCACCTGTGCGATCCGTGTTCGAGCGACGAAGCCTGCGCCTCGGCCGGCGACGCCGCCCTGTGCGTAACCTATGCCGGCGTCGGCAATTTCTGCGGCTCGGATTGTTCGGAGGCAGGCACCTGCCCGCCCGGCTACACCTGCAGCGACAGCAAGGGCGTCAAGGGCTCGGGCAAGCAGTGCATCCGCGACACCGCCACCTGCGAGTGCTCGAAGAAGGCCAGCGAGAGCGGCCTGTCCGGAACCTGCGTGGCCAGCAACAGCTTTGGCACCTGCACCGGGACCCGCACCTGCAGCACGGCCGGCTTGAGCGAGTGCAACGCACCTGCGGCCGCCGCCGAGACCTGCAACGGCAAAGACGACAACTGCGACGGCAAGACCGACGAGGCCGGCGCCAGCGGCTGCAAGGTCTACTGGGTCGACGGCGACGACGACGGCTACGGCGGCAGCGAGGCCACGGGCGGCACGTCGCAGTGCCTCTGCGCCAAAGTCGCGCCGTACGTGTCGGCCACCTCGACCGACTGCGACGACACCAATCCCGGCGTCGGCCCGTTTGCCGTCGAAAAGTGCGACGACCTGGACAATGACTGCGACGGCCAGACCGACGAGGACTGCGACGACGACAAAGACGGCTATTGCCACGCCAAGATGGAAGTGGTCGGCAAGCCCAAGACCTGCCCCAAGGGCGGCGGCGACTGCGAGGACAACCTGGCCGAGGCCCACCCCGGCGCCGTGGAACTGTGCGGCAACGCCATCGACGACGACTGCAACGGCATGACCGACTCGGAAGAAAACGCCACGGGTTGCGCCAAGTTCTACTTTGACAGCGACAAGGATGCCTGGGGCAGCGGCCCGCCCAAGTGCTTGTGCGCGCCGGCCAATTCGTTCACTGCCGGCCAGGACGGCGACTGCGCCGACGGCGATGCCACCATCTCGCCCGCCGCCAAGGAAGTCTGCGGCAACGGCAAAGACGACAACTGCAACGGCAACACGGACGCCGACGAGGGCGCTACGGGCTGCAAGCAGTACTACATCGACACCGACCTCGACGGCTTCGGCGGCGGCGCCGGCAAGTGCCTGTGCGGCGCCTTTGGCGACTACGCCAACACCAAGGGCGGCGACTGCGACGACACCAAGCCCGCCTACAACCCCGGCGTGGCCGAGGTGTGCACCGGGTCCGACCCCACCGCCAAGCCCGTAGACGAGAACTGCGACGGCCAGACCGACGAGCAAAACGCCACCGGTTGCACCACCTTCTACGCCGACGTGGACGGCGACAAGTTCGGCGACAGCACCGACTTCAAGTGCCTTTGCGCCCCGTTGGGCAAGTACACCGCCACCGTCGCCGGCGACTGCGAAGACACCAAGCCGGCGGTCTACCCCACCGCGGTAGAGACCTGCAACGGCATCGACGACAACTGCAATTTCGTCGCGGACGAAGTGGGCGCCAATGGCTGCACGATCCTGTATGCCGACATCGACCAGGACGGCGCCGGCAACCCCAACCAGACCGCCTGCATGTGCCAGAAAAGTGCGCCCTACGTGGCAGCGGCGGGCGACGACTGCGACGACACCAACAAGGAAATCCACCCCAAGGCCGTGGAGAAGTGCAACGGCGTGGACGACACCTGCGACGGCACGACCGACGAGGAAGGCGCCGCAGGCTGCAGCCAATTCTTCTTGGACGCCGATGGCGACCAGTGGGGCCTGAAGGCGAGCGTCAAATGCCTGTGCGCTCCGGCCGGCAGCTACACCGCCGTCAAGGTCGACGACT
>JACRCU010000071.1 GCA_016218865.1 Deltaproteobacteria bacterium | reverse complement strand
TCGCCGCCGAGGGCCTGCAGGACAAGTACAAGTCCAAGTGCAAGGGCGTGGACAAGTGCCCGACCGTGCCCGAGACCGTCAACTCCTACCAGGACGACGACGGCTGCCCGGACAGCGCGGTGCAGGTCACCGACGACGCGTTGGTCATCCTGCAGCAGGTGAACTTCGTGTTCAACAAGTCCGTGATCGTCAAGGATAGCTTCCCGCTGCTCAGCGAGGTGGCCAAGGTGCTCAAGGAGTACCCGCGCATCAAGCTGGTGAGCGTGGAGGGCCACACCGACCTGCACGGCAAGCCGGGTCCGAACATGAAGCTGTCGCAGGGTCGTGTCACCGCCGTGATGAAGTTCCTCATCAAGGCCGGCATCGACAAGAAGCGGCTGACCACCAAGGCGTGGGGCATGACCAAGCCTCTGATCACGCCCGAGAAGACTCCGGACGATGCGGCCAAGAACCGCCGCGTCGAGTTAAAGATACTGCAGCAGGATCCAAAGTAGTCTTGTTTCCGCGCTCGGCCTCCCTCGGCGCCCTGCCCTGCGCAGGGTCCTGGGAGGCCGAGGCATTTTTTGCGGGCAGCGCCGCTGCGGTCCGCACAACGGAGTTCCAATGCGTCCATGCCATGGTCGAGCGGTGGGTCTCGCCGCGACGTTGACGTCCCTGCTGGTGCTGGGTTTCGCCGCGACAGCCTCGGCGGCGCCGGCCTGCGCTCCGGCCGACCGACTGCCCGCGTGCCAAGCCGACGCCGCGCTCTGCTTCGACGCCCTCAAGCAGACACCGCAGGGCGACCCGGTCCAGCTGGCGTGCACGGCCGAGGCGGCGTGCCTGGCCGGGCGGGCCGGCGCGTGCGGCGCAGTGCTGCAGTTCTTGGCCCAGGCCGGGTTCGGCCGCGACCTCCGCGCCCGCGCCGCGGACTACGAGGCGCACTGCGAGGCCAAGGACAAGGGCGCATGCACGGTCTATGCCGCCCTGCTCGACGAGCGTGCCAAGTCGGCACCGCCGGACGAGGCCGCGCAACTCAAGATCAAGATGGTGCGGGTTGCGGCGCGGGCGTGTGCCCAGGGCATGGACTGCGCTCGCCTGGCGGCGATGCTCGACGGCGGAGTGGAGCCAACTGCCGAGGAAGAGGGCGGCGCGGCGCTGGAAGCCGCCTGCAAGAGCGGCGCCGATGCGGCGGCCTGCGCCTGGGTTCACAAGAAATACGGCGACTTGACGGATGCCGGGGCGCGCCGGGCCAAGTGCAAAGAAGGCGTGGCGCGCGCCTGCGCCGTGGAAGCAGCCGAGCAGAAACTGGCGAGCGGCGACCCCGAGCCGTGGTGGAATGCCGCCTGCCAGGCGGGCGACTGCGCGGCGTGCGTCCTGCGCCTGCGCGACGACAAAGGTCGGATGAAGGTCGGCGGCGACGATGCCAAGGCTGTGGCGGCGCGGACGACCTGTGCCGCGGCGTGCAGCAAGGGGCGCATGTCCGCGTGCAACCAGGTTCACGACCTCGCGATGTCGGGCGTGGGCGGTCCGCGCGACGAGTCGGCGGCGGTCACGCAGCGGCTGCCGCTGTGCCAGGCCGATGCGGCGGCGTGCCCGCAGTTGGCGACGGCCTGGATCGTCACCCCCGCGCTGCCGGTCGACGACGCGGTGACCGCGCGCCTCGCGCAAGTGTGCAAGGTCGAAAAGAACCACGGGCTGCGTCAGCCGGCGTGCCAGGCGCCTGCCGAGCGCACGGCGTTGCGCGGGGACAGGGTCAAGTGTGCGGGCGGCGACGACGCCACCTGCCTGCGCCTGGGGCGGCGTCTGCGCGACCTGGGGCTGCATGCTCAGGCTGCGGATGTCCTGGGCGGTGCTTGTGACCGGCAGCGCGCCGACGCGTGCGCGGCATTGGCCGACGTGCGCCACCGTGGCATCGACCTGCCTCCGCTTGGCGCAGATGCCGAGGCCAAGCTCAAAGCGACCGCCAAGAAGGCGTGCGAGGGCGGCGACGCCGAGGCCTGCTACGACCTGGCCCAGAGCGAAGACGGCCAGGGCTCTGCTGCGGCCAAGAAGGCCCTGCAACTGCTGGCAACCGCGTGCAAGCAGGGCAACGGCCCCGCCTGCCGCATGGGCGCCGACTTGTGCGAAGGCTACGGCCGCAAATTGGCCGACGATCCCAAGCGCGCCATGGGCTTGCGCGAGAGCGGCTGCAAGGCCGGCGACGCCCGATCCTGCGTGCTCGCCGGCAAGCAGGCCGACGAAGACAGCGAGAATCCGGCCAGCGGCGAGAAGTCTGGCCCGCTGTATCTGCGGGCCTGCACCTTGGGCGACGCGGACGGCTGCGTGCGCCTGGCCCGCACCTCGCCTGCCCAGGCCCAGGCCGCCGCGGCGCTGGCCGCTGCGTGCAAAGCGGGCGTTCTGGACGTCTGCCGCGAGTAGCGACGCGCCGGGCCGGACCACGCACCTGGTGGCAGCGGCGAGCCGACTGGGCCGCTAACTCGGCTGCGGCTAAGCAGTTTTTTGACGCTCTGGCTGGGCTCCGCGCCCGTGCCGCCCAAAATACCAGGCACAGAAAGCGCACCAGAGGCGGCACCTGCAGCCAAGCCGACCCCGGCGCCGGGCGGGCCGCGTACCCCACGTGTCACAGGAAGGTAGCCGGCGAGCGCTGTGGCGCGGTGGACCGCACGCGGCTGCCGGATATTCATACGTTCTTGCGGTCTTGGCGCGGCCCGCCGCGGGCTTGACCCAACGCCAAGAGCGGAGCAAAGTCTGGCCAAGGGGCGGTTTGCCGGGCTGCTGGGGCACTTGCTACGCCGGCAGACGGTTGATGTGCGACATGATTCTTGCCCGCGGCCGTGACATCCGCTGCGGAGCAAGGGTAGGTTGGACCATGGAATCCAAAGCTGCCGAGGGCTTCTACCGCGCTTTTTACGAGCACAGCCTCGAGGCGAGCCTCCTTGGGACCGCCGATGGCCGCATCCTGGCGGCAAACCCGGCAGCTTGCCGGCTGTTCGGCAAGTCGGAAGAGCAACTCTGCCGCGAGGGTCGCGCTGGCCTGGTCGACGAGAGCGCACCGGCGGTGGTCGAGTACTTGGCCGCGCGCCAGCGTCAAGGTCAAGCGCGCGCCGAACTCGAACTCCACCGGGGCGATGGCTCCACATTCCCATGTGAAATCAGCGCGTGCGAGTACAAGGACGCCGACGGCGAGACCCGCGCCGTGCTGATCCTCCGCGACATCAGCGAGCGCAAGCAACTGGAGGCGGAACGCGGGCAATTCCAGCAGTTTTTTCTACTTTCCAGCGAGCCGATGTGCATCGCCGATCCCTTTGGCTGCTTTCTGCGGGTCAACCCGGCCCTGGTTGCGCTGACTGGCTACAGCGAGGCCGAATTGGTCTCGCGCCCGTTCCTGGACTTTGTGGTGGCCGAGGATCGCGAGCGCACCGCCGAAGAGATGCGCCTCCAGGTCGCCCAGCGACCTTCGCTGCATTTTGAGAATCGCTACTTGTGCAAGAGCGGCCGCGTCGTCCAGCTGTCCTGGAGCGCCTACTTCAACGCCAGCGACGGCGTCACCTACGCCACCGCCCGCGACGTCACGGAGCAGCGCCGCGCCGAAGCCGCATGGGCCGATTCGCAGGCGCAGCTGCAGGCGATTTTCGAGAGCAGCGACGACCCGATCTGGTCGGTCGAGGCGGGCGACGAGCACCGCCTGCTGTCGTACAACCACGCGTTCGTGCGCCACTTCCAGAGGCAAGGGGCGCAAGTGGTGGCGCGCGGCGTGCCGTTTGCTGCGCTGATCCCAGATCCGTCCAATTCGGACCAGCAACCTCGGCAATTCTCCGGGCCCGAACCGGGGTCCCCGCCTGACTCTCGCCCGTTGCCAAACGAATCGGCAAAGCCGACTCCGCGCGAAGCCGGTGGGGTGCCAAGGCGAGAGACCGAGTCGGACCGCGCGGCGTGGCAAGACCGCTACCGCAAGGCCTTGACCGAGGGCTCGTACACTGGCGACTGTCCAACGGAATTCGGCGACCGGACCCTGCGGGTCAGCCTGAACTTGTTGCGGCGCGGCAGCGAAACCTACGGCATCTCGGCGTTTGCCGTGGACATCACCGACCGCAAGGCGGCCGAAGCGCGCCTGCAGACGATCAGCCAGTACTACGTCGCGCTGAGCTTGTGCAACGAAGCGATCGTCCGGGCCACCAACGAAAGCGACCTCTTCACCGCCGTTTGCGAGGCCGCCGTCAAAGTCGACGGCATCGAACTGGCGTGGGTAGGTATGCTCGACGACCACCAGCAAGTGGCGCCGGTGGCGGCGGCCGGGCGGGGGCAAGCCTACTTGGATGGCCTGCATATTACGGCAATTCCAGGAGATCCGCACAGCGATGGCCCGACCGGCACCGCCATTCGCGAAAACCGACCCTATTGGTGCCACGACTTCCTGCAGGACGCCCGGTTGTCGCCCTGGCGCGAGCGAGGGCGGCGCTTTGGCTGGAAGTCCTCGGCCGCGCTGCCCTTGTGCCGCAACGGCCGGCCAGTGGGAGCGCTGACGCTGTACATGTGCGACGCGCAGCTCCTGACCGACAAGGTCTGTGAGCTGCTGAGTGAAATGGCCTCCGACATCAGCTACGCCCTGGACGGGTTTGCCCGGGACTCCGACCGCCGCCGCGCCGAGCAGGCCCTGGCCAGCAGCGAGGGTTTGTTGCGGCAGGTGCTCCAGAGCTCGATCGACGGCATCTTCATCTCGGACCCCGTCTCTGGCGACATCTTGAGCGCCAATCGGGCGGCGTGCGCTCTGCTCGGCCGGAGCGAGGCGGAAATCTTGCGGATTGGCCGCAGTGGCGTGCTGAACGCTTCGGACCCAAACCTGACCATGCTGGTGGAGCGGCGCGCGACCTTGGGCCATGCCCGCGGCGAGCTGGAGTTCATCCATGCCGACGGCCACCGCATCCCGACCGAAGTTTCGTCCGCGGTCTTCCAGGGTTCGGACGGCCGCCAACTCGCCAGCGTCATCCTACGCGACATCAGCGAGCGCCGCAGCCGCGAGTCCGAGATCCGCAAGCTCTCGTTGGCGGTAGAGCAGAGCCCAGAGAGCATCGTCATCACCGATTTGGCCAGCAGGATCGAGTACGTGAACGAGGCGATGGTCAAGGTTTCGGGCTACAGCCGCGCCGAGTTGCTGGGGCAGACGCCCAAGATCTTGCGCTCGGGCCAGACGCCACAGGCGACCTACGACGCGATGTGGGAAGCCCTGCACCGCGGCGAGCCGTGGCGGGGGCTCTTCGTCAACCGGCGCAAGGACGGTGAAATCTATACCGAACTCGCCTTGATTGCGCCGATTCGCCAACCCGACGGGCTGGTGACGCACTACCTGGCGCTCAAAGACGACGTGACCGAAAAGATGCACATGAGCGAGGAGTTGGACAACTACCGGCGCCACCTGGAAGAACTGGTCGCGCAGCGGACCGCCGAGTTGGGCGAAGCGCGGGTGCGCGCCGAGGACGCCAATCGGGCCAAGAGCGCCTTCTTGGCGAACATGAGCCACGAGATCCGCACGCCGATGAACGCGATCCTGGGCTTGACCTACCTGATGCGGCAGGCTCAACCCACTCCCGAGCAGTCGACCCGCCTGGACAAGGTGGCGGTGTCGGCGCGGCACTTGCTGTCGCTGATCGACGACATCCTGGACCTGTCCAAGATCGAGGCCGGGCGCATGGCGGTAGAGTCCGTCGACTTCGAGGTCGCCGCCGTGCTGCGCGACGTGTGCGACATCCTGCGGTCGCGCGCGGTAGAGAAGGGCCTGGTCGTCACCCGCGCCGTCGACAGCGATGTGCCGCCCGTGTTGCGCGGCGACCCGCTGCGGCTGCGCCAGGTGCTCATCAACCTAGGTGGCAACGCGGTCAAGTTCACCCAGCACGGCGCAGTGGCGCTGCGGGTGCGGCGCGAACCCGGCGAAGGCAACCGCGGCCTGCGGGTGCGCTTCGAGATTGCGGACACATGCATCGGCATCGACGCCGAGCAGCGCGCCCACCTGTTCCAGCCCTTCGAGCAGGCCGACACCGCGACGACGCGGCGCTTTGGCGGCACCGGTCTGGGTCTAGCCATCAGCCGCCGCTTGGTCGAGCTGATGGGCGGCACCTTGGACATGGCGAGCACGCCGGGGCGGGGCAGCACCTTCTGGTTCGAGCTGCCGTTCGGCGTCAGTGCGTCGACCGCGCTGCCGGACCTGCAGGCCAGTCCCCAGGCCGCCGCGGCGGCCCGGCCGCTCCGGATCCTGGTGGCGGAAGACGAGCGCATCAACCAAGAGGTGGCCCGCGAGTTGCTGGAGTCGGTGGGGCATCGCGTGGACATTGCCGAAGACGGCGCGGCGGCCGTGACGCGCGCCGCCAACCACCGCTACGATGTAGTTCTGATGGACGTGCAAATGCCGGTGATGGATGGGCTAGAGGCAACCCGGCAACTGCGCGCCCTGCCGGCCTACGCGACGACGCCCATCCTGGCCATGACCGCCAATGCCTTCGAAGACGACCGCCGGCGCTGCCTGGAAGCGGGCATGAACGACTTCATCAGCAAACCGGTAGACCCCGACCGCATGTTTGCCACGCTGCGCCGCTGGACGGGCGAGCAGCCCGGCCAGCCGGCCGGCCTGGACCAGGCGCCGGCAGCGGAACCCATCGCCACCGCCGACACCGGCGCGAGTGAGCGCGTGCTCGCCGTGCAAGCCCTGGATACGCCTGCGGGACTGCGGGTGGTGCAGGGCCAGTGGCCCGCCTACGAGAGGCTGCTGCGCCGTTTTGCCAGCGACCATGCCCACGACGTGATGCTGATTCGCCAGTTCATCACAGGGCGCCAGTACAGCGACGCGCGGCGCACCGCCCACACCCTCAAGGGAATCGCGGCCACCATCGGCGCCGCTCAACTGCACGGCGCGGCGACCAGGCTCGAAATCGCGCTGCGCTCGGGCTCCGACGAACCGGCCAACTTGGCCGAGCTGGTCGAGGCGGTGGACCAGGAGCACAGCCAGTTGGTGGGCGCGCTGCGGGCTGCGCTGCCACCGGCGCCGCAACCGTCCGAGTCGAGCCAAGAATGCGTCGACTGGAGCAGGGCCCGCTACGTCTTGCGCATGCTCGAAGCCTACCTGGTGGCCGACGACGTGTGGGCAGGCAGCTTGTTCAGCGACAACGCGAACTTGATGCGGGCGGCCTTGGGATCGGCGGCACCGCAGGTCGAGCTGATGATCCAGAGCTTCGACTTCAGCAGCGCTTTGGCGCACTTGCGCGCGGCCAAGGCGAACATTCCGCAGCTGCACGCGGGCGACGGACGGCCCTGACCGCGCTCGAATCGGGCGGAGGATGCCCTGGGGTGCGCGCCACCGGATTCGCGCGGCAACGGCTTGCCGGGCCCGATCGGCAACTAGCGCGAATCAGGCGGGGCCCCGGCGCGGGCCCAGGGACTTGCCCAGACTCTCGAGGCGAGTCGCACGGATTGGTCAGGTCTGGGCAGGTTTGGGCAGGTTTGGGCGGGCTTGGGCAAGCGCGGTCGGGCGTCTACCTCGCGGGCGCGCCACGGCAGGCCTCTGGAAGTGCGACCTTTTTGGCGTCCAAGGCGCTGCGCACCCGCTCCAGGCCCGCGCGGCAGGCGGCCAGGCTGCGGTCACCCAGCTGGGTCTTGAGGTCGCAGGCGCCCAGGCTCGGCTCGGCGGCCGCACAGCACGCTGCGGCGGCTCGGCAGGTGGCCTGCTGCGCCCGGCTGTCGGCGAGCCACTGATCGTAGCGCGCGGCCTCGTCGGCAGAGGCGACGACCACGACCAGGGTGATGGCCCCCCACTGGATCTTCCACTGGTCCTTGCCGTCGGCCACGGCGGACACGCCACCGTCGCAGGTCCAGGT
>JACRCU010000073.1 GCA_016218865.1 Deltaproteobacteria bacterium | reverse complement strand
GCCGCGGTCCGACGCGGGCTGGTCCGCCTGCTTGGCACGGCGCGGCCAATGGCCGCCCGGTGGGCGCCACATCGACTCCCACGGGGCTGCCGCGAGCCGGGCACACTGACCTGCCCACGCGATCGGAGCCCATTGGCAAACAGGACGGGCCGCATGGCTGCAGTGAACGAGCAGAAGCAGGACGGTGAGCCGACCCCAGACAGCGAGCTGGAGCCGGGCGATGAGCGCCCGGTTCCGCCGACCACCGACTGGGACTCGGCGCTGAGCGAGGCCCTGGCGGCGGTCGAAGGTCGGCGGCGCGACAACGACGTCGTCCCCGCGTCGGATCCGGTGCAGGTGCCCGCGCTGGACTACACCATGGCCGAGCAGGTGCAGTTGCGCGCGGAAGTCGAGGAGTTGCGCGCCGCACTGCAGCGCAGTCAGCAAGCCCTGGCGCGCAGTCAGGCCGAAACCGCCCAACAGAGCACCCAGGTCGCCACCCTGCGGCGCATCCTGCAGCGGACCGAGACGGACCTGCCCCAACAGGCGGCGCGCCGGCTGATCGAGGGGCTGCTGCCGGCCATGGACCACCTGGAGTCGCTGACGACCTTTCTTTTGTCTGGCGAGGAGTTGTCGCCGCAGAGCCGGCAAGCGGTCGAGATGCTGGACAGCGAGTGGCGGCGCGCGCTGACGCGCCTGCAGGTCGAGCCGATCGAGGCCGTGGGGCTGCCGTTCGACGCCAACCTGCACCAGATGATTGCCCAGCAGCACGTGGAGGGGCAGCCGACTGGCGTGGTTTTGCGCCAAGTCCACCGCGGTTACCTGATGCAGGGCAAGCTGATTCGCTCGGCGGCGGTGGTGGTGCAGGCCGCCAAGCCCACGGCGAACTGAGCCTGCGCGTCGAACTACCCCATAGGATTGGCGCGGGGACGGCGCTCCCGATCCGTCGGCACCAGGCGAGAATCAGGCGGGGACCCCCGCGCGGGCCCGGAAAATGGCCGAGGTCTCCGGACCGAATTGGCCAGTTTGGGCATCAGCGACCGGTCGTCACCACCTGCAGGCGGCCATCGGCGTTGGCCTGGACCACGACTGTGCCGTCCCAGCCGGTGCCGTAGAGGGCAGCCTCCAAGTGCATCGGCACAAAAGTCTCACTCTTGACGCCCACTTGTACGTCGATGGGCTTGCGCTTGCGCACCATCACTTCGGCGAGCATCTTCACGATCTCCTGGCGCGGGTGACCGTATTTCCACGCCGACCAGGTCAGCTGCCACGACGACGGACCCATCGAGAAGACGGCGATTTCTGGGCTCATGGCCTCGGCCAGCTCGGGTAGGGTGCCGTTGATCGAACCGTGGTGGCCGACTTGGTACAGGTCGACGTCGAGCAAGCCACTGGCGCGGCTGCGGGTCAGCAAGTCCCGGATTGCCGGCTCTTCCAGGTCACCCGTGAACAGGCCCGAGGCCTTGCCGAAGGCGATGCGCAGCACCACGCTGTGGTTGTTGTTGTTCTGGAATGGCGTCTTGCCAAACCGGATGCCCGGCCAGCCCGGATCGCTGTCGACGCGGCCCCACAGCGCGGTGATCGCCGGGTCCACGGGCTGGCAGGTGATGGGATCGATGGTGCCGTCGCTCAGGCCGGTGGCGCTCGCAATGTCGGCCAGGGCGACCGCGCGGTAATGGACGCCGGGGTGGCTCTGGGCAAAGGCCTGCAAGCTCTGCTGCCCGGCGGCACCCGACCCGTAGCCCTGACCGTTGTCGAGCAGATTCCGCACCTGATACTGGTTCAGCACCGCTTCGGTGCCGCGGGTGTGGTCGATGTGCGGGTGGGTCAGCACCAGCAGATCCAGCGTGCCGTGCAGGTCGGCGCGGCGGGCGAAGAAGGCGTCCAGGTAGGCAATGAGCGCACTGTCCGAGTGGAACCGCTGATCGTCTTCGCCGCCCGTGTCGATGAGCATGGCGCCGCATGGAAATTCCTGCAGCACGGCAAGGCCTTGGCCGACATCGATGAAGTGCGAGCGCCACACGTCGTTGTTCTGGCCGGCCAGCTCGGCGTTGATCTTCTTGATGTTGCTGGCGATCCGTGGCGAGGCACCGCGCATGGTCATCGCGCCGCTGCAGCCCGCCAGCAACACGGCGGCAGCTATGATAACCATCAACAATGTCAAGTGGTTGCTAGATGCTGGGCGCGGAAGCATGGGAATCTCGCAGGGCGACGGCCCGGCCCGCAGCCTAGGGGCTGGCGCGCTGGCTGGCAATCTCTTGCGACCACAACTCGGGGTCGGACCGCCGGAACTCGACAAGTACAGCAGCGATGGCATGATGCAGCGCGACGTGCGGCCCGTGCCGCCGAGGACTCCCGCCCATGCCCACCCACCTGGTCGCCGCGCTGCGCGAGCTTCGCGCGACCATCGAAAACACCATCGGCCCGGTCGACGCCCCCATCGGCCTGGTCCTGGGCAGCGGTCTCGGCGCAGTCGCCGGACAAATCGAAAACGCAAAACGCATACCTTATGCACAGTTGCCGCACATGGCGACGTCGACCGTGGCGGGCCACGCCGGCGAGCTGGTGGTGGGGACTTGGCAAGGCAAGCGCGTGGTGGCGCTCTCGGGCCGGGTCCATTTCTACGAGGGCCACGGCCTGCAGCAAGTGGTGATGGCGGTGCGGTTGTTGGCCTGGCTGGGCGTGGACACGCTGGTAGTGACCAATGCCGCCGGGTCGACGAGCCCGGCCATGCAACCCGGCGATCTGATGCTGATCACCGACCACATCAACCTGACCGGCAGCAACCCGCTGATCGGAGCCAACGAGCCCGCCTTGGGGCCGCGCTTCCCGGACATGACCCAGGCCTACGACCCCGAGCTGCGGGCCCTCACGCTGGCCATGGCGCAAAAACACGGAATTCCGCTGCACCAGGGCGTCTATGTTGGGCTGACCGGGCCAAGCTACGAGACGCCGGCCGAAGTGCGCATGGTCGGTCTGCTGGGCGGCCACGCGGTGGGCATGTCGACGGTGGCCGAAGTGATCGCCGCCCGGCACATGGGAATGCGTGTGCTGGGGCTCAGTTGCGTGACCAACCTGGGGGCCGGCCTGGGCACGGGCGCCTTGGACCACGCCCACGTCGCCGAGGTCGCGCGCTTTGCCACCGACCGGATGACGCGCCTGGTCGCGGCCGTGGTCGACGCGCTGCCGGCGGACCTGCCGGTCCATGCGAGGGCGTCGTGACGGCCCCGCACTGGCGCAAGGCGCTGGCCGATCGTCCCGAGTTGCTGGAGCTGGTGGAGGCCGCTGCCGCCGTGCGCGAACGCGCCTATGCGCCGTATTCTGGCTTCAAGGTCGGCGCGGCGCTGCGTACCTCCAGCGGCATGGTGGTCCTGGGCGTCAACGTCGAGAACGCCAGCTATCCAGTTGGTTGTTGCGCCGAGCGCAGTGCGGTGTGCGCGGCCGTGACTGCGGGCGAGCGCGCGTTCCGGGCGATCGCCATCGTGACCGATGCCGAACAGCCGGCGGCCCCGTGCGGCCTGTGCCGGCAGAACTTGTGTGAATTCGGGCTGGAACTCGAAGTTGTGCTGGCGAGCGAGCGCGGCGGGCTGTGGCACGCCCCCCTGCGCGACCTGTTGCCGCGGGCGTTCACGCCCGACAGCTTCGAGCCGCGGCCGACAAAGTTGTTGTGAATTGCCGGCGACCCCACCTTTGGGCTAGGATCGCGCGTCGAATCATGAGGTGGTAGCGCGATGAGCCCAGGCCTGCGCGGCGCAAACGAGATCGGCCAATGCCCGCTGTGCGAGGCGAACGGCACCATTGGCGCGCCCTGTAGCCAGACCATCTGCGAAAAGAAGGGCTACCACTTCATCCCCGAACCCAGCTTGGCGCAGTTGCGCGGCCCGCGCCGCGGTCTGGATCCGCTGATCGGCCGCCGCATCGACGGTTGGCTGGCCACGGGCGTGCTCGGCGCTGGCGCGTTCGGTGTCGTCTTCCTGGTCGAGAACGATCAAGGCCAGCAGGGGGCGCTCAAGCTCATTTCGCGGCGCGAGGACGACGCCGACAAGGCTTCGTCGGTGCTCAAGAAGTTCCGGCTCGAAGCCGAGGCCCTGGCAGCGCTCGATCATCCCAACATCGTCGGCCTGCTGCACGCTGGCGAATGGGAGGACGGGCCCTACCTGGTGATGGAGTACGTCGCTGGCGGCAAGACGCTCAAGCGCATGATCGAGCAGGCCAAAGCCGAGGGGCGCACGGTGGAGCGCGACGTGGCCTGGCACGTGCTGCGGCAGGTCCTGTCGGCCCTGGGCACCGCCCACGCCCCGCCGCGGCGGATCGTCCACCGCGACATCAAGCCCGAAAACATCATGGTGCGCGCCGACGACGGCGATCCGTACCACATCAAGGTGCTGGACTTTGGCCTTGCCAAGTTCGTCGAGGACGGCACAGAGACCACCCAGGCCATGGGCACGCCGGCCTACATGGCGCCCGAGCAGCTGTGGAAGCAGCGCATCGGGCCGTGGACCGACCTGTATGCCGTGGGCGTGATGACCTTCGAGCTGCTGACCGGCCGGCGCCCGTTTTCCGGTACGACCGACGAGATCGTGCAGCGCAAGGCGTCGCCCGGTTTCGACGTGCTCACCGAAGCGCAGCCCGGCGAATTCGATCCCCAGACCGATGCGTTCTTGCGCCGCGCCCTGGCGTTCTCGCCCGAGGCGCGCTTCGGCGATGCCGACGAGATGGCCGCGGCCCTGGATGTACTGCCCCCCTTTGTCGGCCTAGCGGCCGCATACGGTGAAGAAGTGGAGATGGACCCCGAGAAACTGCGCCTGAAGCGGATGGAAGAACAGATGCAGGCCGAGCGGCGGCGCTTGGACGACGAACGTCGCCGCCTGGAGCAGGATCGCGCCCAGCTGGACAGCCAGCGCGTCGCCGGCAGCAGCACGCCGACCTTGGGCCAGACGGGTGCGCCCACCGGGTCGCCCGGCTTGCCGACCGGCACCCCGCTGCCGAGCGGCCCGCAACCGCTGCCCACACCGGAACAGCAGGGCGGGTCGCGCGGCGGCATGTTCTTGGGCCTGGCCGGCGGCGTGCTGTTGATTGGTGTGCTGCTGATCGTGGGCAAAGCCTACCTGTCGGGCAAGGCCGAAGAGCAAGTGGCTCCCGCGCCGCAGCCGGCCGCCGCGGTCGCACCTGCACCGGTCGCGCCGGCTCCGCCAGCCCCCGAGGCGGTGGCCCCGGATGTCGCCGCCGTCCCCGCTCCGGATGTGGTGATTGCCTCTGCGGATTCTGCGCCAGAGCCCGATGGGGCGGTGGCCAGCGCCGACGCGGCCGCCGAAGATGTGGCCGTGGCGGCCGCCGCCGATGCCGAAGCCGCCGACGCTGCGGTGGCCGCGGCCGATGTGGCGCCGCCGCCCCCCGGTGGCGAGGTGTCGATCGGTTCGTCCAAGGGCGAGCCCGCCAAGGCAGAGGTCAAGGCCGACGCGCCCAAGAAGGCGCCACCCAAGAAGGTGATCGAGAAGCCTGTGGTCAAGAAAGTGGATCCCGCTGCCAAGCTCGGCCAGGCCTTCCGCGAGGCCGAAGAGAAGAAGCGCAAGGAGCGCGAGGCCGAAGCGGCGCGCAAGAAGGCTTTCCAAGAGGGCCTGGGCAAAGAGTTCAAGAAGTCGCAGACCAAGTAAGGGCCCAAGAAAAATCAAATCGATTTTGCCCGGGTCCTGTACTGCTGCGGGGTGGGTCGCAAGTGCGCGTCCCCTATCGGGTCCGTCGCATCGCTCCGTTCGAGTGCCCGCTGACTTGTTCGCAGGCAGATCCTAACCGGTTGTCGGCGCGGGCTGGGGCGATTATGATGCAAGGGCAGGGTACTGCGGAGTAGCGGATGAACGACAAGCGGAACGCGGCGAGCAACCGGTCGATGGGCCAATTCCTGGGCGAGCTTGGCGCGGCGCTGGTCGTGGTGGCCGGCTTGGCGGTTGCGGGCGGTGCCATGCTGACCGCGCTGGCCGGCTGCGAAACCCAGCCGCCGTACGACCCCTGCGAGCTTGACAAGGAAGTGCTGGAAAAGAAGATCTGCACGGGCTCTACGGAACCCGGTCACGATACCAGCACATGCGTGGTCACAGCCCACCCGCAGTGCGATCAATCGATTTGTTTGTCGTATTTTGGTGCCAAGCCGTTCTGCACCAGCCGCTGCGAGCAGGACTCGGACTGCGCCGGCGTGGCCACCTGCTGGACCTACTCCGACGCCGAAAACGGCAAGCCGGCCCAGAAGTTCTGCGTCCCCAAGACCTACATCAACAACACGAACTAGCCATGGCAAATCAAGCTCCGGACAACAAGGGTTCGGGCGCGCCGCGCTGGCTGGTGCTGGTGGGCCTGGGCGTTGGCGTGCTGGCGGCCGGTGCGCTGGGCGTGTGGCTGCTGATGGGCGGCACGGCCACGGTGATGCGCTGGCTCCCCGAAGGCGTGGCCAAGACCCTGGGCGAGAAGCCGGGCGAGGGCAAGCGGGTCGAGCAGAAGCTGACCGACTACCCCGGTGACAAGGCTGCGCCGGCGGGCGACTCGGCAGAAGACGACGGGCAGCCGCCGTCGGCCGAAGACCTGGAAGACGCCATGGCCCCGCTGCGCGACCTGGCCGTGGATGCCGACGCCGCCATCGCCAAGGTGCGCCAGGGGGGCGCCGAGGACTTGACCGCCACGGCTGCGGCCGAAAAGGCCATCCAGACGCTGCGCACCGCCGCCGTGGGCGAGGCCAGCAAGAAGGCCAAGAAGGCGGCCGAAGACCGGCGCAAGGCCATGGTGCTCGAGCGCGTACAGGCGCTGGCCGCGGCCAAGCGTCTGTCCAAGGCCACCCACATGGTCCGCGAGGCGCCGGCCAAGCTGCACCAGGCGGCCGACGACAGCAGCCCCGCCACTGGCACTCTGGACGACGGCGTGCTGGTGTGGGTGCACCTGGACACCGGCAAGGGCTGGTCGCGGGTCGACGTGCTCTCCGGCGCGGCCAGCGGCAAGAGCGGCTATGTGCTCAATTCGGCGCTAACCAAGTTGAAGGGCGCCAAGTAGCGGATTCCACTTCAAGACCCGCGCACGCGCAGCCGCAGCCCGCGCGGCGAGACCTGCAGCGCTTCGGCGGCGCGGTCGACATCGCCGTTGGTCTGGGCCAGTGCCGCCTGCAACTCGTCGTCGGGAACCGCGATGGCGCGGCGAATGGCCGGGCACTGGTCGATCAGCCCATACAGCGAACTGCGGGCGATACCCAAGTAGCGGGCGGTCGGCGAGATCTGCCAGCTGTGGCGCTGCAACGCCGCGAGCAGCATCGCGTCGTCGATGGCCTTTGGCCGCAGCGGTTGCGCCGCCGGGGCCTGGAGCGGTCCGTTGCCGGTGACGGAGACCTCGGGCTGGGTGGCGTCGGCAGCCGGGCCGCGCAAGACGTGGTCCAGGCTCTCGTGGATCTCGGCGTCGCTCCGTCCCAGGCCGTCGATGGCCAGCCGGCGCACCACGTTGCGCAACTCGCGAACGTTGCCCGGCCAGTTGTACAGCAGCATGCGCTCGATGGCCGCGCACGGCAGGTGTGTGCCCATGGTTTCGGCGTAGTGGCGCTGTTCAGCCTGCAGAAAGGCCATCGCCAGCACCGGAATGTCCTCTTTGCGGTGGCGGAGCGGCGGAACGCGCAGGGTGTAGCCGCCCAAACGGTGCCGAAGCGGCGCGCGCAGGCGCTCGGCCAGCTGCGGCGAGTCGATGTCGCGGTCGGTCGCCGCCACCACGCGGACCGAGACCTTGCGCGCGCGCCGATCGCCAACGCGCTGAATCTCGCCGGTCTCCAGCGCCCGGAGCAGCATCGCCTGTACGTCGTGGCTCAGCTCGCCGATCTCGTCGAGCAGGAGCGTGCCACCGTTGGCGCGGGCAAAGAAGCCGTCGTGTTCGGTGGCGGCACCCGTGAACGCGCCGCGGACGTGGCCGAACAGCTCCGAGGCTGCGGTCGACGCCGGGATGGCTGCGACATTGACGGGCACGTACGGCCCGGTCGAGCGCGGCGAAGCCTGGTGCAGGGCGTGTGCGACCAATTCCTTGCCCACGCCGGACTCACCCTGAATCAGAACTGGGACTTCGTGCTGTGCAACTTTACGAATTTGCTGGCGAAGGTCGTGCATCGAGCCCGACAGCCCGGCCAGACCGAATTCGCCATGGGACCACGGCACGAAGCCGTGGTTGTGGATGAACACGGCGATCTGCCGCGAGACCCGCACCACGATGCCGCGGTGGACCTCGGCGGCCGTGAAGCGGCGCTGGTCCACCAAGCTCTGACCCTGCACCCACGCTGCAACTGGCGGATTCGCCTGGGTGATCACCAACGCGCCGTCGTCCAGAGACAGGGTGAGCGGCCGGCGGCTGATGTGCGGATCGCTCAGGGGCACCGGCCGCGCGCCGTCGATGCGAATGAACGACGGGGCCAGGCGCGACAGCTCGACCGGACCCTGGCTCAGCTGCAGCAGGCCGAACGCACCAATCATGCCCGCGTCGGGGTGGGCGACGATGGTGACGCCGAGGTCTTCGTCCTGCCCGCCGGCCACTTCTGTGTGCTTGGCGTCAAAGGTGTCGACATCGGCGTCTTTGGCCGGGTCGGGCGAAGTGCGCAGCATGGCTTGTTTGGTCAAAATCCGATTGGTCATGCCGCTGTGTGGTCCGGTTGCTGGTGGCGCAGCCGCTCGATGGTGGCGCGGATCATGGTTTGCTCCGGCAGGCCCAACTGGGACGCGACCAAGAGCGCCTCGCCAAGCAGGGCGCCCGCTTGCTCGCCCCGCCCGCGCGCTGCCGCCACTTGGCCAGCCAGGTACAGCGCCCCACCCAAGCTGCGGCCGGCCCGCGCTTGCCGCAGCCCCGCCAGGGCGCGCTCCACCGCCACGGCCGCGGCGTCCCAGTCGCCGCTGCGCGCCAGCGCCTCGGCCGCCAGCACCTGCGCGTCGCCGCGGGGAGTCGCCGCCACCTGCGCCAGTGCTGGGTGGTTCAGCAGGGCGCGGGCGCTGTCGAGCCGCCCCTGTGCCAGATCGATGCGCGCCCGCTCGGTGGCGATCGCCAGGGCCAACCCCGGCGTGGCCGGCGGCGGCGCCGCGCGCAAACGGGCCAGGGCTGCCACTGCTGCGGCGAAGTCGCCCTTTTGTCGGGCGCACCAAGCCAGACAGTGGGCGGCGGCGTGTGCTGTGGTCCAGCGGCGCTGTTCCAGGCTGCGATCCACTAGGCCGCGCAGCAGCGGCTCGGCGCCGTCCGGGTTGCCGTAGGTCACAAGTGCCTGCGCCAGCTGAAGTTGGGCGTCGTCGGCCAGCTCTGCCAAGCCCGCCGAGCGGGCATGTTCCTGGGCGTGGACCAGGCTCAACTGAGCCTCGTCACTGCGCCCCAAGCCCTGCAGCGCCGCCGCCGAGGCGAGCAGGGCCCGCGCCAGCCCCTGGGCATCGCCGGCCTGCTGGGCCAGACCCAGGGCCTGCTCGGCAGCGCGCAGCCCGGTTGCCGCTTCGCCAGCCGCGGCCAGGACCTGCGCCCAGCGCGCCGCCGATCGCGCCTGCCAACGCAAAAGTGGTTGAGATTGGGCCAGATCCAGAGCCTGCTTGGCCACGGCTCGCGCGGCCATCGGATCGCCTTCGGCCAGATAGCTGGCGGCGAGCGCATCCAGCGACGCCAACTGCTGGATCGTGGTCCCGGCGCGGGTGGCCAGCTCCACGGCCGCCACCGCCGCCTCCTGGGTGCGGGCGCCGCTGGCGGCGGCAATATGGATCTCGGCCAGCTGGGGGGCGACAGCGAGTTCGGCGCGCCCGGCGCTCTGGGCCAACTGCCTGGCGCGGTGCAGGGTTGCCAGCGCCGCGGTGCTCTCGCCCTGCCGCCATTGCGCCTCGGCCAGACCGACCAACGACCGGCACGCGCTGGCGTGGTCGTCGCCATGGGCCAGACCGGCCTCTTGCCACAGTTGCGCGGCCTCGTGGCTGCGGCCGCCGTGCAACGCCAACGCCGCCGTGAGATCGAGACGCAGGGCCCGCAGCGCCGGCATGGCCAGGGCGGCTTCGGGCAAGGGTTCCTCGACGATGGCCGCCGCGGCCGCCCAGTCCTCGTCGTCGATGTGCGCGAGGCCCAGCTCGGTCTGCAGTGCCAGCCGCGCGACCTGCATACCCGCCAACTGCGCAGCATCGCGGGCGCGCAGCAAGCTCTGCACCGCGCCGTGGGGGTCGCCGCCGTGGCGCGCCAAGCGCGCATCCACCCGCAAACACTCGACATACAGGGAAAGGTCGCCGGCCTGCCGCGCCGCCTGGGCGGCCGCCCCCAGCAGCAACTGCGCTTCGCCGTGCCGCCGCAACGCCACTGCCCGCGCGGCGCGGATCACCGCGGTGGCGGCCCGCAACGCCAGCGCCTGGCGGTCCAACATCGGGCTGGCGTCGGCCAGGAGTTCGATGGAGCTGCGATCTTCGGCTGCGGCCAGCAGTTGCTCGGCCACCGCGGCCTCGCCCTGTTGCCACTCGCGCACCGCCAGCGCCAGCAAGGCCCGCGCCGCCAGCAGGGGAGCGCCGCCCTGATCCGCCGCCGAGCGTGCGCGCGCCCAGAGATCGACCGCTTGCGCGCGTTCGCCGGCCAGCCAGGCCTGGTCCGCCAGCTGCAGGCAGGCCGCCGCGACGCCCACTTGTCCGTCGACCTGCTCGTGCAGTGCCAGGGCGCGGGCCGCGGCCTGTGCGCCGCGGGCGATGTCCCCCTGATCGAGCCAGAGCTGGCCGCGCTCGAGCTCGAGCCACGCCACTTCGGCCTGGAGCTCCGGGTCGCGGGGATGCTGCAACTCGGCTTGACCCAAGGTGGCTTGCAGCAGCGCCGCCGCGTCGGCGTGGCGACCTTGGCTGCGCAGTTCGCGCACCAGATCGATTGCCGGCCGTGTCTCGCGATCGCTCACCGCAACCCCCTTCGCCGACCGCGACTTTAGCACGGTTTGCGAAGCGGTACAGAGGCTTTGCCGCCCGGACCGTTGCCCGTTCGGTCAAGATCGCCTAACCTAGCACCATCATGATCGAACTCGCTCAACTCGCTCGCCTGCGTCTGCATCGCAAACCCATCGGTCAGCTGCTGATGGCCGAAATGGCGCTGCGCTGGGACTACGCTCTGCCGCACAAGACCGCGATCGTCGTCGAGAACATCGAGGCCATCCCCAAGGATCGCCAGGTGTTCCTGGCCATGAACCACACCGACCGCTACAACTACTGGCCGTTCCAATACGCGCTGCACCGCCGCGGCTGGCCGTACACCGCCACCTGGGTCAAGGGCAAGTACTACGACCATCCGTGGATGGCGCGGTTCATGGACTCGACCAACAACATCCCTGTGCCGTCGCGCGGTTATGTGCTGGTGGCGGACTTCCGCAAGGCCTTTGGCCGCAAGACCAGCGACGCCGAGTATCGCTTCCTGCGCAACGTGGTCGACGGGCTGGGCGCCTTGGACGAGTCGCAACTGGCCAGCCAGAGTGCCGATGTGCAGCGGTTCGTGGGCCAGCGCGGCGGCAGCCTGGCGGAGTTCCAGCGGCAGTTCGAGGCCAACTTCGAGCCGATGATCGATCAGGTGATCCGCCTGAACCGCGAAGCGATTTGCGAACTGGGCCTGAACGTCCTGGTCTTTCCGCAGGGTACGCGCTCGGTGCGCTTGAGCCGCGGCCACACCGGGCTGGTGCAAATGGCCAACCACCTGGGCGCCGCCATCGTGCCGGTCGGCTGCACCGGCTCGGACCAGGTCTACCCGGGCAACTCGCCGTTTGC
>JACRCU010000070.1 GCA_016218865.1 Deltaproteobacteria bacterium | reverse complement strand
TGGCGCTCGGCGGTCACGACGCAGGTGCCGGTGGCGCGGCAGACCACCACCGGCGTCTCGAGCAGGTCGGCCGCCGAGTCGTTGAGATCGGGTCGCGGGCTGATCACCTTGCGCGCCTCGAAGTGCATGCGCCGGCTGGTGTTGCCGGTCGAGACGATCTCGCCCTCGGCTTCGACGAAGTCGCCCGCGTAGACGGGTGCCAGGAATTCTACGTTTTCGTAGGCGCGGAACAGGCCTTCGTCGCCGTCGTGGCGAATCAGCAGCTCGGTCGCCACGTCGCCGAACAGCCCGAGCATGCGCGCGCCGTCGACCAATCCGCCGCCATAATGCGCATCGTGGGACGACAGGCGCAGTCGAATCATCGCTTTCATGGTACACCTCCAACGGTGGCGACTTACTACGTTGACGCGCGGGGGGCAACTCCCCAGGGCAGCGAGGCGAGAGGGACGATGCAGCAAGGACCGAACGCGCCGCAGTCGGCCGACGGGCTGTGGGACTGGCTGGTAGTGGGTGCTCAGGCGGGGCCCAGTGCCGCCGACCTCGCAACCCGGGACGACGACTTGGACTTCCTGGACGAGGGGCCGGCCCCGCCAGCGACCCCGCAGCCGCTGCGGCCGGCGAGTGCCGAACGCTGGCAGCAGGCGCGGCAGTGGGGCGAAGCGGGCGATCGGATCGGCGCGCTGCTCGATCGCCAGACCGAGGCGGCGGTGGCCGACTTGGACGAGGCGGCGGCCTGGTGGGCGCTGCGGGCCGTGGCCACCCTGCCGGCAGGGCACCTGGCCGAGCGCGGACGGATGGCTGAACTGGTGCGGCGAGCTTTGCTGAGTGAGCAAGCGGAGTTGCTCGGCGCGGCCTGCCAGGCGGTGGCGGCTGCGGCGCTGGGTCACCTGCAGTCCGAGCTGGTCGCCGCCCTGCACCGCCTTGTGCAGCGCAGCGCGGCTGCCGAGCAAATCGACGGTGCCCTGCTGGCCCTGGAGCAGGTGGGCGACGGGCGCTGCGTGCGGCCCATGGAAGCGCTGCTGGCCGAGCGCTTGACCGGGTGGAGCGAGCACCAGGCGTGGCGGGCGCGGCACATCGTCCAGGTGATTCGCCGCGGGGGACGGCGATAACGCATGATTACTCTTGTACTGCTGCTGCAGTTGCTGACCTGGGTGCCCGCAGAGCTGCCCGCCCATGGCACGGCGGTGGCGGCGCCGCTGGAAGCGACCCTGCTCACGGATCCCGACGCAATGGGTGGGGTCGCGCGGGCCACGCGCTCGCCGCTCGGGGTGACGCTTACGCTGAAACTACGACACGGGCCGTTCCCCTGTGCCGGCAAGCCCTGGGCGGATGCCACGACACTACTGTTTGTGTCCAAGGACTTCGACCCCAAGCGGCCCATCGGCCTGCTCGTGCACTTCCACGGCCACGACGGACGTGCCGTTCACAAGATCGACGATCATCAGCTGCGCGAGCAGGTCCTGGCGGCCGGCCGCAACGTCATCCTAGCCATGCCGCAGGGGCCGGTCGATGCGCCAGACTCGGCGGGCGGCAAGCTGGATGAGCCGCAAGGTTTCCTGCGGTTTTCCAGTGAGTTGCTCGAAATTTTGCGCGGCAAGAAGGTGCGCGAAGTGCTGAGCAAGCAGGCCCTGGGCGCGCACCAGGCATGGCAGCGGGTGGCGGTGTCGGCGCACTCCGGCGGCTACCGGGTGGCGGCGCGGGTGCTGACCGAGGGCGGCGTTGCCGTGGACGATGTCTATCTTTTCGACGCGTTGTACGGCGACGTCCCGCTGTTTCGCACCTGGGCCGGCCAGCCCGGCAAGCGCTTGTGGTCGTGGTACACGCGCGGGGCGCCGGAGAAGCTCAATCAGATTTTGATGCAGCGCCTGCGCGAAGACGGCGCGGCGCCCGTGAGCGAAGACCCAGAAGGGTCGCTGAACGACGGGCAATTCTGCAGGGCGCAGCTGCTGTTCGTACATACCGCGCTGCCGCACGGGCGGGTGCCGCTGGGCCACGCCGCGCTGCGCGATGCGCTGGTGTGCTCGCGCTTTGCCAAGGTGCGCAAGCCGCCGCCACTGCCGCCGCAGCCCAAGCGGGGCGCGCGGATTCTGGCCGATGGTCTACAGTAACGCGCGGAAACGCCAAGCCAATTGTCCCAACCACCGCAGCCAGCGCGGCCGGCGCGAGGACTCGACCGCGTCCCAGGGCTCGGCAAGGTCGAACCAGCTCTGCGCCAGGCGCGCCAGGAGCAGGCCGGGTTCGCGCCCGTAGCCGGCCAGGTTGGCCTCCAAGTTGCGCTTGCGCGACAGCGCGTCCAGGTTGGCGGAACCCATGGTCCACCACACGTCGTCGACCACCGCGAACTTGGCGTGCAGGTTGTTGGTGCACAGCAGGCGCACTTGCACGCCGGCCTTCATGAGCTGGCGCAGGCCGTGCAGCGAGGCCAGGGCCACCAGCTTCACGTCCGTGGAACGGAGATCGGGAAGAACCACCCGCACTTGCACCCCGCGGCGGGCCGCGGCCACCAGGGCCCGGGTCAGCCGGTGATCCGGCAGGAAGTAGGCATGCACCAGCCAGATCGAGGTGCGCGCGCTCTGCACGGCATGCAAGTAACGATCCGCAATCGGGTTTGCCGAGGCCTTGCCAACGCTGAGGGCCGCAGCCACTTTCAGGCCGCCGCGTCCGGGCTTGCTCGGCGGCGTTAAGGGCCAGTTCTGGTGCGCCGCGGCCCGGCTGGCCCGCTCGGCCGCCAGCAGATCTGCGCTGGGCGCCAGCGGATCGAGCCAGCGCAGCCACTGGTACAGGCGGTGCTTGCGCTCGGCCGCCCGCCAGTCGTGGTTCAGTTGGCGAGCCAAGGTAGTTACCGCGGGGCCGCGCACCGTCGCACCCAAGTCCAGCCAGGTCGCGTGCCCAGGGGCCATGGCCAGGTAGTGCTCGCCCACGTTGCGGCCGGTCACGATGGCGCTCTCGCCGTCGAAAACCGCCACTTTACGATGGTTTCGTCGCAGCAGGTGGCGCCACGGCACGCTGAAGCGCAGCGGCCGGAACACGCGCACCGCCGCGCCCGCGGCCGTCAGCTGCTCCAGGTGGGCGGCGTCGGCATCGCTGCAGCCCAGGCCGTCCAGCAGCAGGCGCACCCGGACACCGCGCTTGCACGCCTGGCCCAGCGCCGTCACCACCGCCTGGCTGGCCGCGTCGGCTTCAAGGATGTAGAGCTGGATGTCGATGGTGCGGCGGGCGTTGGCGATTTCGCGCAGCAAGGCCTCGGCGGCTTCGCGCCCTTCGGCGTGCCAGGCCAACTGGTGGCCGGGC
>JACRCU010000075.1 GCA_016218865.1 Deltaproteobacteria bacterium | reverse complement strand
TCGCCGATGCCGTCGCCGTCGCTGTCTTTCTGGCCCACGTTGCCTACGTAGGGGCAGTTGTCTTTGGTGTTCAGGATGCTGTCGCCATCCAGATCGGCATCGCAGGCATCGCCGAACTGGTCGCCGTCCAGGTTCTGCTGGCTGGAATTGGCCACGTTGACGCAGTTGTCTTTGTCGTCGGCCACGCCGTCGTTGTCGTCGTCGGGATCGCAGAGATCGCCCTGGCCGTCGCTGTCGCTGTCGGTCTGGTCGACGTTGAACTGGAACGGGCAATTGTCTTTGACGTCCACGATGCCGTCGCCATCGGTGTCGGCGCCTACCACCGCGTCGGGCCCCAGGTCCCAGGTGAACTGGTCGAAGCTGGGCGCATCCATCGGCGGCACATCGGGTTCCGCGCTGTCGGCGACGAACGTGTCGCCGGGTGCGACGTCGGCCGTGAAAACGTCGGTTGGTTCGCTGTCGCTGCCGCCGGCATCGGCGCCCGAGCCGTTGTCGGGTGCGGCGCCGCTGTCAAAGGTGACGCCCGCGTCGGCGGCGCCCGGGTCGGGGGGCACCGTGATGACCTGACCGTCGTAAAGGACGCGGAACAACAAGAACTTGGTCGGCGGATCGCCCTGCACCGGAAACAGGCCCACGGCGCCAGCGCGGTTGGTGGCGCGCAAAAACCAGCGAATCTCAGTACCTTTGGCCTGGGCCGGGATGTCGGCCTGGTAGGCGCCGCTGCCGAGCGCGCGCATGGGAATCACTGCGAATTCGGCGTCGAGCGGCCGGGCCCAGTACAGGTCGACGCGCGCCAGCGCCGAGCCGCCGCTGCGCACCGTTGCCCACACCGCATAGGGCGCGTGATCATTATACGTGTCGCCGGGTTGGGTCACCTCGGCAAAGCGGGGCGCAGCGTCGTCGTTGCCCGCGGAACAGGCTGCCAGCGCCAGCAGCAGCGTCGCCACTGCCCAGCGGATCCACCAACTCGCGATGTGGGGTTTGTTGAGCACGTTCGCCTCCGGCGCCTACGGCTGCCGCACCAATCGACCATCGTACCACAGCTGCGCCGGCTGCGCATTCGAAAAGCCGTGCCGCGTAACATCTTGCGACTTCAAGGGATTTCCTTGGGGCGCGCCATCCGGGTCCACTGCGGCCGGGCTCGTTCCGGCGTCAACGCGGAAAAGGACGAACGGTTCCAGACAAAGTCCAAGTGATCCAGCTGGACGCCCAGCACCGGCTGCCAGCGCGGCGAGCTGCAGAATTCCCCACCCGCCACGTCACAGCGGCCAAGTACCCGCGGCGCAAAGAACGGACCCCACGGCGCAAGACCGCGGCGCAGCTCGACTTCTGCTCCCAGCGGGCGCACGTACAGGGCTTCGTACAGGGCGCCGTGGCGCTGCACACTGACGTCGCCGGCTTGCACCAACACGGGTACGGACTTGGCCGGATCGCTGGCGAACTCCGCGAACTCGCTGGCATAGGTCCACGCAGTCGGCTGGTGGCGCTTGGCCAGCGGGGCGCGGGCCAGGTGGCAGCTGCGGGCCCACCCGCCGTCGCTCGCCACACAGCCGTAGGCGTACAGGTCCGCGCCCAGCACCAGCGCGCTGCCGCCGTAGGGGGGCGCTTCCGCCGGCCAGAGCAGACCTTCGCCGGCCACGAACTTCCCTTGACTGCTGTCGAATTCGGCAAGGCCGGTGCCCAGGTTGCGCACGCCGAACGGCTGACTCGCGTCGAAGACCCAGGCTTGGAAGAACGCCGCCGCTCCGCCGGGCACGGCCACCAGATCCAACGGCGTCACCTCGGCCGCCGCCAGCACGCCGGTGGGGGCAAAAGCCAAGGTGACGGCAAGGTTTTCTTGGCACGGCTCGGTCGGGGTCGCGGCCACGGCCAGGCCCGGCAGGCGCCGCTCGCCCAGCGGGATGGCCCCATCAAAAAGCCAAAGAGTTTTGCCGCCTTCTAGGGTGACGGCGCGGGCAGAGCCGCGCAGCTCCGGGGTCTTCTGCAGCAGCGGGCACGCGGGCAACGTGGCCGGGGTCGCGGCAGCCGCTTGCGTCGCGTCGTCGATCGGCCAGGCGCAGCTCGCCAGTCCAAGGACCAGCACCAGAGCCCCCAGGCTAGAAGAACGCATGGCGCACCCCCAGGCTCAAGCGAATTTCGCGTCGATTGATCAGGTAGCCCTTGCCGTTGCCGGCGTCGAGCGAGATAAATGGCATGGTCTCACCCAGTTGCGAGGGACGGCTGGCCGCCAGCAGGGCACGCGCGAACCAGCCGGTGCGGGCGAATTCATCCACGGGCACCTGGAGATCGCCGTGCACCGACACCAGGGGCTGCCAGGTCGCGCCGGGCCGCCAGCGCAGCACCACCCCGCAGCTCTGGGCCCACGCCAGGCCGTCGCCCGCCATGCCACCCAGTACGTCGGCCACCGGGCCAGTCCACGGCAGACGCGCCGCCAAACCGGCCAAGTGCCAACGGGTTTCCAGCATCACGGTCGACTGCCAGCGCGGCGTCCGGTGCTGCCACTCGGCCAGGGTCGCCAGCCAGGTCCCGCCGCCGCCAAAGGCGATGTCGCTCGGCCGCGGGCGATCCGGCAGTACGGCCTCGCCCAAGGTGCGCGCCTGCTCGCGGCCCCAGCCCAAACCCAGGGCCCAGGTGTCGGGGCCGCGCCGCCACAGCCAGCGGCCGTCCATGCCGTACACGGCGCGGAGAACTTCCAGGGGCAGTGCTATGAAATCGCTGGCATTCTCGAAGGCGCCCAGGGCGTGGACGCCGAAGGCGGCGAACCGGTCGCGCCGGCCCCGCTGCACGATGGGCAGGCGGGCGCCCAGGCTGGCTTGCGAGCGCGGCCCGTAAGCCAGCTCGAACGCTGGGGTATCGCGGCTGGCGCTCGCCGACTCGGCGGTCGGTGGCGGAGCGGGCAGCCAGCGGGTCGTCGCACCCGCTCCGCCGCAGGCCGACAGAGCGGCCGCCGTCGCCACGATCAGGGCAAGCCGGATCACCACGACCCCGCAACGAAATGGGGAAAGTAGCCGTCTGGATTGTCCCATTTGGGCGGCTCCTCGAAGGCGCTGGGCACGTAAGTGAGCCACAGATCGGCGCCGCTCAGCTCGGGATGGCCCTTGCCGGCATAGACGAAGGCGCCCTCGACGTACGACTCGACCGGGCGGAAGAACGAGCGCGGCTGCGACCACGGGCCCTCGGGGCGATCGGCGCTGCGCAAGGCCAGGGTGGTGGCGCCGAACCCCTCGCTCTGCCACATGAACCAGCGCTGTCGGCCGGCGTCGAAGTGCACGGAACTCTCTGGCGCGCCCAGGGCGAACAGCGGCTGGGCGGGCAGGGCGAAGCTGCCGATCGCGCGCCAGGCCCCGCCGGTGAAGCACTCGGCCCCGCTGGTGCTGCCGCTCGCCAGCGCCGCAGAAGGGATGCGCAAGACGGTGTAGTCGTGGTAATCACCTTTGCTGCCATAGATATACACCATGCCGTCGTGCTGAGTGACGGCAGTGCCCAGGATGTAACCGCCCAGGTCGGGCAGGACCAGGTTCTTGGGCTGCCAAGCACTTGGCGGTTCGCCCGGGTTGGCGATCCAGAACGCCGCCGAGCCCTCGGCCGCAAAGCCCCACTGACCTTGGCCGGGCTGGGCCAGCCATTGGCCAAAAACCACCAGTGCAGGCGAACTTGCCTCGGGGCCCGCGACCAGCGCCGCGCCGCCGGGCCAGAACCACAGGCTGCCCTGCTCGGCGAAGAACGAGCCGGGGTGGCCGTCGCGCTGGCCCCAGAAGAATTGCATAGCGGCGGTGCGGGGATCCGTGCCGTGATGCACGCCCACGCTGTTGCGGATGAACCAGGCGTCGCTGCGGCTGCGGCGATCGTCGCGGGCGATCAGCGAGTCGCCGAACAGCCACAGGACCCGCTCGCCGCCCAGCGCCACACTGTAGGCCCCGTCGCCGCCGACCCAGCGGGCGTCGCGGCGGAACAACTGGTTGGCCTGCAAGTCTTCGTGCGCGCTGGGCAATGGCGGGTCATCGTGCCACGTGTCGCAGCCGGCGAGCATGGCGCATGCGGCGACGAACAGCAGCAATCGAGCGGACTTGCCCATGATGTCGCTCGGCCGGACCGCGGCCTTTGCGACAGCCTAGCCGCGCTCCCGGGCCCGCGCAAATCATCGCGAGCGGCGGCGACCGTCAATCCCAGCGGAAAATTCGCACCGCCAGGATCAGGGTGACCACGCCGATGCCGCCCAGCACCGCCAACTGCGGCAGCACGCCCACCAGCCCCGACGCCTCGTTCTGCACCGCGCGCAGGCCGTCGTTCAGCGCCGTCAGCGGCAGCAGACGCAGCAAAGGCTGGGCCATCTCTGGGAAATTCTTGACCGAGAAGAACACTCCCGAGCCCACGAACATCGGCATGGACACCAGGTTCATCAGCCCGCTGGCGGTCTGGGTCGTCTTGGCCCGCGACGCGACCAGCAGGCCCACGCCGGCAAAGGCCAGGGCGCCCGTCACCGCCACCGCCAGGTAGGCCACCAGCGAACCCTGGATGCGGACGTCGAAAAGCAGGTAGGCCATGCCCATCACCACCGGCAGCTCGATCAGCAGCAGCAACAGGCGCGTGATGAGGAACGACAGCAAGAAGTCGCTTTTGCGCATCGGCGTTGCCACCAGCCGCCGCAGCAGGCGCTTGCTCCGCATCTCGACGATCGAGTAGCCCACGCCCCACAGACCGCTCTGCATCAGGTTCATGCCGATGAGCCCCGGCACCAGGAAGTCGACGTAGCGCGCCCCCGGCTCGTCCACCACCTGGCCCGCAATTTCCGCCACATCGCGCCGGCCCAGCGACCGCTGAATCGCGTTGTCGGTCAGCAGCTTGGCCACCCGCGACTCGGGCCGGGTCGGGTCGTAGCGCACCGTCAGCGGCGGCTCCGGCCGCACGGACAAGGCCGCTAGGCCCGCCCGCAGCTGCCGGGCTGCTTCGCCGTGATCGACAATCGCCACAGTCAGTTGCTTGTCTTCGGCCAGCGCTTTGGCCACCTGGGCGGCGCTGGGACCGGCTTCGACCAGCACCGTCACCGCCTCGGCCGGCCGGTTGCGAAAGGCCACCCCCAAGGCGATGGTCAGCAAGATCGGGAAGCCAAAACTCCAGAACAACACTTCGGGTTCGCGCATCCAGGTGCGGATACGCGCCATGGTCAGGTGCCACAGCGGGGCATCGCGAAGGGCCATGTCGGTCGCTCCTTGGTGATTCGGCTAGTCGCGGAGGTGGCGGCCCGTCAGCACGACGAACACATCTTCCAGAGTCGGCTGGTGCGTCTGCATTTCGTGAAGCACCACACCGTGTTGCGCAAGCTCGGCCAGCAGCGACGGCACGGCGGCCGCCAAGTTGGCCACGGTCAGGTGCGCGCTGCAGCCGTCGACCCGCGGCCGGCTGCCGGTGGCCACCGCGTCCAGCATGGCCAAGGTAAGCGGCTGATCCGTGGTTAGATTCAAGACAATGCCGCCCACGTGCTCGGCGATCAGGTCGCGCGGTCGGCCCAGCGCGATCACCTGGCCGTGGTCGACGATCGCCACCCGGTCGCACAGGCGCTCGGCCTCGTCCATGTAGTGGGTGGTCAGCAGCACCGTGCGGCCGCGCGCCTTGAAGTCGGCGATCACGTCCCAAAGTTGGCGCCGCGACTGCGGATCCAGGCCGGTGGTCGGCTCGTCCAAGAACAGCAGCTCGGGATCGCCCACCAGCGCGCAGGCGACCGCGACCCGCTGCTTCTGGCCGCCGGACAGGCGGTCGAACCACGCGTCGCGCTTTTCTTGCAGCGACACCTGCGCCAGGACGTCGTCCACCGGTCGGGCGCTGTGGTAGAAACTTTGGAACATCGCAAGGATTTCCGCGATAGTCAGCCGCTCGCTCAGGTAGGTATGC
>JACRCU010000023.1 GCA_016218865.1 Deltaproteobacteria bacterium | reverse complement strand
GAGCAGCGGGGCAACGACCAAGACCGCGACCGGGCGCTGCTGCTCCGCGAGCAGGTGGCCTGGACCTGGCTGGACAGCGAGCCGCCCTCGCCCGCCAAGGCTCTGCAAGTGCTCGACGAAGCGATACGGCTCGCCGCCAAGGACCGGATGCGCGACCGCGAAGGGCGTCTGTGCGAGACGGCGGCCCACGCGGCGAGCCCCGAGGCGACCGCTGCGGCCGAACAGCGGCAGCGCACCCTGGTCTACCTGGCGCGGGCCGAAGAGTGCTATCAAAAGACCAAGAACACCGAAGGGCTGGCGCGGGTCCGCCGGCACCTGGCCCAGGAGCGGCGCCTGCTGGCCTACGCGCAGCAACAACACGGCAACCGGGCCGACGCCGAGACAGCCTTACGGGCGGCGTTGGCGGAGTTCGAGCGGAGTGGGGACCGGGCCGAGGCCCAGGAAGCTGCGGATCAGCTGGCGCTTTTGCTGTACGAGCAGCGGCGCTGGCTGGAAGCGGCGGCCCTGTGGCAGCGCTATGCCGACTGGCTGGCAACGCCCGAAGCCGCGGTAGCGGCAGCGGAAACGGTGGCGAACCTGCCGCGGCCGTCGGCGGAAACCAAGCGGAATCTTGCGCCTGGCCCGCGCCGGGCCGTCACGCTGAGCCTGCTGGCGAGCTGCTACACCGCGGCCGGCGAGGCGGACAAGGCCCTGGCAGTGCGGCAAAAAGAGGCGGAGCTGCGCGCGGAGCTGAGCGACACCGCGGGCGCGGCGGCGGCGTGGCAGCAGCTCGCGCTGGACGCCTCAGTGGCGGGTCGCCGGCCGCTGTTCGACAAGGCGCTGAAGTTCTTGGTCGATCATGCGAGCGACGGCGGCAGCAAGGCGATGGTCGCAGCCCTGCGGATCCTGCCCGACGTGCTCGGCAGCGACCTGGAGGCCGCGCGCCGGGCCAAGGACGAACTGGCCAAGGAGCTGGCGGTACTGTCGGTCGGGGTGGCCGAACTGCCGGTCGAGCGCCGCCAGGGCTTCGTGCAGGCCTGGGCGATGCTGGGCTCGCTGCAGGCCCGCCTGGGCGAGCCGGGGCCGGGCCTGGCTTCGCTCGAGAAGGCGGCCGAGTGGTCCGGTGCGGCAGGCAAGGCGGCGATGCTGAGCAAGATTGGCCACTTGTGCCGTCTGCTGGGTCGCCTGCAGCAGGCGCTGGACGCCCAGCAGAAGGTGCTGGAGCTGGCGGACGAGGCGGCGATGTACGTCAAGCCCGCGTATTTGCTGACTACGCTGGTCGACGTGTTCGAGGTCTACCAGGCGCTGGGCAACGCCAGCGGAGCCCAGACGGTGCTGCGGCGCGCGCTGGAAGTGGCGCAGCAGGTCGAGGCCCAGCCGCAGAAGCAGGCAGACGATCGCAAGATTCTTGCGGACTTTCAGGCCATGCTGGCGCTGCGGGCGGCGATGGCGGGTCAGCACGAGCAGGCCGTGCAGCTGGCCCAGCGCGCCCAGGCGGTCTATCCAGTGGGGTTCCACGACGAGAACACCGCCACGGCCGCGATGGCGCTGGCGTTGGCCCGGACCATGGTGTTCCTGCAGCGGGCCACGGAGGTGCTCCGCGCGTACACCCGCGACCCCGGTGCACCGAACGCGGCGGAACTGCTGGCGAAGGTGGAGCGCGACCGCAGCCAGCATCGCGCGGAGTTGTTGGATGCCGTGAAGGGCGCCCAGGACGAGGCGGCGATGACGCCACTGGCCTTGGGGGTGAGCGCCCTGCAGGGACTGGCGGAGCACGACAAGGCGCAGCACCAGGAGCTCGTGCGGATCCTGATGCGCGCCCGCGGTACGGCCCTTGCCGCCGGCCGGGTCAGCGACATCCCTACCCTGTCCTGGCTGGTGGGCCGCAGCGCCGAGGCGATCGGCGACCGCGACCGGGCCATCGCCGCCTACCGCCGCGCCATCGAAGATGAAGAGGTGGTGCGGGCTTCGCTGGCCTCCGACATCCACAAAGCGGCCTTGGGCGAAAGCCGCGACCAGGTCTACGCGAGCCTGGAGCGCCTGTATGCCCAAGGCGGTCAGGCGGCCGAGGCCCTGGAGGTCAGCGAGCAGCGGCGGGCGCGGGCCCTCCTGGACGTGCTGGCCACCGGGCAGCTGCGCGGCAGGCTGCGCAACAACGCCTCGTCGCGCGAGCTGCAGCAGCTGGCCGAGAGGATGCAGGCCCTGGCCGCGCAAGATCAATCCCTGGATCTGCAGCTGGGCGGGGCGCAGGTGGCCCGGCTCGACGCTGCTTCGGGGCGCCGGCAGGTCCTGGACACGCCCCAGTCGCGCGTTCGCTTGCCTGCGCTTGGCCGCGAGAGCGAAGTCCAGGCCCTGTGGCGGCAGTTGGCCGAGGCGCGGCGGCGGGCGGCGGGGTCGTCGGCCGAGCTGACCTCGCTGGTGACCGCGCCGACGGTACGGGTCGACGAGCTGCGCGGAATGGCGAAGCAGCGCGACGCGTACCTGCTGGAGTGGTCCGCCCACGACGACGCGCTGTGGGTCTACGTGGTGAGTCCGGCCGGGCGGGTCGACGGCCGCAAAGTGGCCTTGAGCGCCAAGGACATGGAGGCGAAGGTGCGGGCGCTGCGGGGCGCCCTGGGCGCGGCGGTGGATCGCGATGTGGGCCGCGGCGCCGAGGCGTTGGGTACCCCCGAGGTCGCCACCGGTGATCCGGCCGAGCTGCTCGCCGAGCTATACCGCACTCTGGTCGCGCCGGTCGACGACCTGTTGCCGCACGACGGCAAGACCCCGGTGATTGTCGCGCCGCATCGGTCGCTGCTGCTGCTGCCGTTGGCCGCGCTGACCGATTCCAAGGGCCGCGGCTGGGGCGAGTCGACCGCGCTGGCGGTGGTGCCCTCGCTGGGTGTGCTGCGCTACACGGCCCCGAAGCATGCGGCAGCAGCTCTGGGCGGCGCGCTGGTGGTCGGCAATCCGCACATGCCGCTATGGCAAGGTCGGGCACTTCCGCAGCTCCTGGGCGCAGAGCGCGAGGCGACCGCCGTGGCGAAGTCGCTGCCTGGCCCGGGTGTCGAGCTGCTGACCGGCGGCAAGGCGACCGAGACGAGGGTACGCAAGTCCATGCAAGGCAAGCGCATCCTGCACCTCGCGACCCACGGCGTGGCGCGCGACGACCAGCCGGGCGAGAGCTTCGTAGCGCTGGCCGCCGGGGACGGCAACGACGGCTTCCTCACCGTCGGCGAGGTCCTGGACCTGCCGCTGCGCGCCGACCTGGTGGTGCTGTCCGCCTGCCAGACCGGCCTGGGCAAGGTCAGTGGCGACGGCGTCCTGGGCCTGGGCCGCGCCTTCCTCTACGCCGGCACGCCGCGCGTGGTCGTCAGCCTCTGGTCCGTCCCAGACGAGCCGACTTCCATCCTGATGGACAGCTTCTACCGCGGCCTGCGCGCCGGTCTTGCCCCAGCCGAGGCCCTGCGCGCCGCCCAAGCTGCCACCCGCGCCAAGTTCCCCGCCCCGACGGCCTGGGCCGGCTTCGAACTGGTCGGCGAGCCCCGCTAGCCCCGTTCCGACACGGCGTTCCGACGCAGCGTTCCGACACAGCGTTCCGACACAATGCACCCTTGTGTCATATCCATGTTCATCAAGCGTTTTCCCACGAAACGGGGCGACAACCGCAGCGCGAGCACGGCGTCCTGAAGGCGCCCAGCCCGCCCGTGCGCGTGCCACCGGACCGAGCGCAACTCGGCCACCGCGCCGGAGCCGACAGCCCGCTCCGACACGATGCACCCTTGTGTCATGTGATTGGAATTGTGACCGAATCGGCCAAGACGGTGGCTACGGGACTTCTTCGATCCACAAGGTAGCGTGGGCCGTCTGGCGGCCGTCCGACGCGTACTGGCCCACGTCTTCCAGAATCATGTGGTTCCACCAGACCGTGAAGGTGTGCGAGCCGGCCGGGACATTCGTGGCGATGCACGACAGCGTGTCGGCGCGCACCTGGTCGCTGTAGCCGTAGTACTCCGAGCCGCAGCCCCAGGGCGTCTGGATGGTGGCGCCATCCATCCGCACTTCCAGGCCGCCCCAGCCCCAGCTGCTGTGGGTCTCGAGCGCGCCCGTCATCACCTGGATCTTCAGGACCGAGCCCGCCTGCTGCTTGTTCAAGGTCGCCTTCAGGTTCGTGTCGAGCTGCGCCCAGCCGCCGCCGCTGTTGCCGGTGTGGGGGCCGGTCACGGTCGCCGTCGCGTAGTTCAGCTTGTGCGGGATGGTGCTGCCGTTGATGGTGCCGTCGACGATGAGGTCGCCCTTGACCTGGACCTTCTTGTTCGACAGGGTCTGGATGTTGATCGACCAGTTGAATTTGCCGTCCAGGCCGCCCGAGCCGCCGCCTGCCGCCAGATCCTTGACCGTCACCGACCACGGCCCCGCGATGTTCTTGCCCACCCAGTCCTTGTTGATGTCGCCCGAGACGATCGGCAAGTCGTTGTTGAATTTCGCCGTCAGCACCGTGCCCGTCTTGGCGCCGTCGTACAGCACGTAGGGCGTCGAGGTGCCGGGGCCGTACAGTTCGATGCGCACCTTGGACACGTCGCTGTTGTTCACCGTCATCGCCACCCACACCTTCTGTGCCAGGCCGATGTCGGGGAAGGTCAGGGTGTCGGTCACGCCCGCGGTCAGGCCGTCTTTGATCGCGACGTCGGCAGTGCCGGCCTTGCTGTCGACGAACTGATTGAAGATCAGGCCATTGCTGACCTCGTCGATGCCGTCGGCCGGCATGTCCTTTTCGCTCAGAATGCCGCACACCAAGCTGCCGTCCGCCGCCAAGCCCTTGACCACCAGGCCCGTGCCGCAGCTCTTGCCCACCTGCGCCAGCACCGGCATGTCCGTCAGGTCCGTGAATTTACCAGTAGAAGCCACCTTGGCCAGCTGCGGCTTGTCGGCCAGATCGTTGTAGCTGCCCGTCCCGGCGACCGGCGCGAGCGAGGCCGCCTTCACGTAGTCCGACAGGTCGCCTTTCGAGGCCAGGCCCACCAGATCCGCCGCCTTGGCATAGGCCGCCAGATCGGCGCTCTTGGCATAGGCGCCCAAATCCGCGGCCTTGGCATACGCCGCCAGGTCCGCCGCCTTGGCGTAGGCACCCAGGTCGGCCGCTTTGGCATAGGCGCCCAAGTCCGCGGCCTTGGCGTACACCGACAGGTCCGCGGTCTTGGCGTACGCCGCCAGATCCGACGTCTTGGCAAAGGGTTGCAGCACACCGCCGTCGAGCATCGCCGCGGTGATGCAGCCCGAGCACTCCAGCCCTT
>JACRCU010000085.1 GCA_016218865.1 Deltaproteobacteria bacterium | reverse complement strand
GCCCACGTACTGGTGCGCCATCTCGTGCCGCAGCGTCGCCCGCACCTCGTGCCACGGCGCGCGCAGGATGTGCAACTCGCTGATCGACAAGGTCCGCGTCGCCGGCTGCCACTGCCCCAGGCGCGCCTCGGGGCCCACGTCGATGGCGAGCACCGGCATCTGCAGGGCCTTGCCCAGGTAGTGCTCGTTGGCCGACATCCACTCGCCTTTCAGGCGCCGCAGCCACGCCGGGTGCAGCTTGGCCCGCACCTCTGGGAAAAGACCTGTATTTCTGCGCTCGACCATCGCCACCTCGCCAGCGATTTTGCCGATTCGGCGCCGCCTATTGCAAGGCCGGGCACCCTGCCCTAGGCTCTTGCCGCCCGGCGGCCCGTCCGCTTCTCCGCCGGCAAAGGTCGGGGATGGCAATCAAACCGTTGAAAAAGCTCCGTCTTCAGGGTTTCAACAACCTGACCAAGACGCTCAGCTTCAACATGTACGACATCTGCTACGCCCGCAGCGAGGCCCACCGCGCGGCCTACATCCGCTACATCGACGAAGTCTACAACGCCGAGCGCCTGACCCAGATCCTGCTGAATGTGTGCCGTATTATCGGCGCGCACGTGCTGAACATCGCCCGCGAGGACTACGACCCGCAGGGTGCCAGCGTCACCATGCTGATTGCCGAGGACGAGATCGTCGGCAAGACGCTGTCGCTGGAAGACGTGGACGACGAGACGCCGGGCCCGCTGCCGGGCGCCATTCCGCTGTCGCAAGTGACGCGCGACGGTGTGGAGCTGCCCAAGAAAAAAGAGTCGGTGGTCGCGCACTTGGACAAGTCGCACATCACCGTGCACACCTATCCGGAGAGCCATCCCGACAACGGCATCGCCACCTTCCGCGCCGACATCGACGTGTCGACCTGTGGCCGCATTTCGCCATTGCGCGCGCTGAATTACCTGCTCCACAGCTTCGAGAGCGACATCGTCACCATCGACTACCGCGTGCGCGGCTTCACGCGCGACGTCGAGGGCAAGAAGTTCTTCATCGATCACAAGATCAACTCGATCCAGAACTTCATCACCAAGGAACAGCGCAACCGCTATCAGCTGATCGATGTCAACGTCTACCAAGAGAACATCTTCCACACCAAGATGTTGTTGAAAGACCTGGACTTGTCGAACTACGTCTTTGGCAGCGACGTGGACAAGCTGGAGGACGCCGAAGCCGCGACCGTGCGCAAGCGCCTGCACAAAGAAATGCTCGAGATCTTCTACGGCCGCCGGCTGAAGAAGGGCGCCTAACGCGGCTACTTCTTGTCGCGAATCACCGCACCCAGGCCATCGAGCCGCACCAGCGTCATCGCTTCCTTCACGCTGGCCGGGTCGAAGGCCTGACCCTGCTCCAAGGCCTCGTGTTCCTTGACCTTGATGGTCTGCTCCAGCGTGAGCGGCATCTTGCGGACCTGGCCCTCGGCCACCGCCCACTTGCCGATCGCCGACACCGGGAAGGTCATCACGCCGTCGGTGACCTTGAACTTCATGGTCTGGCCGGGCTTTTCGCCTTTCATCGCGAACCAGCAGCCGCGCATGCGGCAGACGTCTTCCACCTCGCCCTCTACGCGCACCCGCTTGCCGGCGTAGGCGTCGGGATTGGCGAGCAGTGCGTCGATCGACACCGTCTCGCTCAGGGTGACGCCCTGGCCGAACTTGTCGCCGGCCAGCGCCAGCTCGGGGCCGTGCTCGGCGGCCAGCTTGGGGTCGATGTTGGTGGCGCAGGCCGGGTTGTCGCCGTGCCCACAGGCCGGAGCGGCCGTGCTGGTGGCCCCAGCCGGGGCGGCAGCGGCGGGTGTGGGTGCAGCAGAGGGCGCGGCGGGAGCCAGTGCAGGTGCGGCCGGGGCAGCAGCGGGCGGCTCGGCCTTGGCACACCCAAAGGCGAGCGAAGCGGCGAGAACGAACAACGGCAGGCAGGCGGTCGAGAGCTTCCTCATGGTGGGGGTCCCATGGCGGCAACAGCGGCCGCCCAAAGCGGCAGCAGTGTAGCATTGCCTGCGCCGGGCGGCACACCGATTTCGTGCACGGAGACTTCCCGCTGCGCAGATGCCGCTGAACAATTCCTGCGGGCCGCGCGTCGTGGTATCGTGCCTGTTTCTGGGCTGCAAACCTGCCCTTGGACCACATGATGCGCGTTTGCCTAGAATGCGGCGCCCAGACCGACGGGCTGTTCTGCCCGACCGACGGCATGGCGACCATCATCGCCGGCCGCCAGCCGACCAGCACCCAACTGCAGCCCCAGACGATTTTTGCCAATCGTTACCGGATTGTCGGCACCCTCGGCCGCGGCGGCATGGGCGCGGTGTACGACGCCCTGCACACCGGCACGGGCCAGCGCGTGGCGATCAAGACGCTGCTCATCGACGTGGCCCACGAACCCCAGGCGGTCAAGCGCTTCTTCTACGAGGCCAAGCTGACCGCCAGCTTGCAGCACCCCAACACCATCCGGGTGTTCGACTTCGGCCAGAGCGACGACGGCATCTTCTTCTTGGTGATGGAGCGGTTGCAGGGCGAGACCCTGGGGGAGCGCTTGCAGCGCTACGCCGCCGAGGGCCGCATGATGTCCGAGAGCGAGGCCGCCTCGATCGGCGTGGGCGTCCTGCGCAGCTTGGGCGAGGCGCACCGCGTGGGGCTGGTGCACCGCGATCTGAAGCCGGGCAACATCTTCCTGCACGACATCGGCGGCGGCGAAACCGTTGTCAAGGTGCTGGATTTCGGCATCGCCAAGCACGGCGAGTCCAACTTGACCCAATCGGGCACCAGCCTGGGCACGCCGTCGTACATGAGCCCCGAGCAGGTGATGGGCCAGGCCATCGACGGCCGCAGCGACCTGTATTCGCTGGGCATCGTGCTGTACCAGTGCGTGTCGGGCAAGGTGCCGTTCCCAGGCGAGTCGTCGTACACCGTGATGATGAAGCAGGTCCACGACCCGGTGCCGGACCTGGCGGAATTGGGTGGAACGTCCAAGGGTTTCGCCTTCATCGTGCGCCAGGCGATGGCCAAGAAGGTCGACGAGCGCTTTGCGACGGCGCAGGCGCTGCGCGAGGCCCTGGAGCCAGTGGCGCGCGGCGAGGTGGTCCAGGCCCCTGGCGCGATCGAAGACAAGCCCACCCAAGCCCTTGCGACCGGCCAGCT
>JACRCU010000084.1 GCA_016218865.1 Deltaproteobacteria bacterium | reverse complement strand
TCCTGGTGGTGCAGTCGGGCAGGCGCGGCTGGCACTGGCGCCCCCGCCGCGGCGCAAAAACGCCCAGCGGCGGCCGAGGCCCAAGAGCCTACAGCCGCCGCTGGATCTTCTCAACCTAGGAGCGTGTCGGGATAATCCGGATTTGCTCCCAGTACCGCGTCTCGCGCGGTGGCAACTAGCTGAAATCGCATGAATTAGCTTCAGCCGATCTTCGGCCAGTTGGACAAACGCAACAGGCTCCTTGTGCTGCCTTATTTATCGGCGCGCACCATGATGTCTTCGACGAAGATGCCGGCGCTGGAATTCCACAGCGGCGCGGAGCCGGCGTTGGAGCTGCAGTTCACCGAGTCGAAGTTGAACTCGACCACGACCTTCTTGCCGACCAGAGCCGACACGTCCAGGCTGACCGTGCCCCACTTCTTGTAGATCGGGGACTTGTCGAGCAGGAACGTGGTCGTGCCGTTGGTGACCGTGTCGCGCACCACCACCCAGAACTGGTCGGCCGAAGCGAAGCTGTCGCCGTCGAACAAGGCCTTGAAGGTCAAGTAGGTCTTGGCGCCAGCCGTGGGCGACGCGACGATGGAGAACGCCGCGGTCTTGGCAGTGCCGCCGACCTTGGATGCGCCGATCGGGCAGGTGAAGTCGTACTGGCCCGCGATCTTCGGGTTGGCCGCGCTGACATTCAGCGAGCAGTCACCCGACAGGAACGCCTTGCCACCGTTGTTGTCGACGCCCCAACCCACCGAGTTGAAGTTGTTGAAGGTAAAGGCAGACGCGTTGGCGCAGGTAACCATTTCGCCGTACGACGGGGCCGGGACTTGCGACAGTTCGGCGTCGTCGATGAACCAGCCGGCACCGCCGTTGGAGATGTCGTCGGCCGAGTCGAAGCGGAAGCGGAGGTGGACCTTCTTGCCCTTGACGGCCGACAGGTCGACCCACGCCCAGTGCCAGCCCTTGGCCAGGCTTCCCGAGGTGCTCAAGTTGACGTTGATCGGCAGCGACACGAAGGCGTCGCCGGTCACCTCGACGTGGCGGGTGTCGTACAGGCTGGAGCCGGTCTCGGTGTCGAAGTACTCCTTGAACAGCAGGATCACCGGTGCACCGGCGGCCGCACCGGTCAGGTCGATGACCGGAGCCAGGGTCCAGCCCTGGGCGAGACCAGCAAAGTCCTTGCCGTTGTTGAAGTTGAGGCTGGATGGGGCGGCGTCGCCGCTGTTGACCGCCGGGATGACCGGCGTGTTGTCGATCGACCAGCCGGTGCCCGCGGCGTTGGCGGCGGTCGTCTGCCAGCCGTTGGCGTTGTTGCTGAACGAGTCGCTCTGGGTGGTACCCTGCTTGACCGTGACGATCGGGCCGCCGTAGATGTTGACCTCGTCCACGAACCAGCCGGCGCCCGTGTTGCTCTGCGAATCGCCGGAGTCGAAGCGGAAGCGCACCTGGAACTTCTTGCCGATCAGGGCTTTGGCGTCGAATGCTTCGAGCTTCCAGGCCTTCTGCGTCGCCTTGTTGTCCAGCTGGTAGCTGAGCGCGGTGGTGACGAAGCCGTCGGTCGAGAACTCGACGAAGCGCTTGTCGAAATCGGCGATGCCTTCGACGTCACTCCACGAGTAGAACGAGATGGTCATCTGCGTGCCCTTGAAGGCAGTGGCGTCGACGAAGAACTTGCCCAGACCCGAACCCGCGACGGCCTGGCCAGCCACGTTGTAGTTGGTGCCGTTGTTGAAGTTGAGCGAGGCCGAGCCGGTCAGCTTGCCGGGAACGGCTGCCGTGGCGTCGGTGGCCCACTTGACGGTGCCGTTGCCGCCGGCGTTGACCCACAGCGGATCGGCGGCGTCGATGGGCCACCACTTGGGGATGGCGAAGACCGGGCAGACGGCCACGTCGGTGGTCAGGGCGTGCGTGCAAGCGCCGGTAGCCTTGGTGCAGGCGTCCAGCGTGCAGGGGTTCAGGTCGTCGCAGTTGACGGCCTTGCCGGCGACGCAGGTCTTGTTGGAGCACTTGTCGCCGGGCGTGCACTTGTCGCCGTCGTCGCAGGCGGCCGTGTTGGCCGCGTTGACGCAGGCCTTGGCGACCGCGTCGCAGCTGTCGTTGGTGCAGACGTTGCCGTCGTCGCAGGTCTTGGGCGCGGCGCTGGTGCACTTGCCGCCGGCGCAGGCGTCCTTGTCCGTGCAGAACATGCCGTCGTCGCAGGGCAGGGTGTTGTTGGGGTAGGCGCAGCCCTTGAGCTTGTCGCAGGTGTCGTCCGTGCAGATGTTGCCGTCCACGCACTTTTGCGGGTTGCCGCCCACGCAAGCGCCCTTGCCGTCGCAGGTGTCGGTCAGGGTGCAGACCGAGCCGTCGTTGCAGGGGTTGGTGTTCTTCACGTTGCTGCACACGTTGTTCGCGCACGAGTCGGTGGTGCAGACGTTGTTGTCGTCGCAGGTCTTGCCCTGGCCCAGGCACTTGCCGCTGGCGTCGCAAGCGTCCGCCGTGGTGCAGCCGTTGCCGTCGTCGCAGGTCGTGCCGACCTTGACGGGCGTGTAGACGCAGCCCTTCTGCGGGTCGCAGGTGTCGGTGGTGCAAGGGTTCTTGTCGTCGCAGGGCGGCAGGGCCTTGCCCACGCACTTGCCGCCGGTGCAGACGTCGTCGGTAGTGCAGGCGCTGTTGTCGGTGCAGAACAGGGTGTTGGCCTTGTTGATGCAGCCGGTGGCCTTGTCGCAGCTGTCGTCGGTGCAGAGCTGATTGTCGTCGCAGCTCTTGGCGACACCGGCGCAGGCGCCGTCTTTGCAGACATCGGTGATGGTGCAGGCGTTGCTGTCGGTGCAGTTGACGGTGTTGTTGTTGTGCTGGCAGCCGGCTTGGGCGTCGCACTTGTCGTCGGTGCAGACGTTGCCGTCATCGCACTTGTCCAGGTTGGTGCCCGCGGTGCAGGCCTTGTCCTTGCAGGTGTCGTCGAGCGTGCACTTGTTGCCGTCTTCGCACTTGGCGGTGTTGGCCGCGTACTGGCAGCCCTTGACCTTGTCGCACGTGTCGTTGGTGCAGGGGTTGCCGTCGTCGCAGCTCAGCGTTTCGCCCAAGCACTCGCCCGCTTTGCAGGCGTCCTTCTGGGTGCAGGCCGACGAGTCGTCGCACGCGGTCGTGTCCGGGTAGTTGGTGTGGGTGCAGTTGCCGGTTGCGTCGTCGCAGCTGTCCACGGTGCAGGGCTTGTTGTCGTCGCACGACTTGGGCGCACCGACGCAGGCACCGTTCTGGCAGGTGTCCTTGTCCGTGCAGGCGCTGCTGTCGTTGCAGGCCTCGGTATTGTTGGTGAACACGCAGGTGCCGCTCTTGCTGTCGCAGGTGTCGGTGGTGCAGGGGTTCTTGTCGTCGCAGGGAATGGGAGTACCGGCGGCGCAGGCCTTGTCCTTGCAGGTGTCCATCTGGGTGCAGGGGTTGGCGTCGTCGCAGGGCGCGGCGTTGGCCAGGTACTCGCAGACGCCGTTCTTGCAGCCGTCGTCGGTGCACGGGTTGCCGTCGTCCTTGCAGTCGGTGCCCGCGCCCTTGCAGACGCCGGCCGTGCACTTGTCGCCGGTGGTGCACGAATTGCCGTCGTCGCACGTCAGGGTGTCGTCGTTGGTGGCCTGGCAGCCCTTCTGCTTGTCGCAGGAGTCCTTGGTGCAGGCATTTTTGTCGTCGCAGTTGATGGCCGCGCCCACGCACGAGCCGCCCTGGCAGACATCCGAGGCCGTGCAAGCGTCGCCGTCGTCGCAGGTGGCGCCATTGGCCGCAGCGGTCGCGGTGCAGCCGGTCTTGGGGTCGCAAGCATCGACCGTGCAGGGGTTCTTGTCGTCGCAGACGATGGCGGTGCCGCCGGTGCACGCGCCGTTGGCGCAGGCGTCGCCGCCGGTGCAGGCGTTGCCGTCTTCGCAGCTGGCGGTGTTGTTGCCGTGCTTGCAGCCGTCGGTCTTGTCGCAGGTGTCGTCAGTGCACGGGTTGCCGTCGTCGCAGGTGTCGGCCTTGCCGGGAGTGCACTTGCCGTCCGCGCAAACGTCGGCCAGCGTGCAGGCGTCGCCGTCGTCGCACTGGCTGGTGGTGTTGGTGGCCGTGCAGCCAGTCTTCTGATCGCAGGCGTCGGCAGTGCAGGGGTTGCCGTCGTCGCACTTCTTGATCGTGCCGTCGCAGGTGCCGCCGTTGCACACGTCGTTCTCGGTGCAGGCGTTCTTGTCGTCGCAGGCGCCGCCGTTGGCCGCGGGCTTGAAGCCGCAGACGCCGCTGGTGCAAGAGCCGACCTGGCAGGGGTCGTTGGGGTCGGCCGGGCAGTCGGTGTCGGCCTTGCAGGGGCCCGTGACGTCCTCGGTCGTGGTGTCGGTGGTGGTCGTGTCGGTGGCGGTGGTGTCGGTCGAGGCGGTATCGGTCGTCGCGGTGTCGCCGTTCGCAGTGTCGCCCGTCCCGGTGTCGCCGCCGGTGGTATCTTCAGTCACCGTGGTGTCGGGCTTGGTGCCAGAGGTGTCGGTGCCGCCGGCATCGCCCGTGATGTCGAAGGTGCCGATCGGCACATCGCCGCCCTGCTCGACGTCCGTCGTGAAGCCTGAATTGCCTTGATTCGTTGGGGTATTCGAACAGGCCGACCCGTACACTGCCGCAGCCAGGATGACCAGGCTGTGCAGCGACTTTGACCACCGCGTTGACGACTTCATTGTTTCGCTCTCCTGCGCTTGACGTGCGCTCACCTTGCCACCTGGCGGGCTGCGCCACTGGGCCGCCGCACTACCGATCGCATCGGCATCTGCCAGCAGGCCGCCACGCCCTTGGGCCTGCGGGCTTGGTCCCTGCGACCGCGCTGCCGCTACCCAGGTTGGGGGGGCAATATTCTAGGCCTTGCCGGCTGGAAGCACAAGCAGAATCGTCTGCCCTGGGTGAGGCTCCTCTATCCGGGACCGGCATGGCCAAGGACACCGCGCCAGGGACAGCGTGCGTCTCGATAGGATCGGCATGGGGACGGCCAGCGTTTGTGCTGGTCGCCCCTATGCCGATCGCAATAGGATGACCATGGCCCCCGATTGGGGAACTACGCCCGTCGGCCCCTGGCGGCGGTCGGTCGGCTGCACTCGCCACCTGGGTCGGCGCTGCGACCGGCGCTGCGCGCACCGCGCCGTCGCCCATCGACCCCTGGCAGCCAACGCCGCAGCGTCGCTTGACATCGCGCTCGCAGCAGATCAGCCTCTGCGCACGGTCCGCGGCGGATCGGCGGCATGGCGCCCAGTTGGGTGCCGCGGGCGGTATACGATGGCGCGGGCGGTCAAAGTCACCTTGATGGGCACCGACTTTCGTCTCCAGACCGAGGAGCCCGAGGAGTTCGTCGTGCGCGTGGCCCAGTTGGTCGACTCGCGCATCGCCGAATTACGGGGACGCGCGGCGAACTTGCCGGCGCAGCACCTGGCCCTGCTGACTGCGCTGACGCTGGCCGAAGACTTGGAGAAAGAGCGGCTGGCTTTGGCGCAGCTGCGCCAGCGTTGGGCCGATCGCCTGGAAGTGCTGGCCGCGCGTGCCGCGACACGTTAGGCACCTGTTGTCCCTTTGCCGCGCCATCGGCCCGAGCTAGGAGCCTGCCGGAAAATGCGACCACCTATATGCTATTTGGGTATTACTGCATGATCGTATTGCAGCCCGCCAGGCTCCCAGCCTTCTGCGTTTGTCCAACCGGCCGAAAAACGCCCGAAGTGAATTCGTGCGATTTCAGCCAGTTGCCGCCGCGCAAGCCGCGGTGCTGCGAGCGCGCCGGGATTCGTCCGACACGCCCCTAGTACTTCAAACCCGAAATGCGCATCGGGTTCTTGGGGCAGAATGGTTTGTTGTACTAGCTTTTTGAGTAGGAGTTGGGGGCGCGCCGCCCACCCCCTGGACTTTGGGTGCGACCCCTGCGTCTGCCCGCTGTCGCGGTCGGCTAGTACGTGCGCAGGGACTGCATCGAAGCCACCGCGAGCTGGCGAGCGCACGAACTAGAGACCTGGTGCCAAAGGAGTAATTGCATGTCGCTGCCCGATTGGGACCGTCGAAATCTGCTGGACACGTTGCCCGTCGCCACCGCTGCGGCCACCCCCGAGCCGCTGCCGGGCGACAAACGCGCTTGGCGGGCCGCTGCCGATGCCGTGGCGCGCGCGCGCACCCCGCAGGCGCGCAAGCAGCACGCCCAGGCCTTGAACCGAGCGGTATTGCAGCTGGTGCAAGCGAGCGGCGCCAAGACGGTGGGCCTGTACAGCCCAATTGGCGCCGAAACCGAGACCCGCGACCTGGCCAACACTCTGCTGGTGCAGGGCATTGCGCTGGCCTACCCGCGGCTGCGCGCCGATGGCTCGGCGATGGACTTTGCGGCGGCGACGGGTCCGTCGGCCCTGCAAGTGCGGCCGCGATCGCGCCTGCTCGAACCGGTGGGCCCGGTGGTCGCCGCCGCGGATTTGGACCTGGTGGTCATTCCGTGCCAGGCCGCGACACCGGCGCTGGTTCGCTTGGGGCACGGCGGCGGCTACTTCGACCGGTGGCTGCCCGGTGTGCCGGATACGGTGTTGCGCTTGGGCGTGGTGCCGGCGGCGTGCATCTGGCCGTGGCAGCCCGTAGAGGCCCACGATCAGGCTCTGCACTTGCTCTGTACCGAAAACGGTTTGCTGCGCGCGGGGTAGCGGCAGCAGAACCGAGTCGATTCTGTCGCCGCCCTCTACTGCCGCCGAGTGGGTCGCAAGTGCGCATCCCTTAACGGGTCCATCGCACCGTGCCCCGGACACCGCGATCGACGGCAACTAGCTGGAGCCCCACCGGGCCACGCCCACCCCAGCTCCCACCACCTGAGCGGCACTTTGGCGCCGCGGACCCCCACGATGTGGCAATTCGTTCAAAGGCATGCGCAGTTCGTGCGCTTCTGCGTGGTCGGTGCCAGCGGGGTGCTGGTCAACCTGGCGGCGATCTGGCTGCTGCTGGCGCTGTCTGGGCGGCGGGCGGACACGGCTTCGACCCTGCTGGCCAACGTGGCGGCGCTGGGCGGCTGGGTGGTGTCGGTCGCCAGCAACTTCGCCCTGAACGATCGCTGGACTTTTGCCCGCGGCGCCGCAAGTTACGATCTGCCCTGGCCGGCGCGCCTGCTCCGCTACTATGCGAGCGCGCTGTCGGGCCTGGCGGTGCAGCTGGCGGTGCTCAACGTGGCGCGCTAC
>JACRCU010000077.1 GCA_016218865.1 Deltaproteobacteria bacterium | reverse complement strand
GTGCCGTCGGGCAGGGTGCCCAGGTCGACCAGGTGCTCGCGCCCCAGCGCGCCGCGCGGTTTGTCGAGCAGCGCCACGGCCTCGGCAAGGCTGACGTCGATGGCCCAGCGCCCGGGGGGCAGGTTGCGGCGGTCGTCGCCGCGCTGCACGTAGTCGCCGTAGCGGCCGGCGTGGGCGGTGATCTCGCGGTCGCTGCTGTCTTTGCCCAGGCTGCGCGGCAGCTGCAGCTGGCGCAGCGCGAGCGCGAGATCCACCTGAGCAGGTTCCATGCCCTTGGAAAGGCTGGCATTTTTCTTGCTCTCGGCCGGCTCGTCGGCGGCGCCGAGCTGCAGGTACCAGCCAAAGCGGCCGTTGCGCAGGAACACCGGGCGGCCGGTCTCGGGCTCGAAGCCCATCGGCGCGTCGCCCTTGGCCTTTTGCTCGACCAGCTGCTGCGCGCGCGCCACGGTCATCTCGTCGGGCGCGTCCGTGTCGGGCACGTTGGCGGTGCGGTCGCCGATCTTGACGAAGGTGCCGTAGCGGCCGATGCGGACCTGCACGGGCGTGCCGTCGCTGTCGGTGCCGACGGGGATGGCGCTGGCCAGGGCCGGATCGATGCGGTCTTTCACGTCGGCGAGCAAGGGGCGCAGGCCGGGGACCTTCTGGCCGCCCGCGTCGGTGCCGTCGATGTAGAAGCCCTTCAGGTAGTTCGAAAAGTCGTCTTCGCCGCTGGCGATCTTGTCGAGCCGCTGCTCCATCTTGGCGGTGAAGGCGTAGTCGACCAGGTGCGGCATGTGGGTTTCGAGCAAGGTGACCACGGCGATGCCCATGAAGGTGGGCACCAGCGCTTGGCCGCGGCGGAAACAGTATTCCTTGTCGAGCAAGTTCTGCAGGATCGCCGCGTAGGTCGAGGGGCGGCCGATGCCGGCCTCTTCCAAGGCCCGCACCAGGGTCGCGTCGTTGAGGCGCGCGGGCGGCTGGGTCGTGTGGCTCTCGGCCCGCAAGTCGGGATTGCCCCAGGCGGGTCGGTCGCCCACGGCCAGCGCCGGCAGCTCTGCGTCGCGGTCGGCCAGGGCCTGCTCGGGATCGTCGGAACCCTCTACGTACGCTTTCAAGTAGCCGGCAAAGCGGGTGACGCGGCCGGTGGCGCGGAGCACACAGTCCAGCACCTTCAGATCGGCCGAGGTCTGCTCGAGCAGGGCGTCGGCCATCTGGCTCGCCACGGTGCGCTTCCAGATGAGCTCGTAGAGCTTGGCCTCGTCCTGGCCCACGGCGCGGGCGACGTCGGTCAGCGACGGGAACTCGGTGCCGGCCGGGCGGATGGCCTCGTGGGCCTCTTGGGCGTTGGCGACCTTGGTCTGGTAGCGGCGCGGCTTTTCGGGGAGGTAGGCCGGGCCGTACTGGTCGCGGATCAGGTTGCGGGCCGCGCTCACCGCCTGGTCGGACAAGTTGACCGAGTCGGTACGCATGTAGGTGATGAAGCCGTTTTCGTAAAGCCGTTGAGCCACTTGCATGGTCTGGCGCGCCGGCCAGCGCAGCTTGCGGTTGGCTTCCTGCTGCAGGGTCGAGGTGGTGAACGGCGGCGCCGGCCGCATGGTCTGGGGCTTCTTCTCGACTTGCGCGACCTCGACGGCCTGGCCGCGGAGGCGCTGCACCAGGGCCAGGGCCGCCGCCTGATCCAGGTGGACAGCATCGCCCTTGCGCAGACCGGTGGTGGCGTCGAAGTCGCGGCCGTTGGCGACGCGCTTGCCGGCGACCTGCACCAGCGTGGCTTCGAAGCCCTCGCTTTTGTGGAGGAGGTTGGCGTGGACGCTGGACCAGTCGGCCGAGACGAAGGCCATGCGCTCGCGTTCGCGCTGCACGAGCATGCGCAGGGCCACGGACTGGACGCGGCCGGCCGACAGACCCGGCTTGATCTTGCGCCAGAGGAGCTCGGACACGTCCCAGCCGTAGAGGCGGTCGACGACGCGGCGGGTGCGCTGGGCCGAGACGAGGTGCTCGTTGAGCGCGCGCGGGTGCTCCACGGCGTCGCGGATGGCTTCGCGGGTGATCTCGTGGAACACCAGGCGCTGCACGGGCACCTTGGGCTGGAGCACCTGCAGCAGGTGCCACGAGATCGCCTCGCCCTCGCGATCATCGTCGGTGGCCAGAAAGAGCTGGTCGCACTTCTTCAGCTGCTGGCGCAACGCCGTGACTTGGCGCTGCTTTTCGGGTGGAACGATGTAGGCTTCCTCCAGCTCGACAAAGCCGTTGTCGATGTTGACGCCGTACTTGACCCATTTTTGATCGCGGCGGGGGTCGCCCTCGGGCAAGTCGGTCTTGCGCTCGACCAGATCGCGCACGTGGCCGACCGAGGCCTCGACTTCGTAGCCCTCGCCCAGGTACTTGCGGATCGTGTTGGCCTTGGTGGGCGATTCGACGATCACCAACGTGCGCAGCGGAACGGCCGGCTTGGATGTGCCGGAACCCCGCTTGGTGTCTTGATTTTCGCCTGTCGCTTGCGCCTTGACCATCCCGTCCTCGTCTTCTGCCGTTGCGCCGAATCGCTGCGCCGAATTGCGGTGCCCCTCAGCCGTGCGTGAAGGAGCCGTGTGTGATGGCGTAGCAGCCGTCGCTGCCTTGCCGCAGGTATCCTGCCAGGGTCAGCCCCAGCACCGCTGCGCCCAGCCGCGGCCGCCCCAGGGGCAGCGCCGCGACCATGCTCTCGAAATCACTGCGATCCTGGGCGACCAGCCACAGCCACAAGGCGTGTTGGTCGGGATCGAGTCCGGCGGGCGGCTGCGTGGACGCCGCGCCGGGCCGGTAGCTTTGCCGTGGCGGTGGCTCGGAGTCAACCACGCTCGGTGCCGAAGGGGGCCGCCGCGCCGGGCGCTGGGTGGCGAGCTTGGTCTGGCTCGGCGGCGTCGGTCGGGCGGCGCGGCCTTGGGCTACGGCCTGCGCCCAGCCGCGCAGGTCGTCGGCGGAAGTGAGCAGATGTGCCTGATGTTGCAAGAGGTATTCGTTGAGCGCTCGCCGGGTCGCGCCCTCTGGCCAGTTGGGGCACGCCACCGGCCGGCCCAGGGACATGGCCGAGCTCGCCGCTCTGTAAGTGCCGCTGGGCCGCTCGCCGCAGACCACCACGACGCCCTGGACGGTGGCGGCAATCAGCTTGTTGCGCCGCTGGAACGCCCACAGGGGCAGGCTGGGGCCCACGTCGGCGAGTCCGATGAGGCCACCACCGGCCTCGACGATGCGCGCGTACACGGGGGCATGCTGAGGAGGAATCGGGCGTTCCGGCGGTGCCGGCAGGATCGCGAGCGGCTCGCCGCCGCCGTCCAGGGCGCCCTTCAGGGCTGCGCAGTCCACCCCAAGGGCGCCGCCGCTCACGACGCAGATGCCGGCCTCGGCGAGGACCTGTCCGCACCAGTGGGCCCAGCGGAGCTGTTCGCGGCTGGCGGTGCGGCTGCCGATGACGGCGATGGCGGTGGCGACCGGCCAGCGACCGCGCACGGCCAAGCTGTGGTGCCAGCCGGCGTGGCAAGCCTGTTGCCAGATTGGTAAGAATCCTGGGATGTTGGCTGCAGTAGCGTCGTCCGAAACGATCATGGCTTCCTTGGCGGGCAACGCAGTGCCCACCATGTTGATCGATCCGGCCGCGACTTTTGCCGCACCTTTGTCGAAAAATTGTGCGAATTATTTTGGGTCGCGCCGCAGGCGGGCGGCAAAGAAGCCGTCCATGCCGTCCTGGAGCGGGTGGGTGCGGAGCCAGCCCGGGCCGGTCAGGAGCGGTTGCAGCCACGGTAGCGCGCCGGGATCCAGCTTGAATTCAGGGTGCTTGGCGGTGAAGCGCTGGCACCACTGTGGCCCCTCTTCGTCGGCGATCGAGCAGGTGGCCAGCAGGAGGATGCCGCCCGGCCGGACGTGGCGGGCCGCTTGATCGGCGATTTGATCTTGGATCTGAGTCAGCCCTACCAGGTCGGCGGCGCGGCGGCGGTGGCGGATCTCGGGCCGCCGGCGCAGGGTGCCCAGGCCGCTGCAGGGCGCGTCGACGAGCACGGCATCGAACTGCGCATCGCCCAAGGGCAACGGCTGGGTCGCGTCCGCGACCAGGGTCTGGTGGAGCGGCGCGCCGAGCTGCTGGGCCAGCCCCTCTGCCTCGGCGAGCTTGCCCGGAGCGAGATCGAGGGCGGTGACGTCCGCACCCGCAGCCGCCAGGCAGGCCGACTTGACGCCGCGCCCCGCCGCGACCTCCAGGATCGTCTGGCCAGGGCCCGGCTCCAGCCACTCGGTGATGGCGGCGCTGGCCGCGTCTTGGGCCACGAAATGCTTGGCGAAATCGGGGTGGTGCAGGGCCTCGGAAGGGGCTTGGGCCGTGCCGGGGACCGCCAGCTCGGCGAGCGGGATGTCACTCTCGCGGAGGCCTTCGAAGCCGCGGGGGGTCACGGCGTGGAGGTGCAGCGGGGCCATGCCCAGGAAGGCCTGGCGGAGCTCGTCGGCGTTCAGCCCCAGGTCCCGGGCCAGATCGCCGACCCGCTGGTCGATCCACGGCGGCAGATCGTCGCGGTCCGGGAGCTGGCCGTCGGCAGCTTGGCGGGCGAGCTGGCGCAGGACCGCGTGCACGAAACCGACGGCTTTGGCGGGCAATTCGGCGACGGACTTGCACGCTTCGACGGTGGCGTCGACGGCGGCGTAGGCGGGAACCCGTTGCAGTTCGCAGAGTTGGTAAGCGCCAAGGCGCAGGGCCGCCAGGACCGCGGGCGCCATGTCGTACAGGCCGCGCTGGCAGGCCGGGGCGATCCAGCGGTCCAGGGCGCGTTGGCGCCGCAGCACCCCGTAGACGAGCTCGGTGCAGAGGCGGCGGTCGTTCAGCGGCAGCGGGGGCTCGGCAGCAAGGGCTTGATTCAGTGCGGATTGGCTGCCTTGCTCCTGCAGGTCGACGGCCAAGAGTGCCCGGAGGGCTCGCTCGCGCAGCAGCGCCCCGGTCGCCGGCTCGCGGCGCGGCCCGCTTCGGTTTGGCTTGCTCTCGCGCATCGCGGTCTCCTGTGGTATCCGTGGTGGCGGGGCGCACGCCTGCTGCCCGCCGAGCCTGCCATCATGCCCGACCCCCAGCCGCCGCGGAAGAACCCCCTGCGCCGATGGGCCCTGCCGGCGATCGCGGTGGTCCTGGTGGCGTACTTTGTCGCCTCCACGGACTTGCCCAAGGTGCTGGCCGCGATTCGCCAGGCCAATCTGGCGCTTTTTGGTGCCACCGCGGTGGTGGTGGCGCTGACCACGTGGGTGTACGACAGCTGGTGTCTGACGTGGCTGATCGGCGCGACCCTGGGCCACCGCGGCAATCCGCAACCGGTCAAGCTCGGGGCGATCCTGCCGATCAAGGGTGCCTCGTATCTGCTGAACATCGTGAACTACCACGCCGCGGCGCTGGGGATGGCGTACCTGGTCGGCCGGCGCAAGGGCGTGCCGTACCTAGAGGCGGCGGGTGCGATGGCGACGCTGTCCTACATCGATCTGGTGGCGGTGACGGCGATGGCGATGGTCGGCGTATGGCTGGCGCCCGATTTCTTTGGGCCGTATCCGGCGTTGCAGGCCTGGCTGAAGATGGTGGCGGCGGCGGTCTTTGCCGGGGCGCTGGTGACGGCGCTGCTGCTGCAGTCCAAGCTGGAGCACCCGCTGCTGAGCAAGCTGCGGCAGTTTGCGCCGCTGCGGCCGATCTCGGCGCTGGGCCCGCGCCAGATGCTGGCGGGGTTGGGCCTGCGTACGGTGCTCATCGTGGTGTATGCCGCGACGACGTACGCCCAGATGGCCGCGTTCGGCCTGCACCCGGTGTGGGGCCGCATTTTCGTGGCGGTGCCGATCCTGACGGTGGTGGGCACCATCCCGATCAGCGTCTCGGGCTTCGGCTCGACCCAAGTGTTGATGCGGAGTTTCTACGCCCCCTTCGTCGCCGCCGGCCTGCCCGCGGTGGCGACCATCGACGGCTTCTCAACCCTGTACATCGCCAGCTTCATCGTGGTCCGGCTCTTCATCGCCGCGCCGTTTTTCCGCGCCATCTCCCGCGAGCTGCAGGAGCGGCCCGATGCGATCGACTAGATTCCTTGTTGCGAATATACTAGTTGTTTCAGAGGGTAGAGAATGGCTGCCTTCCATCGGTCCGGCGGCAACGGTCGTTGGCGGCATGGCCCGTGACATGCACCCCACCGGATTCGCGCATGGACGGCAGGACTGACCCGTTCTGCAACGGGCGGGAATCCGGCGGGGACCCCGGTTCCCCACCCCACCGGATTCGCGCATGGACGGCAGGACTGACCCGTTCTGCAACGGGCGAGAATCCGGC
>JACRCU010000076.1 GCA_016218865.1 Deltaproteobacteria bacterium | reverse complement strand
GCTGCTGGTGTTTCCCTCGGCCGCCGGTATGGCCCACGAGTGGGAAAACCAGGGGATGCTGGCGGGCATCAGCCACCTCATCGGCACCAAGGTGAAGCTGTATTGCGTCGAGTCGAATGTGTCCGAGGCGTGGACCAAGAAAGAGGCCGACCCGGCGTGGCGCATCCAGCGGCACCTGGCGTACGAGCGCTTCGTCTACGACGAGCTGGCACCCTGGATCCGCCAGGACTGCCGCACCCCCGACATCGCCATCGGCGTCACCGGCACCAGCCTGGGCGCGCTGTATGCGGCGAACGCGGTCCTGAAGCGCCCCGAGGTGTTCCGCTACGGCCTGTGCATGAGCGGCCGCTACGACGTGCGCGATTTCAACGCGCTGCAGAGTGCCGACGTGTACTTCAACAACCCGCTGGCCTACGTATGGGGCCTGGAGGGCACGGCGCTGGAGCAGATTCGCCACCACGTGCACCTGGACCTGGTCTGCGGCCGCGGTCCGTGGGAAGACGGCAACTGGCAAGAGACTCAGAAACTGGGGGATCTGCTGCACAAAAAGGGCGTTTCTTGCCACGTGGACCTGTGGGGGCGCGACACCGATCACAACTGGCCGGCGTGGCGCAAGCAGGCGGCGATGTACTTGAATCAGCGCTTTCGTTAGTCCGTTGCAGGACAGGAGGTTGCCATGTTCCGACCCTTGCCGCTCCTGGTGTCCGTCGCCGCTGTCGCCCTTGCCGCCCTGCCCGCGCTGGCCAAACCGGGCCACCATCCCTCGCCGCCCAAGGCGCAGCCAGCGGTGGTGATCTACGAGCACGGCGGCTTCGTGGGCAAATTCCAGGTGTTGCCTGTGGGCGCCTACGATGTGGGCGCGCTGAAGGTCGGCAACGACAAGGTCAGCTCGGTGCGGGTGCCGCCCGGGTTCAAGGCGATCCTGTTCGAACATGCCGGCTTCCAGGGCCGCAGCCTGGAGCTTTTGACCGACGCGCCCAACCTGCCGCCAGACTTCAACGACGTGACGTCGAGCGTGGTCGTCGAGGCCGTGCCGCTGCCGCCGCCGCCGCCGCATCCCGAGCCCGCACCACCGGCACCGCCGCCGCCGCGCCCGGGCCCCAGGCCGCCGGTGCCGCCGCCGCCACCGCCGCCGCCCCCGCCGGCACCGCTGCCGCCGCAACCGGGGCCGCTTCCGTGCGCAATTCTGTACGAGAACGCCGACTTTACGGGTCGCCAGCAGGAGTTGCAGCCGGGTCGCTACGACGTGGGCCAGCTGGCGGTCGGCAACGACGCGGTCAGCTCGCTGCGGGTGGCGCGCGACACGGTGGTCGTTCTGTACGAGCATCCGGGCTTTGCCGGTCGCAGCATCGAGATCCGCGGCGACACGCCGTTTGTCGGCCGCGACTGGAACGACCTGACCTCCAGCGTAGAAGTGGTTGTGCGCCGTGGCCATGGGCCGGTCGACCGCCGCAGCGCCGAGCCGCCGCCACCGCCGCAGGCCGTTCCGCCACCGCCACCGCCACCGCCGCCGCAAGCCCTGACGCACGAGCGCTTTGACCAGTTTGCCGCGCGCCTGAAGCACGCTGCGTTCACCAAGGCGCAGATTGCGGCGGTCCAAGACGAGATCCACGCGGGCTCGTGGTTCAATTGCCGCCAGGTGATCGCGGTGATGGAGATCGTCACCTTTGCCGATCCGCAGGTCCACGTCGCGACGATGATGTGGCCGCGCGTTGTGGATCCCCAGAACTTCCCCGAAGTGCTGGCGGCCCTGACCTTCGAGAGCCAGCGCGACAAGCTCCGCAAGAATTTGGGGCGGTAAGGGCCCGAGCAAAATCAAGTCGATGTTGCTCGGCCCCTGTCCTGCTGCTGGGTGGGTCGCACCCAAAGGTATGTGTGGGTGCGCGTCCCCTATCGGGTCCGTCGCACCGCTCCGTTGACCTCCCTGCTGACTTTGTTACACGGGCTCCAACCCCCGCGCGATGCCCATACGTTGCCCGGCCCGGACTGGCGCCGCGGCACGGTTGTGCCTATGTTGCGGCTACATGCCCCGGTCGACTTGCACCGGTCGGCAAATCGGACCAAAATGGTCCGCGCTCGGCATCGCGCCGAGGTCAGCGGCAGCGGTGAAGCGATGGGCGGCGTCAATCCCTACCTGGCTCAGCGAGCGGTTCCTGTGGCAAAGCAAGCGTTTACCTTGCGCATCGCCAACAGCGGCCAGACCATTGCGGTGGCGCCCGAGCAACTGCCCTTTGGTCGCGACGGCCGGCCTGGATCGCTGCTGGACATCCTGCTGCACCATGGCGTGCGGGTGGACCACGCCTGCGGCGGCGTGTGCTCGTGTTCGACGTGCCATGTGGTGGTGAAGAAGGGCCTGGGGTCGTGCAATCCGGCCGACGACGCCGAAGAAGACATGCTGGATACCGCACCGGGCCTGACCGGGCAGTCGCGGCTGGCGTGCCAGTGCGTGCCGAACGGCAGCCAGGACATCGAAGTCGAGATTCCGGCGTGGAACCGCAACGCCATCAGCGAAGGCGAGTAGGCCCAAGCCGAGGTGAGGCAAGTCATGATGGACGAAAGCACTTTTCGCAAGTTGGCCGACGCCGTCTACCGCAGCGTCTTGGCGCGCCTGGACCGCGAAGACCCCGACGAGGTCGAGGCCGAGCTGCAGGCCGGCGTGGTGCGCATCCGCCTAGGCCACGGCCACGCCGAGGGCGGCAAGGTATTTATCTTGAACCACCAGGCGCCCTTGCGCGAGCTGTGGTATGCCGCTGGCGACCGCGCCTGGCACTGCCAGCTGCAGAATGGCCGCTGGGTCGATCCGGTGCACGGCGGCGACCTGCAGGATCTGCTGGGCGAGACGGTGTCGGCGGAGCTGGGTCGGCCGATTCGCTTCGAGCTGCCGCAGGCGTAGGGCCGGAACCGCGGACAAGCCAGGCCGCACCCGGACATCGACCCGAAATAGCCAAAACAATCCGTAGCGTCTGCATCCATCGGCACGACCGCCGGTGCGGTTTTCAGCAGCGACGGCGGGCGCTATGCTGGCGACCATGCTGCACCGCCCTGCCCTGACCGTCCCCTTCCGCTGGCTCGCCGGCCTGCTGACGCTGGCCCTGCTGCCGTGGCCCGCTGTGGCCCAGGCGAGCACGCTGTCGGTGCACCGCTGGCTGACCGAAAAAGCGCTGCGCCAGCAGGTGAAACTCGGCCAGCTGACCCCGCCGACCGAAGACCAGCTGGTGGCGTTCTATCTGTGGCTGGGCCAGACCCTGGCCTCGCCGTCGCCGTCGCCCGAGCAGGACCAGGGCGATCCCGAGCGCTTCCAGAAGCGGTTCAAGAACCCGCGGGCGTTCGACGCCTTTGGCATCCGCGGCTTTCTGGGCCTGTCGCGCGAGCCGACTCCGGCGGTGTGGGGCCTTGAGGAGTTCGACCGCGAGGGCGCGCCGGACCGCTTCAACCTGGTGGTGCAAGGTAGCGCCCAGCCCGACCTGGACCAGCGCAACCAGCGCCGCTACGCCTACGACGACCAGCGGCAGCTGATGCACCTAGCCGATGGGCGCAAGGTGCCGGCGGATCCCAGCATCCTGAACATGGGCGATCTGGAAGGCCTTTCCAGCCAAGCGCACGCCCACTACCAGCTGGCGGCCGACAAGCCCAGTTCCGACGTGGCGGTGCTGCAGAGCGAGCCGTGGAACTTTGTGGTGGCGGCGGGCTTCGATGG
>JACRCU010000072.1 GCA_016218865.1 Deltaproteobacteria bacterium | reverse complement strand
TGGATGGTGCGCAGCGGCGCCTTTAGGTCGTGCGACGCGACCATGGCGAACTGTTCGAGCTCGCGGTTCGAGCGGTCGAGTTCCTGCGTGCGCGCCCGCACCAATTCGTCCAAATGATCGCGATGTTTGCGCAGTTCCGCCTCGTCGCGGCGGCGCGCAGTCACGTCGATATTCAGCCCCACCAGGCGCAACGGCCGACCGTCGGGGCCGACCTGGATGCGCGCGTGGGCCTCGAGCACCCGACTTTCGCCCGTGGCTGTGCGCACTTGAATGTCCGTGTGGAGATCCGCGCCGCGCGCCAAGGCCTCGCGCACCGTCGCGTCGTGGCCCAGCCGGTCGACTTCGCTCAGGGCCGCACGCCACACCTCGTGTTCGTGGCCGGGCTGCGGCGGATCCACGCCGAACAGCGCATACATGTGGTCATCCCATGTAACTTGCTGAGTCGCCAAGTCGATTTCCCAAACGCCAATCCGCGCTGCGTCGCTGGCGAGCGCCAGACGGTCCACCGTGGCGCGCAAGAATTGCTCGGCGCGGTGGCGGGTAATCACGTCGACGACGGCGCTGGCAATGGCCGCCAAGTGGGCGCGGTCCTCGTCGAGGTACGGCGTCGGCTTGCCGGCGGCTTGGATGACCGCCGACACCATGCCGTCGACCGCCACCGGCACCACCAGGCGACGCACACCTTCGATTTCGTCGACTTGCGCTTCCAGGGGCACCTGGGTCGCCCGCCCGCCCAAGCTCAAAAGCGGCGGCGGCAAGGCGGCCGCATGGTCGGGCAGCCAGGCTTGGCCAATGAGCTTGCGCCCGCGATCCAGGACCTGCAGGGCGCCGCGATCGCTGTCGACCATCTGGATGGCGGGCCCGAGCGCCGCGGCCACCACGCTGTCTACGGTTCGCTCGCGGATCAGCTCCTCGACCAGCAGGCGCAGGCCCATCACCGCCGCCTCGCGCTCGCGCCGCCCCACGTCGCGGACGATGCCGATGGCAGTGCCGTCGGGCAGGCGCCGGGCGGCGATCTCTGCGTGGAGCATGCTGCCGTCTTTGCGGCGGATTTTGCGCAGGGTCGTCACACCGCCGTCGCGCTCCAGGTCGCGCTCGCGCAGCGGGTGGGCCGCCAGATCGGCCGGGTCGATGATGTCGACCATCCGCAGGCGCCGCAGTTCCTCTACGGTCGTGCCCAACATCCGCAAGCCGGCCGGATTGGCGTCCAGGTAGTAGCCATCGGCGCCGGCCACGAACACGCCGTCGGCCGCATTCTCGAACAGGGTGTACCACTTGCGCTCGTAGGCGCGCTGGGCCGACAGGTCGACGATGTGGGTGACGAAGTGCGTCGGCGCGCCGTTGGCGTCGCGCAAGAGGGCAAAGTGCACGTCGGCCCAGACGATTTTGCCCTGTTTGGTCAGGTAGCGCTTGGCGAAACGACCTTCGCTGCAGCGGCCGGCCAGGGCGTCGCGCATCGCGTTGATGCCCAGTATCAGGTCGTCGGGGTGGCTGATGTCGGCGGCCGTCAGATGGGCCAACTCGTCGTAGGAGTAGCCCAACAGCGTGGTCATAGCGGCGTTGACCCGCGCCACCTGGCCGTCCACGCTGCTGACCACGATCGCCACAGGCGAAGCTTCGAAGACCCGGCCGACCAGGTCCGACTGACCCGGCGAAATCGGCGACAGGGGAGGCGGCTGGCTCATCGGCATCTCGACGCAGGCCACGATTCAAGTGGTTGCCGCCGTGCCAGAGCCGCGCGGGACTCTGAACGCGCCTGCAACGACATGGGGTCCACCTGGGCCGCGAGGCTAGCCCCAGTGAGTGGCGAGCGCAAGGGGCCGACCTTGCCCCGTTCCGCCGCGCCTACCGCGGAATCCTGGAGGTGAGGAACCCAGAGGGCGCCGCAACTTTCGCCAGCGCGCTGGAATATTCGCAGGCAGTTGTGACATTTTGCCTCATGTCGCCGTGCACGCGGCGCAACACCAATCGAACCATCACCATGATTTTCCCCAATCTTCGTCCAACCCCTGGTCGACTCGCCGTTCTGCTGCTGGCGCAATTTGCCACAGTGGCGACCGCAGCCGCCGCGCCAGCGACCGGGGCCGAGCTGCCAACGCTGGCCGAAGTGGTGGCACAAGCCGAAGCGCGCGCACCGCAGGTTGCCTTGGCTATGGCCAGGTTGCGCCTTGGCGATGCCAGCTTGGCCGCGGCGGCGTGGGGCCGCATGCAGAACCCCGCCTTCGAAGCGCGGGCGGGGGCGGTGGGTACCCAGGTCGAGGCCCAGCTGGACGTGTGGCTGCCGGTCGAAGCCGGTGATCAGCCGGCCGCTCGCCGCGGCGAGGCGCGGGCGATGCGCGACTGGCTGGCGGTGCAACAGCTGGCGTCGCTTGCCGAAGTGCGCGGCTGGGCCGTTCAGCAATGGGGCCGGGCGGTGGTCGCAGCGGCCCGTGTGCGGCTCCTCAGCGAGATCACGGCGACGGCCGATCAAGAAGCGCAGGCGCTGGTCAAGCGCGCGCAGGTTCGCGATGCCCGCGAGCAAGACGCGCAGCTGGCGCGCATGGAAGTGGTCCGCTTCGCCGGCCAGCTGGCCATGGCGCGCGCCGAATTTGCCCGTGCAATCACGACCTTGTCCTTGGTGCTGGGCGAAGTACCAGAGCGCAGCGAGCACGCGGTTTCGCCCGCCACCCCGCTGCCGCTGCCCCAGGCCGCGTCGCTGGACACCCTTCCGCAAGTGGCGGTGTTGCTTCGCGAAGTCGAGGTGCACCGGGCTGCCGAGCAGAGGGCCATCGCCGAGGCCCAGCCGCCGTGGCAAGGCTTGTTGGGCGCCGGCCGCGATGCCGCGGGCGGGCTGCGGGTCAACGCGGGCGTGGCCTGGTCGCCGCCGATCGCCCGCGCCGGGCAGGTAGAAAGGGCACGCGCCCAAGCCGAACGCCTGCGCGCCGAGGCCGAGGCCGAAGCCACGCGCCGGCAAACGCGCGTCCAATGGCTGGCGTTGGCTGGTGAGGATCGCGCCCTGGCCGACGCGGACCGCGACCTCCACAGCCAGGGCCGGGCCGCGGGTCAGGCCACGCTGGCGGCAGCCACGGCCACCTGGCGCTCGGGCAAAGGCGACTGGATGGCGGTGCTGCTGGCGCGCCGCAACCTCGCCGAAGTCGAACTGCGCCACCTGGACCTGGCCGAGCGGCGCTGGAGCCTGCGCGGGGAGTGGGTCGCCGCCACCGGCGAGCGCTTCTGAACCGCAGGTCCTGCGCGGCCGAGCGCGCTGCACGAAACCACCCCGAGGCGAACCGCCATCATGCAAGCACACGATACCATGGACAAGGACTTCGAAATTGCGCCGCCCCAGCGGCTGCCGGGGCGCCCGCGCTGGGGCCGCTGGCTCGCTGCCGTGGTCGCGGTGGCTGCGGCGGCAGGGGGCGGCTGGTGGTGGTCGCAGCGCCCGGCCCCGCCCAAGGCGGCGGTTGCGCCGAGCGGACCGCGGGTCCAGGGCGACTCCATCGAGTTCCCAGCGAACCTCATGAAGTCGTTCGGCATCGCCGCGCAGCCCGCCGAGCGGCGCACCATGACCGATCGGCTGGACCTGACCGGCAAAGCCGCCTTCGATCCCGAGCACGTGGCCGCCGTGGGCACGCGGACCAAGGGCTTGATCCACGAGATCAAGAAGTTCGAGGGTGACCGCGTCAAGGCCGGCGACGTACTGGCGGTGGTCGAGAGCACGGAGCTCGCGGGCATCCAGGCGGTGCTGGAATCGACGGCCGCCCGCGTCGAAGCCGCGAGAGCCAATGCCGATCGCGAACACAAGCTGCTGGCCGACAACCTGACCACCGCGCGCGAAGCCGAGCAGGCCAAAGCCGAGTTGGCGGCCGCCAAGGCCGAACGAGCTGCGGCAGAGCAGCACGTCAAGGCGCTGCTGCGGGGGGCCAGCGGTCGCAAGCTGGGCGAGTACGAGCTGCGCTCGCCGATCGACGGCGTGGTGGTCGAGCGGCACGTCTCGCCGGGCCAGGCGATCGAGGACCACATCATGGCCTTTCGGGTCGCGGACTTGCACCACCTGTGGGTCGAACTGACCGCAACCGACCGCCAACTGCGCTCGCTCAAGGTCGGCGACCCGGTGGAAGTGGCGCCGCTGACCAGCCCCGAGCAGCGCTTGACCGGAAAGATCTCGTACATCGGCGATGTCATCGATCCGCTGACCGGCACTGCGCCGGTGCGCCTGGAAGTGGTGTGCGAAGAGCGCATGTTGCGACCCGGCCAGGCCGTGCGCGCCGTGGTGACTGCGGTGAGTCGCCAGCGCGAAGTGCTCGCCGTGCCCCGCGAGGCCGTCACGTGGATCGACGGCCGCACCGTGGTCTTCGTGCAAGAGACGCCCACGCGGCTGCGGATGGTGCCGGTGGAGATCGGCGGCGACGACGGCCAGTGGCAGGAAGTGCGCGCCGGCCTGCAGCCCGGGCAGAACGTGGTGACCAAGGGCGTGTTCGCCGTCAAGGGCGAGCTTTATCGCTAGATATTCCAAGGGGTAGAGCGTGCTCGAGCGCATCGTTTCGTGGTCCATCGATCGCCGCAGCCTGGTGTGGGTGTTGCTGGTCGCCATGCTCGCCTGGGGCGGCTGGCTGGTGGCGACGCTGCCCATCGACGCCATGCCCGACGTGTCGACCGTGCAAGTATCGGTGCTGACGACGGCGCCGGGCCTCGCCCCCGTGGAGGTCGAGCGCACCGTCACGGTGCCCATCGAAAACGCCATGAACGGTGTCCCGGGCAGCGCCGAGCTGCGCAGCGTGTCGCGCGCCGGTTTGTCGGCCGTCACGGTCATCTTCCGCGACGGCACCAACCCGTGGTTCGCCCGCCAGCTGGTGCTCGAACGCGTCGGCGCGGTGGAAGCCGAGCTGCCGGACACCGCCAACAAGCCGGAATTGGGACCGGTTTCCTCGGGTCTGGGCGAGATCTACCAGTTCGTGGTGCGCTCGGACCGCCACAGCCCGATGCAGCTGCGGACGCTGCTGGACTGGGACATCACCCCGCAACTCCGCACTGTGCCTGGGATCATCGAAGTCAACACCATGGGCGGCGAGCTGAAGCAGCTGCAGGTCGAGGTGGATCCGCAGCGGCTCAAGGCGCGGGGCCTGTCGCTGCAAGACGTGGTGGACGCCCTGCGCGCGGCCAACCTGAGCGTGGGCGGCGGCTACCTGGACCGCGGCGCTGAGTCGTTTACCGTGCGCGGCGACGGCCTGATTCGCGACGAGCGGGATCTGGCCGAGGTGGTGGTGCGACGCAGTGCCGCCGGCAAGCCGACCCTGGTGCGGCACGTGGCCGAGGTCAAGACCGCGCCGGCCCTGCGCCAGGGCGTGATCACCGAGGCCGGCAAAGGCGAGGCGGTGAGCGGTATTGCCATGATGCTGCTGGGCGCCAACAGCCGCGACGTGGTGCTGGCGCTCAAGGCCAAGGTCGAGGAAGTGCGCAAGAACCTGCCACCGGGTGTCGAGCTGGTGACCGTGTACGACCGCTCGGACTTCGTGGGCCGCACCCTGCAGACGGTGGGCACCAACTTGGCCGAGGGCGTGCTGGTGGTCACGCTCGTTCTGGCGCTGTTCCTGGGCACGCTGCGCGGCGCGCTGGCGGTGGCGCTGGGCATCCCGATCGCGATGGTGGTGGCCCTGGCGGGCATGCGCGCCTTTGGCGTGACCGGCGACCTGATGAGCTTGGGCGCCATCGACTTCGGCTTTCTGGTCGACGGCCCGATCGTGGTGCTGGAGGCGGTGGTGGCCGGTACCGCCGGGAGATCCTTGCGCAACCGCGCCGAGACCTATGCCGACCTGACACGGCGGGTGGTGCGCCCGGTGGCGTTCTCGGTCGCCATCATTCTGCTGGTCTACGTGCCGCTGCTGAGCCTGGCCGGAATCGAAGGCAAGATGTTCCGGCCGATGGCGCTGACCATGGCGTTTGCGCTGTTGGGCGCCCTGCTCTACGCGGTCGCGCTGTTCCCGGGTGTGCTGACGACGCTGATGCCGCCGCCCAAGGGCCACGGGCCGCGGTGGATGGACTGGGTGGTGGCCGAGTACACCCGCATGACTGCAGGGATTGTCCGGCAGCGCTGGCCCATCCTGGCGGCAGCGACGCTCGCCACCCTTGCCGTCGGCTGGCAGTTCGCCCAAGGCGGCGCCGAGTTCGTGCCGCGCATCTTCGAGGGCGATATCGTGGTCACCATCAAGCGTGCGCCGTCGATCGCGCTGAACGAGGGCCGGCGCCTGGATTTGGCGGCCGAGAAGGTGCTGCACGGTTTCCCAGAGGTGGTGAGCACTTTGGGCATGACCGGCCGCGCCGAGGTCGCCATCGACCCGGTGGGCAACGACAACACCGACATCCTGGTGCGGCTGCGGCCCACCGAGACCTGGAGCACCGCGCCCGACTTCGACGCGCTGTCCGAGATCATCAAAACCCGCATCGAGTCCGAGGTTCCGGGCACTTTCGTCAGCGTGTCGCAGCCCATCGAGGACCGCACCAACGAGATGATTAGCGGCTCGCGCGCCGACGTGGCCATCGAGATCTACGGCACCGAGCTGCACGGCCTGGCGACCCTGGCCGACCAGATCGGCAAGCGCGTCAAGCAGATCCGCGGTTCGGGCGACGTGCGCGTCGAGCGCGTGCTCGGCCAGCCCGAGATCACCGCCAAGGTCGACCGCGGCCGCATGGCCCAGTTCGGCGTGCGGGTGCGCGACGCGTTCGACGTGCTGCAGGCGTCGCGGCAGGGCATCCGCGTCGGCTCGGTGTACGAGCAGCAGCGCCGCTTCGACGTGGTGGTGACCATGCCGCCGACCCAGACCACGGTGGCGGCGGTGAGCGAGCTGCCCGTGATGACCGAGCAGGGGCAGTCGGTGCGGCTGGCCGAGGTGCTGCAGCTGGCCGAGGGCGACGGCCCCACCGGCATCCGTCACCTGGGTCGCCAGCGGGCGGTGCGCATCGACGTGAACCTGCGCGGCCGCGACCTGGTGAGCTGGGTGGCCGAGGCGCAGGCGGTGGTTCAAGAGGAATTCCAGCTGCCTTCGGGCTATCGGGTGGCGTGGGGCGGGCAGTTCGAGAACTTCGAGCGCGCCAAGGAGCGCCTGGCGGTGGTGGTGCCCGCGGCGGTGGCGATCATCTTCGCCATGCTGTTCTGGATGTTCGGCAACCTGCGGCTGGCGTTGGCGGTGTTCGCGGTGGTGCCGCTGTCGCTGACGGGCGGCATGCTGGGGCTGATGACGCGCGGCATGACGTTTTCGCTTTCGGCCGCCGTGGGTTTCATTGCCCTGGGCGGCGTGGCGGTGCTGTCGGGCGTGGTGCTGGCCAGCGAGGTGCGGCGGCGCATGGACGAGGGGCAGCGCCTGGAGCAGGCCATCCGCGACGGCGCGGCGAACGTGACCCGGGCGGTGCTGACCACGGCCGGGGTGGCGGCGCTGGGCTTCCTGCCGATGGCGCAGTCGACCGGCGCGGGCTCCGAGGTGCAGCGGCCGCTGGCGACGGTGGTGGTGGCCGGCATCGCGGTGGCGACGCTGGTGGCGCTGTTCGTGCTGCCCGGCATCCTGCGGTTGCTGTTGCGCGACGAAGCGGAGCCGCAGCGGGAATAGACAGGCCGTGTGGCAAGTTTTGGCCCCTATGGAAAACCGCGACCTGAACCCGAGCCGGAGCCCGAACCTGTCTTTCGATCGAATTTCCCCCAACCCTCGAACGTTACAGGTACTCCAACCAAGGAGACCTGGAAACGATGGACGCAATGACATGGGCAAAAGGGGTGTTCGGCACCGCGGATCTCGGTGATGTTCGTCGTCAGCGGAG
>JACRCU010000067.1 GCA_016218865.1 Deltaproteobacteria bacterium | reverse complement strand
TACTGCGACGCAGCGATGATCACCAAGGGCACGCCGGCGGTGTGCATCAACGGCGGCGGCGACTGCAACGACACCGCGGCCGCGGTGTACCCCACCGCCACCGAGAAGTGCGACAACATCGACCAGGACTGCAACGGCGTCACCGACAACGGCTGCGACGACGACAAGGACGGCTACTGCGACAACGGCTTGACCGTGGTCGGCACCCCGCCGATCTGCACCTCGGGCGGCGGCGACTGCGACGATCAAAACAGCCTGGTGCGCCCCGGCAAGCCGGAGATCTGCGACGGCGCCGACAACAACTGCTCGGGCGCCACCGACGAAGGCTGCGACGACGACGCCGACCAGTACTGCGACAGCTCCATGTCGATCATCGGCACGCCGGCCAAGTGCATCAAGGGCGGCGGCGACTGCAACGACGCCAGCGCCGCGATCAACCCCGGCGCCACGGAAGTCTGCGACAGCGTGGACAACAACTGCGCCGCCGGCACCGACGAAGTCTGCAAGGACTCGGACGGCGACGGCTACTGCGTCGGCACGGTGTCGGTCAGCACCGCCTGCCCCAAGGGCGGCAGCGACTGCAACGACACCAACGTCAACGTCAACCCCGGCAAGGCCGAGACCTGCGCCACGGAGTACGACGACAACTGCGACGGCAACAACAACGTCGTCAACGCCGCGGCGTGCACCAACTTCTACACCGACGCCGACAACGACGGCTTCGGCTTTGGCGTGGGCACCTGCCAGTGCTTCCAGTCGGCAGGCAAGACGGCGCTGGTCAACGGCGACTGCAACGACGCGTCGGCCGTGGTCAACCCAGGCGCGACCGAGGTCTGCGACGGCGCCGACAACAACTGCGTCGGCGGTCTGGACGAAGGCTGCGACGCGGACGGCGACCTGTTCTGCAACAAGAACATGTTGATCACCTCGACGGCGGGCTGCAGCAAGAGCAGCAAGCCGGCGGCGGGCGCGACCAAGCCGGGCGACGACTGCGACGACGCCGCGGCCACGGTCAACCCCGGCACCGCCGAGCTCTGCGACAACCTGGACAACAACTGCAACGCCGCGATCGACGAAGGTTGCGACGACGACAACGACAACTTCTGCGACTCGGGCATGACCGTCTCGGGCACCGTCTCGACCTGCACGTCGGGCGGCGGCGACTGCAACGACACCGACGCCGTCGTCAAGCCCGGCGCGGCAGAGAACTGCACCACGGCCGCCGACGACAACTGCAACGGCGCCACCAACGAGCAGGGCGGTGCAGGCTGCACCAACTTCTACTACGACGGCGACAACGACGGCTACGGCATCGCCAACGTCCAGTGCTGGTGCGCCATCAGCGGCAACTACCGCGCCACCAAGGGCGGCGACTGCAACGACGCCAACGCGGCGGTGTACCCCAACACCAGCGCAGAGGCCTGCAACAATGTCGACGACAACTGCAACGGCGTCACCGACGAAGGCTGCGACGACGACAAGGACGGCTACTGCGACAAGAGCATGACCTACACGTCGTCGACGGCATGCCCGTCGGGCGGCGGCGACTGCGACGACAACAGCATCTTCGTCAAGCCGAGTGCCACCGAGCTTTGCGACGACGTCGACAACAACTGCAACGCCCAGGTCGACGAAGCCTGCAACGCCGACGGCGACGCCTACTGCAGCAAGGCCAAGGTGACCGTCGGCACGCCGGCAGTCTGCCCGGCCGGCGGCGGCGACTGCGACGACACCACCTCGGCCATCAGCCCGGTCAGCACCGAAACCTGCAACAGCAAGGACGACAACTGCAACGGTCTGACCGACGAAGCGGGCTCGACGGGTTGCGTCAACTGGTACTACGACGGCGACCAGGATGGGGTGGGCATCAGTTCCTTCGTCTGCTCGTGCGGCGCCACCGGCCTGTACACGACCAAGACCACTGGCGACTGCGACGACACCTGCCCGACTTGCGCCCCCGGCAAGCCCGAGCTCTGCGACGCCAAGGACAACAACTGCAACAGCAGCGTCGACGAAGGCTGCAACGCCGACAACGACGGCTACTGCAACGCCGCCATGGTGACCGTGGGCACGCCAGCCGTTTGCACCAAGGGCGGCGGCGACTGCGCCGACACCAACGCAAGCATCAACCCGGGCAAGGCCGAGGCCTGCAACAACGTGGACGACAACTGCAATGGCACCACGGACGAGAACGCCAGCGATGGCTGCCCGGCCTACGCCAACGCGGTGGTGAAGTGCGTGTCCGGTACCTGCCAGCTCAAGAACTGCTTCAAGGACTTCTACAACTTGAACGGTTCGGTCAGCGACGGCTGCGAGTGCAACGGCACCGACGTGTACGAGCCGAACGACACCTGCGCGGCCGCCTACGTGGTCAGCACCAACTTGAAGGACGGCCAGGGCAGCAGCGGTGCCAAGGAGCTGGTCACCGCGCGCTTGGTCGATACCACCGACATCGACTGGTACGCGGTGTACGCCGCCGACAACGGCGACAGCGGCTACGCTGACTGCGACGCCTTCAACATGCGCGTGGTGTTCACCAGCAACCCGGGCGGCAACCTGCGCTTCGACGTGTGGCGCGGCACCTGCCCGGCCGGCGGCACCAACTCGGTCTGCTGCAGCCGCACCGACTTCAACTGGTTCACCAACTTCAAGTCGGGTACCTCGGTCGGCGGCAACTGGTCGGGCTACGGCGAGTGCCCGTGCCAGACCGGCAACCGCTTCGACCAGAGCAACGCGGGCTGGAACATCCCGCCGGGCTACCCGGGCGGCGGCGGTCCGTACTGCATGAACTACAACAGCGGCTATGTGTGCGTGCCGACTGGCTTCTACTTCACGCAGTGCCAAGACGACTCGGCGTGGTTCTATGTCAAGGTCTACAAGGCCGCCGGCTCGCCCAACTGCGCCAACTACTCGCTCGAGTTCACCAACGGCATCTACGGACAGCCGGGTACGGGCGCAGGCAAGGCCGGCTACTGATGCCCCTTCCCACGGCCCACGCTGCCACACGGTCGCCCTGCGGAACTTCGCGGTCGCCGTGCCAGCGCGGGTGACCGAGGCACGACGCTGGAGTTCGAACACGGCGCGCCGTTGCGGATTCCTGATTGCCGGGCAAAGTGGGGTTTTCTCTGAACAACTTGGCGCGGCTGAGTAGCGCGCGTGCAGGCCCTGGCGCTCTGCTGTACCCTGTGCGCACCGTGCACGGGTCGGAGCGGACTGCAGGGGCGACGGGGCAGCACAAGGCCGGGATGGCGGAACGGTAGACGCAGGGGACTTAAACTCCCCAGGGCGCAAAGCTCGTACGGGTTCGAGTCCCGTTCCCGGCACCGCTGCCGCCCCCGCAGTTGCCCGACAACAAAGGAACTGGCTTGCAAAATCATCCCTCTCCGGCCGCGCTACAGGCGCAGGCCAAGTTGCTGCCCATCGCCGCCTGCGAACAGGAGCTGGTCGAGACCATCCGCCGCAATCAAGTGACGGTGGTGGTGGGGCCCACCGGCTGCGGCAAGACGACCCAGCTGCCGCAAATGCTGCTGCGCGCCGGCCTGGCCGAGAAGGCCATCTGCGTCACGCAACCCCGCCGTATTGCAGCTGTTTCTGTGGCGTGGCGGGTGGCCGCCGAGCTGGGAGTGGAGTGCGGACGCGAGGTGGGCTACTGCATTCGGTTTGACGACTGCAGTGGACCCGACACGCGGCTCCGCATCGTCACCGATGGCATCTTGTTGCAGGAGGCGCACTTCGACGCCAACTGGCAGCGCTACAGCGTGATCGTCATCGACGAGGCGCACGAGCGGACGCTGAACATCGATTTCGCCCTGGGCTTGCTCCACGAAGCGCTCCTGGCGCGCCCGGACCTGCGGGTGGTGATCAGCTCGGCCACGCTGAATCCTCAGAAATTCGTAGACTTCTTCTCCGACGTGGCCGGTCGAGTTCCTGTCGTCGAGATTCCGTCGCGGCCGCACCCGGTGCAGATCCAGTACCGGCCCATGGTCGACAGCCGGACCGACGCGATGGTCGACGCCGTAGTGCGCGAGACCATGGCGATCTTGCGCAGCCGCGAGCCGGGCCACGTCCTCGTGTTTCTGCCGGGCGAAGACGCGATCAAGCGGACGGCTGTGGCGCTGCGCAGCTACGGAGTCGACCGGGACTGCGCAATCATGCCGCTGTACGGCGCCTTGCGCCGCGAGGACCAAGAGAGCATTTTCGACGAAGTCGGACGCCGCAAGATCATCATTGCCACCAACATTGCCGAGACCTCGATCACCATCGACGGGGTGCGCTTCGTCATCGACAGCGGTCTTGCCAAGGTGCCGCGAACGGTAGCCCAGCGCGGCATCACCATCTTGCGCGAGGAAGGCATCAGCCGCGCCTCGGCCGATCAGCGGGCCGGGCGGGCAGGGCGCACCGCCCCCGGTATCTGCGTCCGCCTGTACTCGCCGGAAGACTACCAGCGGCGGCCCGCCTTTACCGACGAGGAGATCCTGCGCCTGGACCTGGCCGAGACGGTGCTGCGCCTGACGGACCTCGGCGTCAAGCGGATCGAGGACTTCGCCTTCCCCACGGCGCCGCCGCGCAGCCGGATTTTGGCGGCGATCGAGCAGTTGCAGCTCCTGGGCGCGCTCGACGCGGACCGCAACCTGACCGGTGCCGGCAAGCTGATGGCGATCCTGCCGCTGACGCCCAGCCTTGGGCGGATGGTCGTGGAGGCGGTGGAGCAGCACCCCAACGCCGCCGACGACGCCGTCTGGCTGGCCGCGTGGCTGTCGGGTCGACTGGCCTTTGTCTACCCCGATCAAGAAGAGGATCGGGCGCGGCGCCGTCACGAGCAACTGGGCGATCCGCTGGGCGACGCCGCGACCGGGCTGCGCATCATCCACGAGTGGCTGGGCGCTGGCGATCGGCGCGCCTACTGCGCCCGCAACTACCTGGATCACGACGTATTGGCCTTTGCCGAGAACGCCCACGATCAGCTGGTCGACACGCTGACTGGGCTGGGCAAGCACGTTGGGACGGGCGGCGATCGCGAGGCCGTGCTGTACTGCATGGCGACCGGGTTCGCGCAGAACTTCTTGATTTGTTGTGGCAAGCACTACCAGGGCTCCAGCGACGATCGCATCTGGCTGCACCCGTCGAGCTCGCTGTACGGACGCACGCCGCGGTTCGTGGTCGCCGCCGAGATCGTGGTGTCGCAGCGCGCCTATGCCCGCCAGGTTTCGCAGATTCGCGGCCACTGGGTCGCGACGTTGCGTCCAGATCTCGCGGACTTGTGGCATTTGCGGCCCGAGCGGCTCGCCAAGGCCGAAGGTCAGCAGGCGCCGGCGCCCACCACGCTGCAGCTGGGGCCGGTGGCTGTGGCCGTCGAGGCGGCCAAAGGCAAGCCGCGCGTCGAGATCGCCGTGGAGCAGGTGCCGGCCTTGGTCGCGGCCCAGCCGATCGAGCTACCCAAGACGGTGCAGCGGTTCGCCGCGAGCGTGCGGGTGGGCACGCACGTGTTTGCCCAGGGCACGCCGCTGGGAGCGCTGCTGGCGATTTTGCCTCTGCTGCCACTGCCCGCGCCGGGTCAGGACCTGCGCTGCCGCGTGCCCGAAGGTGCGCTGCTCGATGTGCACCGCAATCGACACAACTTGTTGCGGCACCTGGACTTGCTGCTCACTCCGATGCTGCCGCATGCCGGCAAGCGCCCGGGTTGGGTCGGTCTGCTGTGCAACGGCGACGAGGGCTACTGGTACGAAATTCTGAGCGATTACCGCGAGGCCGTGCTGGCGACGGATGCGGCCACGGCCCTACTGGCCGAGCAGCTGGGCGACGATCCCGAAGCGGCAGCCGTGGTCTCTCCCGCCGCCGAGCGCCTGGACACTGCGGCGCGCGCCGTGCGGCAGGCCTACTCGCAAGGGCGCAGCTAACCGGGCAAGTACTCGTGGAGCCGGCCTAGGCCCGCGTTCCGCCAGGCCATTTGGACGCGGCGGGCAGGGTGTGCGGCGAACGGCCTTCTTGCATCTGCCGCAAAAACGCCAACGGCGGACGGCCCGTAGGGCACATCCGCCGCTGGTGAATCCGGACGCGCCCAGGCCGAAGCCAGCGGCGCGGAGATCGAGGCGACTTACTTGTCGGCCTTCTTCTCTTCCTTCTTCTCGGCCTTCTTTTCGGCCTTCTCAGCCTTCTTCTCGGCCTTCTGCTCGGCCTTCTCAGCCTTCTTCTCGAGCTTCTCGGCCTTCTTCTCGGCCTTCTCGGCCTTCTTCTCGAGCTTCTCGGCCTTCTTCTCGAGCTTCTCGGCCTTCTTCTCGGCCTTCTCAGCCTTCGGGGCATCAGCCTTGGCTTCATCAGCCATCACCGGAGCGGCGAAAGCAAGACCCAGAACGACGGCGAGAGCGGTGATCAGACGCATGGTGACTCCAAGATGCAGCGGCGCTGCTGTAGATTGCGCGAAGTGCGCATGAAAGGCGACCGGTGGTCGCGATGATGGCCCGTGAGCAGTGGCACTCGCCACACCCCGGTCCTCCGTCACGAAGGGTTACCCGACCGCCGGACGCGCACTCGGTCGGAGTGTCGGTCTGGTGCAGCGCCAAGAGCGTGCCTGACCGACATGGATTCTGACACGGCGACGGGACAAAAGGTAAAATGCCCTCACGGCATCTCGCTCCTTCGGACTCCGCCAGTTGGCGCTTGGCCGACCGGTTGAGTAGGTTCAACGAAAATCGTCGCGGCGTCAAGCACCTCGCCTTGTGGGTGTGGCGGCCCCAGCGCGGCGGGCGGGTGGTTGCGCTGGCCGCGGGGCAGTGACATGCTGCCTTGGACAGGGAGGATGACATGCGCGGCAGGCGTTTTTCGTTGGCGTTCTTGGTGATGGTCGGCTTGATCGCGGCCGCGCCGGCGTGGGCCGATTTCTGTGCCGGCAAGCTGAGCGGTTACTGGTGCAACGGCAGTGCGCTGGTGCTGTGCAAGGGCGGCGCGATCGCCTCGAGCCAGAACTGCCCAAGCGGCTGCCAATCCATGCCGGTGGGCACCAACGACCAGTGCTATGCCGCCAGCGGTCCATGCTCGGGCAAACAGAACGGCGCCTGGTGCGATGGCGGCAAACTCCTGCAATGCAAAAGCAATCAGGTGGCCTCCAGCCAGACCTGCCAGTACGGCTGCCAGGCCATGCCGCCCGGCGTGCCCGACGTGTGCAAGAGTGCCCCGGCCCAGAGCGGACCTTGCGCGGGCAAGTCGGACGGTGCCTGGTGCGACGGCGACAAGCTGCTGAAGTGCCAGGGCGGGGCCGTGGCCTCGTCGCAGACCTGTCCGAATGGCTGCCAATCCATGCCGCCGGGCGTCGCCGACGTGTGCAAGTCGGCGGTGGTTGCGGGCCCGTGCAGCGGCAAGCCCGATGGCGCGTGGTGCGACGGCGACACGTTGCTGACCTGCAGCGGCGGCAAGACCAGCGCGAGCAAGCTCTGCACCTACGGCTGCCAAGCGATGCCGCCCGGTGTGCCCGACCAGTGCAAGGCGGCGCCAGCGGCGACCGGCCCGTGTGCCGGCAAGAGCGACGGCTCGTGGTGCGACGGCGACAAGCTGCTGCAGTGCAAGAGCGGCACGACGCAGTCGACGAACAGCTGCCAGTACGGGTGCCAGTCGATGCCCGCCGGAGTCGCCGATCAGTGCAAACCGGCGCCGGTACCGAGTGGCCCCTGCACCGGCAAGTCGGACGGCGCGTGGTGCGACGGCGAGAGCCTGCTCGTGTGCAAGGGCGGCCAGTCGGTGGGCTCGCAGAGCTGCACCTACGGCTGCCAGGTCAACGGCAGCGGCACCGCCGACAGCTGCAAAGAGCCGCCCTACGATCCCACCAAGTCGTGCGCGGGCAAGGCCAATGGCACGTGGTGCAACGGCAGCACCCTGTTGAACTGCCAAGGGGGCAAGGTGGACAGCGCCTTTGCCTGCCCCGGCGGCTGCCAGGCGATGCCCGCCGGCGTGCCCGACGTATGCAAGTCCACCGGCAGCAACGCCTGTTCCGGCAAGGCCGGCGGCACCTGGTGCTCGGGCAGCGACGTGGTGCAGTGCAGCGGCGGCCAGATCATCAAGGCCGTGACCTGCGCCAAGGGCTGCGCGCAGCCGGCCGAGGGCGCGGGGGCCTGCAAGCTCAAAAGCCCCGGATTCTGCTCGGGCAAGCCCGACGGCGACTACTGCGACGGCACCGTGCTCATCACCTGCACCACCGGCGGCGCCAGCGGCAACTTCGTATGCCCCAAAGGCTGCCAGGGCACCGCGTGCACCACCGTGGGCTCCGGCGCCAGCGGCAGCCTGAGCGTGGGCGAGTCCGGCGGCTGTGGCACATTCTCGGGCTCCATCGATCTGTGGCAGGGCAAGAACTTGCCGGTGTGGAACCAGAAGGACTATTCGCAAGGCCTCGGCACGTGCCCCGGGCTCACCATTCACAACTCGGGCTGCACCATCACCTCGCTGTCGATGCTGCACGCCTACTTGGGTCTGAAGCGGCAGGTCGACGGCAAGGAGGGCAATGACCCGGTGACCGAGAACGCCTGGCGCAGCCAGAACGGCGGCTACGCCGGGACGTCGTACGAGCTCGGCGGCAAGAAGGTCTCGGGCAAGTGCTTGGTGCTGTGGGGACAAGCGCCCGGCGGCCTGGTGCCCAGCAAGGCGCACAACGACAGCGCGTCGTGCATCACGCCCAAAGCTGCGAAGTTCATTGCCAGTGCCCTCAAGGCCGGCATGCCGGTCGTGGCCGGCGTGCACTGGGCCGGCGGCAACGCCTCGTTCTACGGCAGCAGCGAAGACTGGCACTGGGTGCTGATCGTCGGCGCCGACGAGGGCGGCGTGCGCATCAACGATCCGTGGGGCGGCAAGGCCGGCGTGCACCTCAACGAAGGCGGCTTGGGCAAGTACGTGCTCGATGATCTGTATGTTTTCTGGTTCGCCGGTCAGCAGCCCGGCGGTATGGCGCCCGTGCCCGTCGACGACGGCGAGCCGACCACCGAAGACGGTCTGCCCAAGACCTTGGAGTTCGTCGACGAGACCCTGCCGGCCATCGTCACCGCCACCGTGGATGCCGGTGGCACGGGCGACAGCGCCAGTGCGGACACCGATGTGGGCGGCGATGGCTTCTCCCTTGGCAAGGCGCCGACCCCTGCGCCGGCCGCCAGCGACAGTGGCTGCGCCGCGGTGCCGCAGCCCGCGAATCGCGCGAGTGTCTTGGCGCTCCTGGTTGTCGGGCTGTTGGCGATCGGGCTGGGCCGGCGCCGGGCGTAGGATCTTCGCTACTGCCCGGGCCGACTCGCGTTTGCCCTGATCGGCTCGAAGGGAACTCTAGAGCTTGCCGTCGAGCAGTTGCTGGATGACCTGCTGCATCTTGTCGGGGCGCGGCGCGGCGTTGTACTGGCGGCCGTTGATGAACAGCGACGGAGTGCCGCGCACACCAGCGGCGGTGGCCTCGTCTACGTCCTTGTTCAGCTTGGCCTCGTACTTCTTGGCGTTGACGAAGGCTTCGGCCTTGGCGACGTCCATCCCGACATCCTTGGCGTACTTCTTCAGGTTCTCGGTCTGGGCCTTCAGGCGCGCGTCCATCTCGCCTTCCTGCGGCATCATCTGCGAGAAGTTCTGATAGACGATATCCTCGAATTCCCAGAACTTGCCCTGCTCCTCGGCGGCGATCGACCAGTAGTGCGCCAGGCAAGCCGCCGGGTGCATGTCGCGCGGCATCTTCTTGTTGCACTGGCTCGACAGCGGGTAGTGCTTGAACACCACCGCCACCTTGCCGTTGCTCTCTTTCTGCACTTGCTTCAGGGTCGGGTTGACCTTGGCGCAGAAGGGGCACTGGAAGTCCTTGAACTCCACGATCTTGACCTTGGCGTCGCGGGGACCGAGCGTCGGCGAGCCGTTGTAGTCGAACTCGGTAACCTTGGTGTCGAGCGGCGGCGGCGGGATGATCTCCTTGCCGTCTTTGATGGTGACCGCGTACAGGTCCTTCTTGGCGGTGCCGGCCTTGAGCTTGTCCTCGGCCTTGGTCAGTTCCTCGTCGATGATCTTCTTGAAATCGTCGAAGGGACGGGCGCCGCCCAACTTGCGACCCATGATGTAGAACGCGGGCGTGCCGGTGGCGGTGATCTTGTCGGCCGTGGCCATGTCCTTGGCGATGGCGTCCTTGAACTTGTGCTCGCTCATGCACTTGTCGAACTTGGCGACGTCGAGCCCAACTTCCTTGGCGTGACCGGGCAGCTTCTCGGGGTCCAGCTCACCCTGGTTGTCGAACAGGCGCTTTTCCATCTCCCAGAACTTGCCCTGGTCCTTGGCGCACAGGGCAGCCTCGGCGGCGGGCATGGCGTTCTTGTGGAAGTCCAAGGGGCGGTTCTTGAAGACGATCTGGACCTTGTCGCCGTAGTTCTTCTCGACTTCGTCGAGCGAGCCGCGGGCCTTGCCGCAGAAGGGGCACTGGAAATCCGTGAACTCGACCACAGTCACCAGCGGTTCCTTGCCGCCCTTGCGGGGCTCGTCGCCGGTCAGCTCCACCTTCCAGACGGTCTTGTCGTCTTCCGGCGGCTTGCGCTGCTTGTCGGCGGCCTGAGCCGGGTCACCAGCCGGCGGCTGATCGCCCTTGAACACCAGACCGATGATCTGCGCGCCCAGGGCCGGGTTGGCGTCCTTGGTCAGCTTCTCGTTCAGATCCGCGGCCTTGGTGCCGGCGGCCAGCGCGTCGTTGGCCTTCTTGATCTGCTCGTCGATGATCTTCTTGAACTCTTCCTTGGGCTGGGCGCCCGACAGGTTGACGCCGTTGATGAAGAAGCCGGGCGTGCCGCGCACACCCAGGGCATTGGCCACGCGCTGATCGCGATCGACCGCCGCGGCCACCGCCGGATCCTTCAAGTCGGCGTTGAACTTGGCCATATCCAGGCCGATCTCCTGCGCCCACTTCTGGTAGTTGGCGTCATTCAGATCGCGCTGGTTGCTGAACAGCTTGTCGTACATCGGCCAGAACTTGCCCTGCTTGTGGGCGGCCCACGAGGCGATGGCCGACGGCCTGGCGTTGGGGTGGAACGGCAGCGGCTGGTTGACGAAAACCACGCGCACGTCCTTGGGGTAGTCCTTCATGAGCTCGTCGAGCGTGGCCTTGGCCTTGCTGCAGAACGGGCACTGGAAGTCGCTGATTTCGATGATGGTCACCTTGGCGTCCGCCGGACCCTGCGCCGGGTTGGCCTGGGCAGCGACGGCAGCGGGCGCGGGAGCCTTGACCTCGGCGGGCGCCACGGCGGTAGCCGGAGCCTGCTGGGGCTTGTTCAGCATCGTCCCTGCGGCAAAAGCCAGCACCGCGACGGCGATGATGGCAATGATGGCTGTATCCTTCTTCATGCATTCCTCTGCGAGGCGGGGGCAGGTTCCGAACCCATCAACCCTGTGAACGCACAGAGCATTTGGACCCAAGCGCCGCGGAAGTGTTCTGCGGCGAGCGCAGTAGTTTACGCGCGATGTCACGCCGTTGCAACGTGGGTGCCCGCGTGCCGCGGCTTGCGGAGCCGGCCGAGATGCGCTGCAATCCGCTGCGACGGGGCCGAGTACCCTGGCCATGCGAGCTGCCCATGACCCGCGAGCCGTATTGCAGTGTGTCGATGGCGTGGGCCGTGGCAATGGTTGTCGCATGTTCCGCTGGAATGTTCGCTGGTTGTGATCAGCAGGCGGCGCCGGGACCGCCAACCCTTGCCGACGCGGGCTCGGCGGCCGCGCCGCTGACGCTGCGGCAGCAGGCCGTGGCCCGCGATCCGGAGCCGAGCGACGAGGCACTCTACGATCGAATCGACGCGCTGAAGGACCGCTTCGCCTGCAATACCGTTTCGGGCTGCCCGGCGCACGCGGCGCTGGTGGCCTATGGTTGGGGGGCGCGGCCGCTGCTCGAAG
>JACRCU010000066.1 GCA_016218865.1 Deltaproteobacteria bacterium | reverse complement strand
TACGCGGCCCAGGGCTTCTACAAGTGGCAGGTGTCGGCGCTGCAAAAGGCCGGGGCGCTGAGCCACGCCGACCAGGCCGCCGTGGTGGAGCAGCGCTTCGTGTTCGCCAAGGGGAGCTTGAAGGTCGAAGCGCCCAAGGGCGGCGGCATCGTCGGCTCGTTCCTGCCCGGCTTCGTGGTGGGCACTGGCAGCGACAAACAGGGTGATTTCTTTGCGCTGGGTCGCATCGACGGCAAGCAGGCCATCACCGCCAAGGACAGCCTGCAGCGCCTGCCCCGGAGCGGGCTGGTCTACGGGCCGGGCAGCTTCGACGTGAACATGGGCAAGGTGGGCATCATCACCCTGCAGCAGGCGACGCTGACCTTGGGCAAGGGGGACGGCAACTCCGCGCCGACGCTGGTGATCGAGGGCAAGCTGCCGACCGCGGCGCTGATCGACGCGGTGGTGAACGTGGGCGGGTTTGCGCGCGACGGGGCGAAAAGCATGATCGCGATTACGCTGGGGTACACGCCGGAGACGCTGCCGGAGCTGTTGGACTTTCGGTTGGTGTCAGGTATTGACACTTGACATCTTTTTGGGACGGCTGGGTGGTTTGGGCGGGTGCTTGGCGGTGATGATGAGTGGTTTGGGCGTCCCGGTCCGGCGACGAAGTGCACGGTCGTTGTCCGAGCTGCCTGCGCCGGCCCGTCGCGCTCCGGCCGCCGGTCGAAGAAAGCTCAGGCAGGATCCGTAGTTGCTTGCTCCCGGCGGTGGCGACGCTCGGTCGCGGTCGGGTAGGGGCCGCCAGTTTCCCGGCGACCCCTCCCACGGAACCGGACTTGTGGACCTCACATCCGGCTCTTCGGGACGCCAGGTGGCAGGAAAAGCTCCTGTTGCTTGGCGCCAGCTTGCGCTCGCAGCTTCTTCGGCTTGCGCTTCTTGCGCTCCGAAACGGTGACCGGTTTGCCACTTGCTCGCCAGCTTTCCGCTAGCGAGATAAGCCCTTGGGTCGCAAACCATTGCGGCGACATGGCGCCCTGCTCGACGGCGTACGTGTGGCTGAGATTCCAGATGGATCTCGTCTGGCCGTACACGGCTGCTCGGGCCGCCGGCTCCGGCGCGCCCAGGGCGGTCAAGCGTCGAACAATCGTCGGCTTTCGCTTCCACTGTTTGAGCTGAATTGCCCGCAGCCTTCTGCGGATATGCGCATCCCAGGAGCCAAGTTGCTTAATGCATTCGCGTCGGTCGGTGCAGATCCGGAAGTACCCCAGCCAGCCCGCCAAGTACGCGTTGATGCGCTGGATGCAGGCCCTTAATGGCTGCCCCCAGGTTCGCGGCGTCAACTCCCGGATTTTGGCTGCGGCTCGGTCCTTTGACCTTTGCGACAGCAGCACATCTGCAGGCTGGCCGATCGACCCTTGTCGTAGCGTAAAGCCCAAGAAATGCCGCGTGTCCGGCTTGGCGACCGCGCTCTTGGCCTGGTTCACCTTGAGCCGCAGACGGCTCTCGATGAATCGGGTCGTCGCTGCCATGACGCGCTGCCCAGACTGCTCGCTACGTACGTAGATATTGCAGTCGTCGGCATAGCGCACGAATCGGTGGCCGCGTGCTTCGAGTTCCCAGTCGAGCTCGTCGAGCACAATGTTGCTCAAAAGCGGAGACAGGGGGCCGCCTTGCGGCGTGCCCTCGGTCGTCGGGACCACCAGCCCGTCCGGTAGGACTACGTTGGCTTGCAGCATCCGACGCAGCAGCTTGAGCAAGTGCCGGTCGCTGATGCGTCGCGCCAGACTGGACATGAGCCGATCGTGGTGAACCGTGTCGAAAAACATCGCCAGGTCCAGGTCTACGACCCACTCGTATCCCTCTTGCAGGTGGCTGCGAGCCTCCGCAATCGCCGTATGGCAGCTTCGCTCAGGACGGAAGCCGTGGCTACTTGGGTGAAAGCGCGGCTCGTAGTTTGGACTGAGTACTTGGTAAACAGCCTGTTGCACGATCCGATCGATCACGTTGGGTATGCCAAGGCCGCGTTCACCGCCGCCTGCCTTCGGGATCCACACGCGGCGGATATCCCCTGGCAGATAGCTGCCTTGCAGCAGCCGTTGGCGCAGCACGGGCCGGAGCTCGTCCCAGTGCTTGCGCACCGTCGCGACACCCTGGCCATCCGGTCCTGGGGCGCCCTGATTGGACGCTACCTTATGAAACGCATTATCCAAATTCGTCTCGCTGGCTACCTCCTGCATGGTCATCGTGGGCAATCGCATCGACTCCAAATTCGCGGGCAACGCGTCTTCAGCTGCTCTCCCGTCGAACAGGTTTGGCTGGATTGCCATCTTGCTGGCCGTGATCGCCTTGGCTCCCCGCGTTGCCACGGTTGGGGTCGGCATTACCCGACCTTGCGCTACTACGCGACCATCCGACTTCTCCCGTCCTATCATGATGTTCATTTCCATCGTGACTTCCGCCTGCAGTGCGGGACTTCCGCCTTGCATCCGGAGGCCGGGAGATCTCCCCAGGTAAGAACGCAGAACTTCACGTCAATCCGTCGCCTCTACGCATCGCCCATAATCACGGATATCGGGCTCGCCGCGGCGGGCCGGCTCACCCAAGGCGCATACGCCTGATCGGCGCTTCACTTGTGTTCGGATCGACGCTGCATCGCGGGCTTCCACTGCACCTGCCTCGCGGTCAGGCGACTTGCCGTTGATGAGGGGTTCCGTCCGCTACGGTCCCCAGAGGACTTGCACCTCATGTTCTGCGCCCATGCTGGGCGCACCCGCCACCCCTCCGGGGCCAGGATCGCTGACGCGGAACCGCCTGCCTTTTCGCAGTTTGCTGGACGAAACAGAAGGCAAAATCGCGACTTGAGGGACAAGTTGCGGCGCGGCAACTTCCAGGGCGGTCGCGTGTGCGCAGGGCTTGGTCCCGCTTGTCCCCGACGCGGCCCGTGGCTCCCGTGCTTCAGTCCAACGCAAGTTCGTCCAAGAGTTCGACCAACCGCGCCGCCGCGGCTTCCGTCACCGCGCGGTAACCGGGCAGGCCCATGCACTCGGTCTCAACCCACCACAGGAAGTTGAAGACTTCGTCGGTGCTGGCACGCCGCAGTAGCAGCAGCAGGATGGCGGGCACGTAACCGTCGTACTCGTCTTCGGCAATGTCGGCAATGCCGATGGGATCCCAACGTTCCATCAGCACCTGGCGAATGGCTTGGTGCAGCTGCTGGCCGACAGTTCCGGGGCCTTCCGGGAGGTCGGGCATAGTCACGGCATACCTCCGGGGCTCGCTCATGGCCCGTTCAGGCTCAGGCTCCGGTTCCGGTTCGGGCTCCGGCTCAGGCTCAGGCTCCGGCTCCGGCTCCGGTTCGGGCTCCGGCTCCGGCTCCGGCTCCGGTCCCCACTTGGCTCCGGCTCGGTCCAAAAGGTGTCAAGTGTCAATACCTGACACCTCCACAACTACCGGAACCGGAAGCGGAACCCGTCCTGACCCCGCGCAAAAGATGTCAAGTGTCAATACCTGACCCCCCCCGAACCTACGGCCGCACGTCCCCCACCAGATGCCGGAGCTTGAGCACCGCAAGGTCCAGGTTGGCCTTCTCGCGCTCCACGTTGGCGTCGGCCAGGCGCAGGTTGGTCTCGGCCTCGTCGACTTCCAGGTGCGTGGTCACGCCGGCGATCTGGCTTTTTGCGGCAATCTCGGCGCCGCGCCGGGCGATTTCCGCCTGCTTCGCCGCAATCTTGACCACGTTCTCGGCCAGCTGCACCTCGTGCGCCACCTGCCGCAGCTGCGCCTTCAGGTCGGCTTCGGCCTTCTCGACCTCGGCCTGCAGGCGCAGCAGGGTCACCCGCCGCTCGCGGGCATCGGCATAGCGCTGGCCGCGGTCGAAAATCGGCACCACCAGGTTCGCCGTCACCTGCCACAGGGTATTGCTGTCGGTAAAGCCCTTGACGTTGCTCCAGCGGTACACGCCCTGCGCCGCGAGCATCGGCAGCCAGCGGTACTCGGCCTCGACCACCAGCGCCCGCTGCGCCTCGACCGCCTGCCGCCGCGCCGCCAGATCGGGCCGGTCGGCCAGGGTCTTTTGCAGCCACTGGTCGTACGAGCCCGCGGGCCGCGTCTGCGGCGGCGGCGCCTCGATGTCCTCGGGCGGCGCGTCGCTGGTGAGCATGCCAATCACTTCCAGCAGTTGCTTCTTGCCCAGCGTCGCCCGCAGCACATCCTGCTCGGCGCGGGCCTGCTCCACCTCGGCGCGCAGCATCGGCAGGTCGCTCTCGGTCCCCGCCGCCTTGCGCTTCTGCAGCAGGTCGATGCGCTTTTGCGCCAGCTCGACCGCCCGGCCGGCGGCGACGATGATCCGGTCCAACCCCGCGATATTGTAGTACACCACCGACATCTGGTAGGCGATCTCGCGCTCGGCCGCCTGGGTACCGATGCGCTGGGCGCCGATACCCTTCTCGCTCGCCTTGTCGTAGAGCAGCGGCGCCGCGGCAAAGATGGTCTGGTCCACGCTCAGGATGCCGGCGAACTGGTTGTACGCCTGGATGATCGTGGGCGGCGGCGCCTTGGACGGGTCGATCTTGATGGGCAGCCCCATCGCCGCGCCGATGCCCGAGGCCATCTGGCCAATGTCGAACTTGGCCTCGTCGCTGTTGCGCACGTACTGACCCACCGCCTTCACGTCGGGGTAGTAGGCGTTGACGATCTTGCGCCGCGCCGCCTCGCTCTCCTCGATCTTGGCCCGCGCCACCTTCAGGTCCGGGTTGCGCTCCAGGGCGCGCTGGATGGCGGTGGTCAGCGGCAATTTCGCCGCCACT
>JACRCU010000069.1 GCA_016218865.1 Deltaproteobacteria bacterium | reverse complement strand
GCTTGGCGCCGCGCCCGGAAGTGCCTGCGGTGCGCCACGCCCAGCTGCCCGTGGGCTTGAATGCCGATCCGCTGGCCGCGCTCACGTCGGACAACGAAATCCCGGTCCTGCCGGTCCAGTCGGTGTCGCGTCCGTGCATGTTGCAGCAGGTGCGCGGGCCGCTGGCGCCGCAGTTCATCGAGCTGCGCGACACGGACATGGTCCTGGGGCGCGCCGACGACGTGGATGTCCGCATTCCGTCTTCGGCTTTGTCGCGCCGCCACATGCTCATCGAGCCGTATGCCTTCGGCTATCGCGTGACCGATCTCGACAGCGCCAACGGCGTGTTTCTCAACGAAGTTCGCATCCACTCGGCCGTCATGCGCGACGGCGACGTGCTCCAGCTCGGCAACGTAGTGCTGCTCTACCACGAAGGGCGGTAGCCGCCTCGGCGCCACCGTGATTGCTGCAGGGGGAACCGCATGGCGTTTTTCGTCCGATTCTGGGGCACGCGCGGATCGATCCCCACTCCGGGGCGGGCGACCTATCGCTACGGCGGCAACACCTCGTGCGTCGAGATCCGCGTCGCCGACACGCTGTTCATCTGCGACGGCGGCACCGGGCTGCGCGAGCTGGGCGCCGACCTGCTGCGCCGCTACGGCCAGACACCGGTGGTGGCGCACTTTCTGTTCAGCCACATGCACTGGGACCACATCCAGGGTTTCCCGTTCTTTGCGCCGATCTACCAGCCCAAGAACACGTTCCACATCTACGGCACCAAGCCGGGCGACACGCGCTTCCACGACCTGCTGTCGGGTCAAATGCGTTCGTCGTATTTTCCGGTTGATTTCAGTGAGTTGAATGCCAACATCGTGGCCAACGAACTGGGCGACGACGGCACCCGCGTCATCGAAGGCGTGACGGTTCGCTGTCTCGCGCAGCGCCACCCCGGCGGCAGCTACGCCTACTCGCTGGAGCGCGACGGCTACAAGGTGGTCTACGCCACCGACAACGAGATCGACCTGATCCTGGGCGACCCGGCGCTGCCGCTGCGCGAGCCGGACACGCCGCGGACCATTCCCGCCGAGGTCGTCGACTTCTGCCGCAACGCCGACCTGCTGATCGTCGACGGGCAGTACACCGACGCCGAGTACCGCAAGTACACCGGCTGGGGCCACAACCGCGCCACCACCGCCACCGACTTGGCGATCGCCGCCAACGTCAAGCAACTGGCGATCTACCATCACGATCCGATGCAGAGCGACAAGGACGTGGAGGCCAAGGTCGAGCTGTGCCGGGTTCGCGTGGCGCAGCAGGGCTCGTCGCTGTTCGTGTTCCCGGCGCGCGAAGGCGTGGAGCTGCGCATCGACTACTGACGCTGCGCGATCCTATCGTACAATGACGATTTAATGGTGGTGCGGGGGATCGTGCTCGCCGGCGTGGTGCCCGTCGCGGCCTTGGTGGTCCAAGTGCCCGTCGTGCAAGTAGTCCACGTGGTCGCCGTGCTGAACCGCCAGGTGTCCGCAGCCTGGCCCGTGGATGTGGGCGTGGCGATGCACCGCGCGCACGTGCCACGCGTCCAGGGCCAGCCCCACCAGCGCCGTCAGCAGCACTTCGGCCCCGGCCACCAGAGCCTGCGCTGCGCCCACCGGCAGCGTGAAGAGGAACGCCGCGAGGTAGCCAAGGAATCCCGCGGCGCCGCCCAAGACCGCCGCCAGCCACGCCGCCGTGGCCAAGTTGGGCGCGACCCGCAGCGCCGCCATCGCCGGCAGCACCGTGAAGGCGAATACCGGCAAAGCGCCCAGGATACGTGTAGTTACCGACACCGCCAACGCCAGCGACGCCACCAGCAACAGCCCCAGCAGCCCGGTCGGCAGGCCGCGGACGCGGGCGCCGTCCTCGTCGACCGCTACCTGGGCAAACCCGCGCAGACCCACAAGTTGCAGCGCGAGCAGCACACTCGCCACCACCAGCAGCTGGTGCAGGTCGGCCGGCGCCACCGCCACCGCCGAGCCGAACAAGATCGTTTCGATGTCTTGGACTTCCTGCACGATGCGGGTGCCCAGCGCCAGCGTACCGGCGGCGCCCATCAAGTACACCCAGCCCAGCCGGCCGTCGGGCCGCCACCGTGCGCCGCGGGTGCCGCCGACCAGGTAGAGCGCGGCCAGGCCGGTCGCCACGGTCGAGCCCACGGTGGGACCGAGCCAAGTGCCCGACAATCCAAGGTGGATCTGCGCCCAGAACGCCGCCGCCACACCCAGGCCCGCCGCCTGCGACAGCGCCGCCGAGAGGAACACCATCCGCCGCGCCACCACGAACACGCCCAGGAAGCCCAAGAGCGCGCCGGCCACCACGCCGGCCAGTGCGGGGTCGCGGAACAGCTCCCACGCGTCGAAGAATTGGCCCAGGCCGGCCGGGGTTTCAGGAGGCATCGCCCCCCCGCTGCGCGACGTGTACGCCAAAGCGCGCGTCGAACGCCGGATGGGCGACCACCTCGGCCAGCGGCCCGGGCACCACCACACCTTGGTCCTTGTCGACGAACACCGCGTGGGTGGCAAAGCGGCTCAAGGCCCCAAGATTGTGGCTGACCAGCAGCAGTCCCAGCCGCCGCCGATCGCGCAGCTCGCCCAGCAGATCGAAAACCTGCCGCTCGGCGTGGACGTCCATGGCGCTGGTCGGCTCGTCCAAGATCAGCAAGTCCGGCTGGCCCGCCAGCGCTTGCGCCAGCAGCACCCGCTGCTTCTGGCCCTCTGACAGGTGCAGCCACGGCTCGCGGCACAGGTTCTCCACGCCCACGTCGCGCATCGCCTGCAGCACCGCCGGATTGCTGGCAAACGGCCAGCGCGGCTTGGCAAACGACCAACCGCGCTCGGCGCCGGAGCGGACCAGGTCGAGCACCCGCGCCGGAACGCTGGGATCCAACTCACTGCGTTGGGGGACGTAGGCAATGGCGCTTCCGGGGTGAACCAGTTGACCGCCCAGTGCCGGCAGCAGCCCCAACAAGGTGCGCAACAGGGTCGTTTTGCCGGCACCGTTGGGCCCGATCAGTGCCCAGGTTTCGCCGCGCTGCACCCGCAGGTCGATGGGCGGCAGCAGCGGCCGGCCGCGGTAGCCGACTTGCAGTCCCTGGCACAGCAGTAGGGGAGAATCACTCACCATTCGCGCCTGTTCCGTCTACACCCTTGGCGGAAGCCCCGCGGCAACCGCGCGAATCCGACCACGCCGCGCAGTGTGCGCCCGCGCGCCGGTCACAGCAACCACCCGTGGCCGCTGCTTGTTCCCGCCTGCGTCGATTTGCACCGGAATCCGCCACAAAGTAAGCTCCGCGCCCCGCCGACCAACCGGCCCCAGCCAGGACCGCATGCTCCACGAACAGCTTCACCACCTGATTACCTGGTACTTCGGCATCATCCTCGACTACGGCTACATCGCCGTGGCCCTGATGATGGCGCTCGAGTCGACCATCGTGCCGATTCCCAGCGAGGTCATCATTCCACCGGCCGCATACTGGGCGTCGCAGGGCAAGCTGAGCCACGTGGGCGTGGTGCTGGCGGGCACCATCGGCTCGCTGGTGGGCGCCGTGATCATGTATATCGCCTCGCGCTACATCGGTCGGCCGCTGCTGATGCGCTACGGCAAATACCTGCTGCTGCCGCCCGCCAAGATCGAGGCCGCCGAGCGCTTCGTCGAGCGCTACGAGACCGGCGGCATCTTCTTTGCCCGGCTACTGCCGGTGGTGCGCCACCTGGTCGGCATCCCCGCCGGTTTGGTGCGCATGAAGCTGGGCAGTTACGCGCTGATGACCACCATCGGCTCGGCGGTCTGGTGCAGCGTGCTGGTGTGGTTCGGCGATGCAGTGCTGGGCGATCAGCCCAATCTGCTGCAGGACCAGGACGCGCTGGTCAAGGCGCTCAAGGACAAGTCGTTGATGATCGCCGCGGCGGTGCTGGTCCTGGCGATCGCCTACGTGGCGATGGTGCGGATGACCAAGAAGAAAGACGCGGCGAAGTAGCGGAGCGGCTCTATTTTTTGGCCTTGCCCTCGGCCAGCAAGCTCTCCAGCCAGGTCTGCGCCGCGCCTACCGACCAGCCCGTGCCCTTGTGCGCGCCGCGGATGCGGCCCTGGCTGTCGACCACCAGGAACGTCGGAACGCTTTCCGTCTCGAGCACTTCCATGGCCTCGGGACCGACCCAGGCGATCGCTGGGCCGCCGGGCAGCTGCTCGCGCACGAATTCCTCCAGTGCCTGCTCGTCCTTGTCGATGCTCGCCGCAACCACCACCAGGCCCTTGCTGGCCAGGCGCGCATGGAGCTCGGCCACTTGCGGTGCGGTGGCCCGGCACGGCCCGCACCAGGTCGCCCAGACGTCGATCAGCAGCACCTTGCCCGCCAGACTGGCCGGTGGCTTGTCCAGGCCGAACCAGCGCTGCACGGCGATCTCTGGCAGCCCCTGGCCCACCCGCGCATCGTTCGACCAGTCCAGCGGCGCCACCGGGGTCGCCGGCGCGGCCTTGGCGGTCGCTTCCAGCAGCGTGGCTTTGGTCTCGCCAGCTTGCACCAGCCGGTCGGCGGGGAAGGCGAGGTCGGCGGCGTAGTAGGCGTCGCTGCCCGCGCCAGCCACGGACGGCTGCAGGCCGAGCACCCGGTAGACGCCTTGCGGCACAGCGACTTGGAAGGTGCCGCTCTTGTCGGATGTCGCCGTCTGCGCGTCTTGGGTCAGACCGGCGGCGTCGCTCAAGCGCAGGGTGACGCGGGCGCCGGCCAGCGGTTTTCCGGCGACGGTCAGCTGGAATTTCAACTGGCTCGCCCCCTGCCAGCGCACGTTGCGCTTGGTCGCTTCGGTCCGCGGCTTCACCACCGATGGGAACGGCGGCGCGATCTGCAGCCAGTCGCCGGCGACTTCGTGCACCGGCAGGTTGCTCGCGGCAATCCACACGGTGCCATCGCCGCGGCCCTTCAGATCCAGTTTCCAGTCGGCCAGTTGCAGGGTGGCGCCGT
>JACRCU010000068.1 GCA_016218865.1 Deltaproteobacteria bacterium | reverse complement strand
GCCGACCAACGCCACCGTGATGGGCAGGTACAGGCGGGCCGTTTCGCGGAGCGGCACCTGGGTCTTGGGATTCTTCAGCTTGGCGCGATCGGCGTCGATGGCCTTCTGTTCCTTGGCGATCGCGGCCTTGCACACGCTGAGCGACGGGTTGAACACGTACCAGATCGACGACTGGAAGTCTTGGGCTTCCTTGTCGTTGTCGGTGCATTCCAGCAAGATCTTCTGGGTCTGGGCGTTGTAGTTGCCGCTCAGCAGGGCCAGCGACAGGCTCGACCGCTTCGAGAACGACTTCGGCACCACTGCCGTGTCCTTGTAGGTGTATTCCACGCGCAGCATCTTCTTAGGCGCCGCCGTAGGTTGGGCCGGGTCCACCACGTCGACCGCAGTCTTGACGAACAGCGACGGGTCGGCCACGCCCAGCTCGCGGTGGTTGGGCATGATGGTTGCGGTGCGCAGGGCGCCGAAGCCGGACTGGGTCTGCTTCTTGATGGTGGCTGCGATGGTCGAGGAACTGGCGGTGGCGTCGACGAAGACCACGCCCTTGAAGGTCATGTCGCGGGCCAGCGCGGTGTTGCTGGTCAGATCGTCTGCCGTCTCGCCCACATCGGCGACTTCCGTGGCACAGCCAGTGCAGAGGCTGGCGACCATGCCGGCCATCGCCGTCGCGCGCAGCAGGTGGGCTGTAGGCTTGTTGTGTTGCCGCATTGCTTCCTCCCAGGGGTCCAAGATTGCGCAAAAGGATCGCGCTGAATCTCAAGGGCGTCAAGCCAATTGCACCGGGGGAACTAGTTGGCGGCAGGCGCCTGCAGGCGCGCCCGGGCCCGCACCTCATCGCCCACGCGTACCTCGGCCGCCACATCCCCCGGTCCCAGCTCTTGCAGACGCACTTCCACGCGCTCGCCCAGCACCGTTTCGCGCTGGTAGTCCACGGCGATCCGCTGCAACGGCTGGCTCGCCAGGCCGCGGGCGCGATCGCGCAGCTGGCGGGCGTCGTCGGCCCAGCGGGCGTAGCAGGCATGGTTCACGTGAGAAAACACATCAATTTCACTGGGCCGCACCTCGATCTCCCACGTGAAGTCGGGGCGCTCCACCGGCACCAGGTCCAGCCCGGCCAGGGCCGGCACCGGTGGCATGTCGCGGGCCAGCGCACGCACCGCGTCGGGCACCGGACTGGGCCGGCGGTCCGCGCCCAGGGCCACGGCGGCGATGCTCAAAACCGCAATACACTCAGGAGGTTGTTGTGTGCCGGCTGGCTCGGTCCACAGCGACTGCACGATCTCGAAGCTGGTTTTGCCGACCCGTCCGAGCCCCACCGACAGGGCGACCGGCTCGCCGATTCCGACCGGACGCAAGAAGGCGGCGCGCTGGCTGCGGACCACGGCGATGCGATCGTGACCGAACACCTCGTCCATGCCGGTGCCGCTGAGCGCCGTGGCTTCCCAGCGGCCGTGCTCGAACCAGGCGAGTTGGTGGACGGGCGGAACGGCGGCGTCGCAGCCCAGTTCGTCGCCGCGCGGCACGATGCGCGCCACCTGGCGCAGGCCATCCGGAGTCATGGAGATCGGTTGCATCAGGGGGTCCGGCACAGCGCGAAAGGCTGCGAAAGTACTTTGGAATCAGAAGACGTACTTGACGGTGGCGCTGGCGCTCCAGGATCGCGTGCCTTCGCCGTCGCTGTCGACATCGTTCTGGGTGGCGGCGCTGACGGCCAAGCGGAAGTGGTCGGCGACCTTGTAGTTGGCCCGCAGGCCGAAGGACGTGTAGTGGCCCAAGTCGCCGTAGTAATGCGAGTATCCCAAGTTGGCCGAGATGCGTACCGGCCCAAGTTTGTGGCTGACGCCGGCCGAGCCGCTCCAGTCGAAGGGCGCCACGGCGATGCCGGTGCCGAAGCTGGCGGAGCTGCCGTTGACGGTCTCGCCGTTGGGAGCCTTCTTGCCCTGGTTTGCCAAGCTGAAGTAACCGACTTCGTTGGGGTCCTTGCTGTAGACGTAGTAGGTGGCGCCCAGAGACACGTCGGTGTTGCGGTACAGGGTCTCGATCAGGGTGAGCGAGATCGGGATCACCGCCAGAGTCGCCTCTTGGGATTTCAGAAGCGGATTCAGTCGCTTGCAGAGCTTGGCCGTCTTGGGGCTGGTGCCGCCGCTGCACAGGTCCATCAACTGTTGGGTGGTGGTCACGGTGCCGTTGCGGCCGATGAACTCCTCTACGCTCTGCTTGGTCGTGACCGCATTCAGGCCGGCCGACAGGTTGACTTCGCTCTCGAAGCGCGAGGTTCCGCCCGTCTCCCAGCCGGTCCACAGCGTGGCACCCAGCGACGACGACGCCACCTGCAGCAGGGTGGGCGCGTCGTAGGTCGAGGTCTTGCCGGCGACCGTGTCCTCCATCGTCAGCGTGGTGGCGGTGCGCGAGGTGTTCTTGGGCGAAAAGCTCAGGCTGCCGCCAAAGCTCCAGTGGTACGGCACATCTTCCTCGTCCGTTTCGCCATCCTCGTCCACGGTGATGGTGGTCTGACCGGCGCCTGGGATCCAGGTGGCACCCAGGCTCAGACTGTGGATGCCGCGCTGGACCTCTTTGGCGTACAGGGGGTTGTCGGTGTCGGCGGCGCCGCGCGGCAGGCTGAGGTTCCAGCCACCGTCCAGGCTCCAGCGGTCGTTCGGGTCCCAAAGTCCGGTCAGCCCCAGCGAATTGCTGCCGCTGGCGGGGCTGCTGTCGGTGGTCGGCGTGCGCGACACGCCGGCGGTCAGGCCCACGTTGGCGCTCCACGCCGTGACCGGCGCCAGGGCCGTCCAGCTCGCTGCCACCATCCACACTACTGCGCGCCACGCGCCAAGCCCGCCTGCCCTTCGACCCACGTTGCCCCCCTACCGACGCCGCCCGCGCCAACCGCTGGCCAAGTGTACGGGGGTGAGGGCCGTGGATTCAATCCAGGCCCGGCGAATCCGTGCACGGGCGGACAACAGCGCGGTTGCCCGCGCCCCGGGAGATCGCTAGGCTGCAAGCGGTGCGCCCCCACGGCGCGGCAAGCGGACCATGCCCCACGCCCCACGAGCCCGCCCACTGTTCGCCGGCTCGGCAGGGTCAAGCACTGCGGCTGTGGCCTCGGGTCCCCGCCACTGGGCAAGCGCGCCCAAGCTTCTGCTGTCGCACGGCTGGGTTGCGCGATGCTGGCTGCTCGCCTTGGCGCTGACGGTGGCCGCCTGCGGCAGCGATCCCTGCGACCCGGCGGCCGTGGTGGGCAAGGCCGAAGTCCAGCCCAGCCCGGGCGTCCCCTGCCCCGTCGACCCCACCCTGCGCACCGCGCGCTGCATGGACAGCGAGGCCGCCATTCTGGCATGGGCGAGCGGGGCCAAGGGCGCGTGGCCAGCCAGCAAGTTCGTGATCGGCCGGTTCTTCCAGGCCAGCGGCCCGGCGTGGTTCATGGACCCGGCTTTCTACGCCATGCACGACGAGTGGTACTGGTTCCGCTTGCTCAACGGCTATGCGGTCGACGGCGACTGCGCGGTGCCCAAGACCGGTTTGAGCTTTGCGAGCCTGTCGGCCGCCTACGCCTGGGCCAAACAGCAGAAAACCCTGCCGTACGACTTGGCCTTTTACGATACGCGTTTGTATTCGCCGCATTTTTACGACTTGGCCGGTATCTGTTGGCAGGCGAAGTGCCCGCCGCGCACGTTGGGCGTGGGCACCCTGTTCCACCTGCCGGCCGACCCCAAGCGACCGTATCCGCACGCACTGTGGGCCTTCGACCTGGTGTACCTCGACACTGCCGACAAGGCCATCCTGCAGCACTACTTCAACCGGCTGCAAAAGATGTTGCCGGCCCAGGTGTTCGCCCAGTTGCACTGGGTGGCGGCCACCTCTACGCAGCAGATCGCGCTGGCCAAGGCACTGCGGGCCGAGGGCGGGCCCCTGGCCGAGCGGGTGCTGACCTGGCCGGATCTGGTGTCGCCGGGCGCGGTCGAGGACTACACCTTGGGCCTGACGGCCGGCCGGGTGCGAAAACTCGGCGTGGGTCAAGCAGAATCGGCGGGACTGGCACCGACCGACCTGGCGATCCTGCCCGATGTGCCGCTGTCGCTGCCGCCGGTGGCGGGCATCCTGACGGCGGTGCCGCAAACTCCGCAGGCGCACTTGAATTTGCTGGCGGCGGCGCGGGGTACGCACAACGCCTTCGTGGCGGGAATACTGGACGACAAGGTCTTGGATCTGTGGAGCAAAGAGGGCGCACGGGTGGTGCTGGAAGTAAAGCCCGACCGCGTTCGCTACCGGCAAATGGAAGACGGGCAGTGGAAGACATGGTTGGAGTTCAACCAACCGCCGGTGGTGGCGCTGGCCATGGCCAACCTGGAGGGGGCGCCGTTCTTCCTGCCGCTGACCGGAGGAAGTGTTGCGCTGTCGCGGGCTTGGCTGCCGCTGATCGGCGGCAAGGCCATGGGGCTGATGGCGCTGGCGTCGCTGCCGGGCGTGGACACACCGCCGCAAGTGGCCGTGATCACGGTGGCGGGCTATGCCAAACACCTGGAGCCGCTGCGGCCGCTGATCCTTGGCATGTTGGACGACGCGGACTTCAAGGCCAACAAGCTGGCGCGCGCGCTGTTCCTGGAGGGTCCCACGGCGTACGCCGGCAAGTACGCGAGCGACCCGCTGGCCCTGGAGTTCTGGCGCAACTGGACCCGTGATCCCAAGAGCGCCGCGGCGCAAAAGCTCGTCGCCGCGGGCGGTTTGCAGACCCTGATCCGCCAGCAGCCGTTCGACCCGGCGTGGTGGAACGGCGTGGAAGCCGACCTGAAGCAGCGCTTTGCCCGCCTGAGCCATCAGCAGGCCCTGCGCTTCCGCTCGTCCAGCACGGCCGAGGACATCGACGGCTTCAACGGCGCCGGCGTCTACACCTCGACCAGCGGGTTCCTCTACCCCGCGGAACAAGCCAAGAAAAGCGACCAGGCGCTGAGCGCGCAGAAGGCCGTGGCGGGCGTGTACGCCTCGTATTGGGGCTCGCAGGCGGTGGAAGAGCGGATTCTGGCCGGCATCGACCACTTGGAGGGCCGCATGGCGGTGGCGGTGCACCCGCGCTTCGACAACGAGGTCGAGTCGGCCAATGGCGTGGCCCTGCTGGCGGTGCTGCGCGGGCCCCAGGGCGACCGCTTCGAGCTGACCCTCAATGCCCAGCCGGGCGCCATCAGCGTGACCAACCCGCCCGAAGGGGTCAAAGCGCAACCGGAAATCGACCGCATCACCCAGGTAGGCAACGGCGCGCCGCAGCTGGTGCGACTGCAGCTGGCTGCGACCGAGACGACGGGCCCCGACGGCCTGGTGCTGAGCGACAAGGAACTGCTGGACATGTTTGCGCAAGTGGCGCCGCTGGCCGCGCAGTGGATCGACGCCAAGAACGCGCCACTGGCGGCCGAAGAGCGCTCGAGCAGCGTGCAGCTCGACTTCGAATTCCGCCGGGTGGCGGCCGGTTGGCCGATGCTGGCCGACGGCACCGCGCTGCGGCCGCGGCTGGTGTGGAAGCAGGTGCGGTCGCTCGAGCACGTGGGCGGGGTCGGCGCGGATAAGCTGGCGGGGGCGCTGGTGCCCCGCGACGTGCTGCACGCCGCCACCAAGGCCGTGCGGGTCACGTGCAAGACGCCGGCCTTCACCGCCACACTGACCGAACTGTACACCAGAGCCAACGGTCCCACGGCGGTCGGCGTGCCGCTGACCGACTACGCCGTCAAGCCGTTCACAGCGCGGATGCAGCTGCAAATTCACCAGTTCGTGGGCGGACTCATGCCCGGTATGGGCTTCGACGCCAGCCACATCGCCGTGCAGTTCAGCCACCCCGCCACCACCGCCAAACACTGGGACGTGCGCGCCGACGTCAGCGCGGCGATGGCCAAGAAGTGGAGCTGGAAGAACCTGACCGTCGACGAAGGCGGCGGTTGGTCGATCGCCGCTGGCGTCAGCCAACTGCAGGGCAAGGGCGCGATCTGCACCGAATTCGTGCTGGCCTCTGGCAAAGAGACGTTTCTGAGCGACATCCTGGGCGCGAATTGAGACCGGTGCGGGCTACGCCTGCGCCACTTCGCCCACCACCAGGAACGCCGCCACCTTGCCCTTGCCCTTGACGTCGATCTCGCCGCGCGGCTCGGCGTGGAACTGCCCGCCCAGCGCCCGCAGCGTGGCCTCGGTCACTTGCACCCGCCCCGCCACACCGTGCGACTCCATGCGGCTGGCCAAATTCACGGTGTCGCCCCACAAATCGTAGATGAATTTCCGCTGGCCGATCACGCCCGCCACCACCGGCCCGGTGTTGATGCCGATGCGCAACTGCAGCGGTTGCCCTGTGGGCGTGCGGGTTTGCGCGGCCACCTGCGCCATCGCCAGCCCCATCTGCACCACCGCCTGGGCGTGGTCGCGGCGCGGCTCGGGCAGCCCGCCGGCCACCATGTAGGCGTCGCCGATGGTCTTGATCTTCTCCAGACCCAGGTCCTCGGCCAGCTGGTCGAACTTCGAGAACAGGTCGTTCAGGAACTGGACCAATTCGCTCGGCGGCAGCGCTTCGGACAGCGGCGTAAACCCAGCGACATCGGCAAAAAGCACCGTCACCGACTCGAAGCCGTCGGCAATCGAGCGATGGTCCTCGCGCAGGCGATCGGCGATCGAGCGCGGCAGCACGTTCAGCAGCAGCCGCTCGGCCTTGTCGTGGGCCACCGCCAACGCCGCGGACTTGGTGCGCAGTTCCTCGGTCTTGCGCGCCACCTCCAACTCCAGGTTGTGGCGCAGGTAGTCGCGCTCGCGGTAGGTGGCGATGATGCTCTCGTTGACCGCGATGGCGGTGAACAGCAAGGAACCCACCACGCCCACGGGCAAAAGCATCGGCGCGGCGGTCACGCCGGTCACGGCGAACATGTCGTTGGTCCCGGCCAATGCGAACACGCCAAAACCCAGCGCCTGACCCAACGGCGCCAGCTTGCGCTCGGCCGTGGGGATGCGCCGCGCCACGGTGACGAAGGCGACCGCGAATAACGTCAGGGTGATGAGAAACGGCCACGTGGTGCCCAGCTGGATCACATCGCCGGTGCTGCCGGTCAGCACCAGCAGCAGCGCCGGCACCACCCAGGCCGTGTAGGCGATCTGCAGCTTGCGGCCGATGACCTGCTGTTCGTGCAAGCAGATCGCCGTGAAGATGAAATTGCCCCACAAGCAGCTGTCGGCAATGCGGTGCGCCGTGCGCATGGGCAAGTCGATGCCAAAGGCG
>JACRCU010000074.1 GCA_016218865.1 Deltaproteobacteria bacterium | reverse complement strand
GGCGGCGCAGCCTCTTCGGCTGGCGGCGTGGGGGCTTGTGTAACCTGCGGCGGCGCGGACGGCGGCACTTCGGCGGCCACTGCCAGCGCGACCGGAGTGGGGGCTTCGGCTGTGGCAACCGCCGGTTGCGCCGCGGTTGCGGTCGCTGCGCGCTCGACAGGCCCGGCGGCACTCGGGCTGGCTGGTGCGGCCACCGCGACCGCGTTGGCGATGGGCTGGACCTGGGGCTCGGCCACCGGCTGTGGCCGCGGCTTGGGGGCCAGGCCCACGGCGGCGGCCACCACCAGGGCCAGCAAGACCGCGACCTGCAAGCCCAAGCCCAAGCGGCGCGACCAGCCCGGGGTGGTCGGCGCGGGCTCCGGCGGGGCAAAGGCGCGGTCGGACAAGTCTGCCATGGGCCGCGGCGGCGCCTGCGCCAGCGGTTCGAGCGGCGGCGGCGGCGGCAAATCCGCGGCCAGCTGCGGATCGCGGTGCAGCAGCGGCTGCAAAGCGCCGGTCAACCACGGCCGGCCGTCGGTCGGCGCAGCGTGGGTCGCCACAGTGCTCTGGCGTTCCCCAGGTATTTCGCCAAGGAGCACGAGGTCGGGCGCCCGCACGCCGCTCCACAGTTGGCAGTGCGGGGTCTGGCGACGGCCGACGCCGACCAGCACCAGCAGCGGTGCCACCTCGAGCAGCGCGTCGCCCGCCGGGCTGGCGAGGTAGACGGTGTTGGCGAGCAGGTGCGCCGTCCAGGTGGCCGCATGGCGGACCGGTTCGACCTGGGCGCCCACCAGCAGCTGCAGCTCGCCGCGAAAGCCGCCGCGCCGCACCGTGGTCAGCGACGCGACCTGCACCAAGCGCCACTGCGCAAGCCACGCCAGGGACTCCAGAAGTCCCGCGACCAGCCCGACGCTGTGGCCGATGCGGGTGATGCGGGTGAAGTCGGCGGCGCTGGCCTCGATCGGGTGGCTGGTCGCCACCAGGCATTGGCGCAGCAGTTCCAGGCCCGGCGGCCGTTCGCCCTGCGGCTTGCGCAGCCACGGGCCCACGGACGCCAAAATGTGGCTCGGCTCCGGCGGGGCGATGGTCGCCAGCGCAGCCAACAGGGGCCACCAGGCCGAGCGATCCGCCTCGCCGAGGTCCGCAAGCGCTTGATCGACTTCTGGGTATGCGGGTCCGCGCAAGTAGTCGGCCACGGCCATCGCCGCCAAGGTGCGCAGGGCCACGTCGACGGTCAGGGCCAGGCGCTGCTCGGCCTGCCGCTGACCCGACGCCAAGAGCAGGTGCTGCCAAGCGGCGGCGAGCGGCAGCGGCAGCGACCGCCCGAGCTGTTGCTGTTGCTGGGACAGCCCCGCCAGCGCTGCCAGCATGCCGAGTTACGAGCCTTTCTTGCGGCTGAGCGACGCCATCAGCGCCTCGCCCAGGCTGCCGACGCCGGCGTGGGTGGCAGCGGTGCTGGCCTGCTGCTTGAGCCAGTCGCTCGCTTCATTCTGCTCGCGGGCGTGGACGGCGGCCGCCTTGGAGAGGCGCACCTTGCCGTCGGGGCGAGCATCCAGGACCACCGCCTCGAAGGTGGAGCCCACCGGCAGGTTGCGGCGGGTGTCCGCGCCGGCCGCGAGGCCCAGCTCGCTCACCGGCACCAGCCCGCGGCCAAGCTGGGGAGGGACGCCCCAAGTGACGAACACGCCAAAGCTTTCGTGCTTGTCGACCGTGACGGTCAGGACCTCGCCCATCGCCGGCACGCGCGCCTTTTCGGCCCGCTGGTTGCTGGGGGCATTCTGCAGGCCCTCGGCCGCGCCGCGGTCTTCCAACTGCTGGGCCACGCCGACGATATGCAAGCCACCGACCTCGCTCGGCTTTTTGGCCGACGGATCGAGGATCTTGGCCAGATTCTCGGGCGCCACATAGGCGAGCGAAATGCGCCGTTGGGTGGGGTCGACCGCCAGGACGCGCACCGTGACGCGCTGCTCGGCCTGGACCACGTCGCTCGGGCGGTTGACGCGGCGGCCAAAGGCGCTGACGTGCACCAACCCCTCGACACCCGGCACCAATTCCACAAAGGCGCCAAACATCTCGACGCGGCGCACCTTGCCTTCGAGCACCACGCCGGGCAGCAGCGCCGGCAGTGCCCCCTCGAAGGGATCGGCCGCGAGGGCGCGCATCGACAGGCTGATCCGCAGGCTGGGGCGGCCGCGGTTGTCGACCGACGGCTCGACCCGCATCACCTCGACCTCGACCTTTTCGCCGGGGTGCACCACCTCTTCGACCTTGACCCGGCCGTACGCCAGCTCGCTCGCCGGAATCATGCCTTCCACGCCGCCCAGATCGACGAAGGCGCCGAATTCCCGCACGTTGGTGACGGTGCCCTTGAGGCGCGCGCCGACCACCACCGAAGCCCGCGCGTCTTCGACCTTGCGCTCCTGCTCTTCTTGGAGCACGGCGCGGCGCGACAACAGCACGTCTTTCTGATCGCGGACTTCCAGCACGCGGAAGTCGAACCGCTGACCGACCAGGGCGTTGCTGTCCTCGACCCGGCGCAGGTCGACCATGGCGTGCGGGCAGAAGCCCTGGGCGCCGTTGCCCAGGTCCACCACGTAGCCGCCCTTGTTGGTCGCGGTGATCACGCCGGCGATCGGCAGACCCGAGCGCGCCGCCTCGTGCAGCGTGTCCATGTTCACGGTGCCGCGGCCGATGTGCCGGGCTACTTCGATGACGCGGTCGCGGATGCGCAGGACGTGGCCATCCACAGAATCACCCACACCTACCGTTAGTTGCCCGTCCTTGCCGCGCATGCCGGACAAGTCGAGCAGGCCCTCTTGGCCGTCGGGCAGCAGCAAGGTCGCGGTCTTTTCGCCCAGGAACACGATTTGGCCGCGCACCTTGTCGCCGGGCTTGTAGCGGTTGCGCGAGGGGGCCGCGTTTTCGGCCAGCAGAGCGGCAAATTCGTCGGCGTCTTGGGGGGCAAAGTTCATGGCCATGGCAGAGAAGTCCTGGGCGACAGCGCGCCGCGTGCGCTTGTATCGCGGCAGGCCCGCCGGCTGCAAGTGGTTGGCCCGCCGCAGTGACTGCAGTTTGCCACCAGCGTGGCGCCGAGCTAGCATGCGCCATCGCTGCCCACCGCCCGGGATCCAGCAAACTCGCAAAATTACGGGAGATCGCTGATGAACTACCACCACCTGCTCGCCCGCATGCCCGCCGTGCTGGCCGCCCTTGCCGCGCTGCTAGTGGCCACCTCGGCCACGGCCGCCCCCAAGACGACCGTGGTCGGGCTGGCCACCAACCCGCCCGGCGCCGAGGCGACCTTGTTGGAGCCGGCCCCGCCGCAGTTGCTGGGCCTCACCCCGCTGCCCAAGGCCAAGCTGCCACAAGGCCCCGTCAAGATTCAGTTTCGCTTGAATGGCTACCAAGACAAGGTCGAGACGTTCACCATCGGACCCAAGCCGATGACCTTCACGGTCGAGCTGGTGCGCAAGATCGCCCCGGCGACCCTGGACCTGGGCGGCGACGCCAGCGCGCAGGGCGCGGACATCACGGTGGACGGCGAGTCCAAGGGCAAGCTGCCGCAGAAGGTGCAGGTGCCGCCCGGCCGTCACCAGATCGTGGTCAAGAAAGCCGGCTTCCAGCCTTGGGAAAAGTGGGCCGACGTGACCGAGAACCAGACCGCGACCTTCGACATCTCGCTGAAGGCCATCGAGAAGGCCAAGGGCTCGGTGCTGGTGTCGTCGTCGCCCAGCGGCGCCGATGTCCGACTCAATGGCGCGCCCAAGGGCAAGGCCCCGCAACTCATCGAGAATCTGGAGCCGGGCAGTTACGAAGTGGAGCTGAGCCTGGACGGGCACAAGGCGGCCCACCAGACCGTGGTGGTGCGCGAAGGCGCCCGCGAGACGGTGTCGCTGACCCTGGAGGCCAACGCGGCGCCCACGGGCGAGCTGACGGTCCTGTGCGATGCGCCCAAGGCGGTCATTTCGGTGGACGGCGAGGACAAGGGCGCGCCGCCGGTCAAGGTGGCAGGCCTCAAGGCCGGCGATCACATCGTGATGTGCACGGCGCCGAACTATCCGCCCGCCTCGCAGTCGGTGACGGTGCGCGCCGGCGAGGTCAAGACCGTGCAGTTGAGCCCGCGCCAGGCGGTGGCCGCGAGCCGCGGCGCCCTGTCGGTGATCGCCAATGTGCCCACCGGCAAGGCCAAAGTCGGCGAAGTGACCAAGAACCTGCCGGCGCAGTTCGACGATCTGAACCCGGGCAAGTACCTGGTCACTGTCACGGCCGACGGCTACGCGCCCTGGAGCAGCACCGAGACGGTGGAAGCCCAGAAGACCACAGAGGTCAAGGCCGACCTCAAGGCCATGGGCAAGATCGCCGTGACGGTGCCGGCCGGCCGCCGCGCCAACGTCTACATCGACGGCGAGATCAAGGGCGCCGCGCCGGTGACCGTGGATCTGCCGATCGGCGCTCACAAAGTTCGCATCGTCGAGGACGGGCCGAACCCCGCCACCGAAGAGCACGACGTGCCGGTCGCCGCCGGTGCCACGGCGCGGCTGGATGCCCGGTTGGTGCCGCCGCCCGAGCCGCGGGTCGTGCGCCGCAGCAACCCCACCTCGGCGCACGTCAACGATGTGGGCAAGGGCACGGTGCAGCTGGGCGTGGGCATGCCGGTGCCGCTGAACTTTGGCGTGGCCGCGGGCGTGGCACCCGACGTGGCGGCCGGTCTGGACATCGCCGTCTCGGGCGTGATCAACGAATTCGTATTGACCGGCGGCTACAAGCTGGCGGGCACCAACGCTTTTGCCGTGGGCGTGCAGGGCGGTCTGGGCGGCGGCCTGGGGCCGAGCGACCGCAACTCCTTCACGGCCTACGTCAAGCCGATCGCCTCGCTGCTGCTGGGCGATTCGTCGGCGTTCTCGCTGTACGCGCAGTTCCGCTTCTTCTCGGACACCAACAAGGATCCCAGCATCAAGGATGGCGCCAAGGTGGCCGCGCGCGTGACCGACTTCGTGATGCCGGTGGGCCTGCAGGGCGAGTTCAAGCTGAACAATTCGATCAACGTGTATGGCCGCATCGAGATGGACTTCGTCAATCCGGCGGCGCGCAAGATCTACGACGAGAACGCCTTCACCGGTGGCCTGAACCAGAAGTTCACGGCGGGCGCCGGTCTGACCTGGCTGCTCAACTAGCCGTAAATTGGGATAAAACTAGCTGTTCGGCGGGCGGCGCGGCGGCGGCGACGGCGGCACGGCCTGGGTGCGGCCAAAGTCGCCCTTGCCCATCATGTCGATGGCCATCATGCGCTTCATCTGCTGCTCCATGCCGTCGATGGAACCGTCCAGGAAGATCACGTTGCCCTTGCCCTGCTCGGCAAAGTGCTTAACTGCCTCGGTCCACATGAAGAACAGCAGGAACGAGGGGTCCAGACCGGCCTGGGTCATCTCGGCGATCGACTGGCGCACGCCCTTGGCCATCTCTTCGCGGAACTGGGCCACGCCCTGACCTTGCAGGCGGCTGGCTTCGCGCTGGGCCTCGGCCGAGATCTGGATCGCCCGACCTTCGGCCTCGGCGGCCTTGGTCTTGGTGATGAGCAGCGCCTGGCCTTCGTTCTCCGCCGCGGAGCGCAGGTTGGCCGACGCCACCACCCGCGCCATCGAGTCCATGATCACCTGATCGAAGACGATGTCGTTCATCTGCAGGTCGATCAGGTGGTAACCCCAGGTTTCCAGGCTGGCATCCAGCTGGTACTTGACCTCGTCGACCAGCTCGCGGCGCAGGCTGAGGATCTCGCTCTGGCGCTTGGTGGCGACGAACGAGCGCACCGCGCCTTCGACCGTGCGGACCAGCGCGCGCATGAAGTCGGCGTCGCTCTGGAACTTGAAGGCCACGTTCTTGATGGTCTCTTCTTCTTGATTCAGCACCGCATACAGCAGCATCGCCTTGAAGCCGACGCTGGCCTGGTCCGAGGTGATGGCCTGGAACTCCAGCTCGGCCGAGCGGTTTTGCACCGAGATGCGCTTCTCGATCTTTTCGAGCAGCGGCACCTTCAGGTTCAGGCCGGGGTACATCACCCGCTGGTACTTGCTGAACATGGTGACCACGCCGACGTGGCCCTGGTTGATGGTGACGAACGATCCCCAGAGCACCACTAGACCGGCGAAGATCAGAAAGCCGACGATCGGACCCATGGCCCCTCCCGCGTGCACGAAGCTGCGCAACGCCGCCGATGCTACACCCCGCGCGGTCCTGCGCAACCGTGTCTGTCAGGCCATTGAAAATAGGCGCAGAACTTGCCGGTGACCGGCGCGCTGCCTGCGCATTTGACAGGGGCGCCCAGCTTGTCTAGCGTCGCAGGGGCGGAGCAGCCGGCAGACTCGCCCAGCAACCGCGCCAAGGCTATGATATTTGCCGAAACTCGCGAGGGGCGCCGCTTTGTCGGCGAGGTGCCGCCCGGCGTTCCGCTGATGGCCACGCTCCGGCAGTTGGTCGACAGCTACCGCATCGACTCGGGCTGGATCGAGGCGACCGGGCTGGTGCGCGACGACATCGTGCTGTGCGTGGGCGAAGACGGCCGCTACTCGCTGCCGCGGCAAGTCCCCGGCTACGGGGCGCTGGGTTCATGTAAAATCGTGATTTCGCACAAGAATGGCGCGCGCGACCTGGTGGCCACCGCGTTGGTGCAGGGCCAAGACGGCAGCGTGCTGGCCGGGCAGATCCAAGAAGCGACGTCGGCCTCGGTCGAGCTGACCGCCCAGACCTTCGACGACATTACCTTGCGGCGCTTCGAGGATCTGGATACGGGCCACTGGCGCTGGATGGACGTGGCCGTCAACGTGGTGGCGGGCGACGCCAAGGCCGCGCGCTCGGGCCGGTTGGCGATGGAAGCGCTGCCGTCGCGGCTGCTGGAGCCCGAGGAGATGCCGCAACTGAAGGTGGGCGACGCCTTGCAGCACCCCGCGCTGGGCCTGTGCGTGATCACCCAGGTGCACGATCAGGATCGGGTGGCGATCCAGATGGAGTCGGGCAAGGTGGCGCAGCTGCATTTGGGCGTGCTGACCCTGAGCCGCGCCGGGCAGAAGCAAGGGCGCACGGTGTACGAAGTGCAGGTGCGACGGCGGGCCACTTAGCGTAAGTTCGCAAGTTGGCTTGAAGTTTCTCTTCTGCTCATGCTTTCGCAAGAACACAGGTGCGCCATGGACGTCCGCTCGGCAATTCGTACTCGCCGATCTCACAAGCAATTTACCGGCGCGCCGCTGCCCGACGCGGTGCTGACCGAGCTGGTCGAGCTGGCCACCTGGGCACCGAATCACCGGCTGACCGAGCCGTGGCGGTTTGCGGTGGTGCGCCACGAGCGGCTGCCGGCGCTGCTGCACGCCATCGAGCACGGCCTGCGCCACGAGGGCGGCGACGAGCAGAAGATCGCCGTGCAAGTGCAGAAAGCCAAAACGGTCCTGCACGGGGCCGGCGGGGTCATCGCCCTGCTGCGCCACACCAGCCCGGACGATCCCATCTTGGACCGCGAAGACTATGCCGCCTGTGCCTGCGCCATGCAGAACATGCAACTGGCGGCGTGGGAACAGGGTTTTGGCTCGTTCTGGTCCACCGGCGGACACTTCGTCGGCCGCGGCCTGCGCGGATTTTGGCGGGCCGAGCCGCACGACGAGGTGGTGGGCGTGCTCATCCTGGGCGTGCCCAGCGGCGAGATGCCGGCGCACCGGCGCAAGTCGCCGCAAGACCTGATGTATTTCGTCTGAGCCGGGAGCCCGATGTACCGCTTCGAACTGCAGCACACCTGTGCGCAAACCGGCGCCCGTGCGGGCCTTTTGCAGCTGACCCACGGAGTGGTGCAGACGCCGATCTTCATGCCGGTGGGCACCCAGGCGACGGTCAAGGCGGTGCTGCCGCGCGACGTTCGCGAGCTGGGCGCGCAGATCATGCTCAGCAATACCTACCACCTGATGCTGCGACCCGGGGCCGAGCGCATTGCTGCGGCGGGCGGGCTGCACAAGTTCATGGCCTGGGACAAACCGATCCTGACCGATTCCGGCGGCTTTCAGGTGTACTCCCTGACGAAGATCCGCAAAGTCACCGACCAGGGCGCGGTGTTCCAGAGCCACATCGACGGCAGCAAGCATGTGCTGGACGCCGAGCGCTGCATGCAGCTGCAGGAGCAATTCGGCTCGGACATCATGATGCAGCTGGACGAGTGTCCGCCCGCCAAGGCCGACGACAAGGTGGTGCAGCGGGCGATGAAGCGCACCGTGGCCTGGCTGGACCGCTGTTTGGCGGCGCGGCGGCGACAGGACGAGTGCGCGCTGTACGGCATCGTGCAGGGCGGCGTGAACCACGCGCTGCGAACGGCGCACGTGGAGCAAATTTGCCAGCGCGATTGCGAGGGTTTTGCCATCGGCGGCCTGTCGGTGGGCGAGTCGAGCGAAGAGATGTGGGCCACCTGCGCCCACACCGCGCCGCAGATGCCCACGAACAAAGCGCGCTACCTGATGGGCGTGGGCACGCCCGAGGACATCGTGCGCTGCATCGGCTACGGCGTGGACCAGTTCGACTGTGTGATGCCGAGCCGCAACGCCCGCCACGGCGTGGTGTTTACCCACGACGGCAAGCTGTCGATCAAGAACCGGCGCTTTTTCGACGACGACAGCGCGCTGGACCCCGACTGCCGCTGCATGACCTGCACCACGTTCTCGCGGTCGTACCTGCGACACCTGTTCGTGGCGGGCGAGGCGCTGTCGGCGACCCTGCTGACGATCCACAACTTGGCGTTCTATGTGCAACTTTCGCAGGATGCCCGCGCGGCGATCCTGCAGGACCGCTTCGGCGACTGGCAGGCCACCACCTTGGCGCGGCTGGCGTCGCAGCGCTGGGCGGCGTAAACACGCGCCGCGCGGGGAGGAACAGTGAAGAAAAGCCAAATGTTGCGTCTTGAGCCGTCGCGCACCGGCGTGGTCCTCATCGACTTCC
>JACRCU010000064.1 GCA_016218865.1 Deltaproteobacteria bacterium | reverse complement strand
GAAGGCCATGAGGCGGCGCATTTCGGGCCCGGAAAAACGCGTGGTGGGCTCCAGGCCCGCCACGGCTGGCAACGCCCCCGAGATCAGTCGCCCGTGCTCGTCCATGTGCTGGAACTGGCCGAATACGGCCACCACCCCGGGATCGTTCTCCAAGATGGCGCAGGCTTCCTCGTAAAAGGTGGGGTCGGCCAGGTTGTCGTCGGCCGACATGGTGATGTAAGCATCGGTTTCTACGGCGTTGCACAGCTTGTGAACGTGGCGCGCGCTGCCCAGGTTCTGGGGCTGGATGACGACTTCGGCCTCGGGATAGCCCGCGCAGGCCGCCGCCACCTGCTCGGGCGTGTCCTTGGGCGAACGGTCGTCCGACACGAGCACGTAGTCGGGCCGGCGGGTCTGCCGCCGCACGGCCGCCAGGTGTTCGGGCAGGAACTTGGCGTAGTTGTAGGTGGTACACAAGTGGCTGAGCGTAAACGCCATCTCCCCTCCGCAGCGGCTCGATCAGGGCGACTTGCTGCGGCCGAGCAGGCGACCGATGCGGCTCGCGAGCCATGCGCGCAGCGCCACCACTTCTTCGCGGCGCACGCCCAGCCACGCCCAAACCAGCAGCCCCAGTGCCGCGCCCAGAGCCCGAACCGCCAGCGGCGCGTGCGACAGCAGGGCCGTGCCGACGATCAGTATAGCGCTGCCGGCGAGCAGGCCAAGGTTGCTGCGGCGCACGCGCAGGCCGAACACCCAGCGATTGACCGCCAGGTAGCCGATGCACATCAGCACCTGGTTGACGGCAAAGCCGATGCTGGGGCCCAGCCCGCCCGCCTGCCGCGAGGCGATCTCTACGCCAAGGACCCAGGTACCGCCAAAGAACAAGTCGAGCGCCACGTGCTGCCAGACGCGCCCCGAGGCGAGCAGGGTGAGGCCAGTGGCCCAGGCCACCACCTTGAACAGGTCGCCGACCAGCTGGATTTGCATGAGGTCGGCGGCACCGCTGAAATCCCGCGAAAACAGGACCAGAATCAGAATTTCGCGCAGGGTCAGCAGGCCCACGATGATCGGCGTGATGACCAGTAGCACGCTCCGAAGGGTCTGATTGACCTCGATCTCCAGTTGCCCGGGCCGCTGCGCGGCGGCGCGGTAGGCGGGAAAGCTGTAGGCCGACATGGCGCCCAGGACGATGCCCAGGTACTGCAGGGTCAGCGAGTGCGCCACCTGCCAGAGGCCGGCCTGCTCCAAGCCCAACACCTCGATGATGCGCCGGCGCAACAGCAGGCTGATCAGGCTGGCCGCGCCGCCGGTGATCAGGATGGCGCCACCAAACTGACGCAGCGTCTTGCCTTCTTGGCTGTTCCCGTGCTCGGGCTGCGCCGCCACTGCCGGCAGGGGCAGCTGCCGCCAGACCCAGGCCGTGGCCAGCAGCGAGCTGAGGTGCACCACCGCCAGGCTCCACATCGCCCCCGGCAGGCCAAAAGCCAGCACCAGCGGGATGACCACCGCCACGGCCGACAGCGACTCGATGATCTTGGAGCGGGCGATAAGGCCAAAGGCCTTGGCCCCGTTCAGGATCGACTGGCGGGGCCGCACCCACAGCTGCAGGAGCAGCGACAGGGTCGCGCCGGCGCCGGCCAACACCGTGCCATCGTGCCCCGTCACCGCCGGCATCAGCCACGGACTCGCCAGAGCTAGGACGAGCAAGGCCAGGGCCACCGGCGGCGCGATCCGCGTGCGCACGACCCGCAGCAGCCGCTCGATGCCCTCGCGACTATGGCGCGCCCAGGCGTCGGCCGACAGCGCCACCAGCCCTTGTTCCGAACCAAGCAGCACGTAAGTGGCCAACAATGTTTGCCAATCCGCCAGCTGCGCCAGGACTGCCATGCCGGCCTTGCCCACGTACAGCGCCACAATCTTGGTGCGAACGATCGACACCAGCAGATTGATCACGGTGACACTGCCGAGCAGCATCGTCACGCGCAGGAATTGGCTCATCGGCGCCTAGACCGTGGACGCGGCGAAAAAGGCGCGGACCGCCGTCGCCACCTCGTCGATTTGCGCCGGCGTGTGGTGCGGACTCATCGGCAGGCTGAGGCAGGTGTCGGCCCAGGCGTCGGCCAGCGGCAGGTTCAGCTGGGCATGGCTGGCGGCGTAGGCCTTGGCGCGGTGCGGCGGCACGGGGTAGTGGATCTGCGTGGCGATGCCGCGCTCGGCCAGGAAGCGGGCCAGCGCTTCGCGGCGGGCGGTGCGCACCACGAACAAGTGCCAGACGGGCAGCGTGTCCGCTGGCGTGGCGGGCAGTTGCAGACCCGGACAGCCCGCCAGGGCGGCCACATAGCGGGCCGCGTGCTCCGTGCGGATCTGGTTGTCGCTCTCCAGGTGGGCCAACCGCACCCGCAGGAGCGCAGCCTGCAACTCGTCGAGTCGGCTATTGAACCCAGCAAGATCGTGGTGGTATTTGACCGACGAACCGTAATTGCGCAGCTTGCGCAGGGTGCCGGCCAGGGCGGCGTCGCTGGTGGTGATCGCGCCGCCATCGCCAAAAGCGCCAAGATTCTTGCCGGGATACATCGACCAGCCGGCGGCCTCGGCCAGGCTGCCGCAGGGGCGCCCGCGGTAGCGCGCACCGTGGGCCTGCGCCGCATCTTCCAGCACGCGGAGCCCGTGACGGCGCGCCACCGCCGCAATGGCGTCCATGTCCGCGGGCTGGCCGTAGAGGTGCACCGGGAGGATGGCCCGCGTGCGCGCGGTGATGGCCGCCTCGATGCGCGCCGGATCGAGCAGGCAGCAGTCGTCGACCTCGACCGGGACCGGCGTGGCGCCGCACCAGCTCACCGCGAGCCAGGTGGCCACAAAAGTCTGCGAAGGCACGATGACTTCGTCGCCCGGACCGATGTCCCACGCGCGCAGGACCAGGTGCAGGGCGTCCAGGCCGTTGGCGACGCCGATGCAGTGCTTGGCGCCGACGTAGGTGGCGAATTCCTGTTCGAAGGCAGCCAGTTCCTCGCCGGCGATGAACCAGCCGCGGTGGGTGACCCGCTGCCAGGCGCTGTCGAACTCGCCCTGGTGGGCGGCGTAGGTTTGGGCAAGGTCCAGAAAGGGAATCATGGTTGCCCCGGCTGCCGGCGGTGCTCGGTGGCAGCAGCAAGATACGCGTCGAGATCGCGGAAGTAGTCGCTTTCGCGGTAGATGTCCGACGCCAGCACCAGCAGAACGGCGCCAGGGGTGCGCGCTTCGATGTGCCGCCACACCATCGGTCCAAGGTACAGGCCGTGCTGGGGCTGGTCCAGGGTCACGGTCCGCTCGCCCTGATCGTCGCGCAAGTGCACATCGATGCTGCCGTTCACCGCCAGGTAGACCTGCTGCAGCTCGCGATGGGCATGGCGGGCGCGCACCAGACCGGGGTGCAAGTTCCACAGGTAGTAGACGCGGGCGATGGCGAAGGGCACGTCGCGGCCGCCCTCGGCAAAGGCGAGCCCCACCCCGGCGTCGCTGACGCTGCGGAAGGTGACGGGCCGGCAACTGGCGATGCCCCAAGGCATGGCGGCCCCGGCGCCGTCGGCGATCGGTCGCTCCGAGTCACCCGAACGTGGCATTACGCGGCACCGGTTCCGGTTTGCAGGCCCAGGCGCCCGGGCTCGACCAAGCCTTCGCGCCGGAACTTGTCGATGTACCACAGGATCGTCGTCAACAGGCCGTCGTGGAAGGCCGTGGTCGGCTCCCAGCCGAGGCCGGCGAGCTTGCTCGCGTCGATGGCGTAGCGGCGGTCGTGTCCAGGTCGATCGGTGACAAAGGTAATGAGACCGAGCAGTTCGTCCGCGGGCACACCCAGGGCCTGGGCGGTCAGCGTGGCCAAGGTCTGCACCAGTTGCAGGTTGCTCCACTCGTTGTTGCCGCCCACGTTGTAGGTCTCGCCCTGCCCGCCGTGGCGCACGATGTGCCACAGCGCGTCGCAGTGGTCGACCACGTACAGCCAGTCGCGGACGTTGTCGCCCTTGCCGTACACGGGAATCGGCTGACGTTGCAGACACTTGCGCACTACCGTGGGAATGAGCTTTTCGGCGTGCTGGCGCGGCCCGTAGTTGTTGCTGCAATTCGACAGGGTCGCCGGCAGGGCAAACGTGCGTCCCCAGGCCCGCACCAGGTGATCGCTGCCGGCCTTGCTGGCCGAATACGGCGACGACGGCTGGTAGGGGGTGGTTTCCGTGAAGCCGGGCTCGTGCAAGTCCAGGTCGCCGTAGACTTCGTCGGTCGAGACGTGGTGAAAGCGCACCGTCTGCCCGGTCTGCGCCAGCGTCTTGGCCAATCCCTCGATCAGCCAGACGGTCCGGGCTGCTTCCAGCATCGCATAAGTGCCGACCACGTTGGTCTGGACGAAGGCGGCCGGGCCGTCGATCGAGCGGTCCACGTGCGACTCGGCCGCCAGGTGCAGGATCGTGTCGATCTGGTGCTCGCGGATCAGCTTGGCCACCAAGGTCGCGTCGCAGATGTCGCCCTGCACGAACGTGTAGCGATCGGGCGCGGCGCCGACCAAGTTGTCCAGGGAGCCGGCGTAAGTCAGCTTGTCGAAAGCGACGATGCGGACCCGGTCGTCGAGGTGAAGGAGCCGGTGCACCAGATTCGAGCCGATGAAGCCGGCCGCGCCCGTGATGAGGACCGAGCGGGGCGAGTGGACTGTTGCGGACATATGGACAACTCGCACTTGGCGTGGCAAGCGGTGGGGGTAGCAGGCAGCCTTCGCCCTCGCTTGAAGGCCGACCCGGATCGGCTGAGCGCGGTGCGACCCAAGGGCACGACTCAGCGGCTAGACTCTGCCTCTGACGCGGGCTCTGCGTCAAGCGCCGCGGCAACTACCGATAGTAATGGCAGGTGTAGCCGCCCGGATTCTTCTCGAGGTAGTCCTGGTGGTAGTCCTCGGCCGAGGTGAACGGGCCGGCGGCGACGATCTCGGTCACCAGCTTGCGCGCCCACTTGCCGCTTTTGTCGATGCGGGCTTTGACGGCCTCGGCCGCCTGGCGCTGGGCGTCGCTGGTGTAGAAGATGGCCGAGCGGTACTGCGAGCCGACGTCGTTGCCCTGGCGGTTCGGCGTAGTGGGGTCGTGCATGCGGAAGTAGTGTTTCTCCAGCAAGTCCGCGTAGCTGAGCTGGGCCGGGTCAAAGACCACCTTGACGGCTTCGGCGTGGCCGGTGCTGCCGCCGTGGACCTGCTCGTACTTGGGGTTGCGGGTGGAGCCGCCGGTGTAGCCGACCTCGGTCTCGACCACGCCGGGGATCTTGCGGATCAGGTCCTGCATGCCCCAGAAGCAGCCGCCGGCCAGGTAGGCGACCTCGAGCGTCGCGGCGCAGCCGGCCTTCTGGCCCTCTTTGGGCGTGGCGCAGGCATTGTCCTGGCTGGCCTGGGGTGCGGCACCGGCCTTGCCACCGAAGCGCGCGGCGTAGGCGCCGTAGCCCTCGGCCGCCAGGCGGTCGGCCGGGATGAACAGCAGCGACGCGGAGTTGATGCAGTAGCGGAGGCCGGTGGGCGCCGGACCGTCGTCGAAGACGTGCCCCAGGTGCGAGGCGCCGACGCGCGACACGACCTCGACGCGCACCATGCCGTGGCTGCGGTCTTCCTTGGCCACCGCGGCGCCTTCGTCGACCGGGCGCACGAAGCTGGGCCAGCCGGTGCCCGAGTCGAACTTGTCGCGCGACGAGAACAGCGGCTCGCCGGTGGCGACGTCGACGTACAGGCCGTCGCGGTGCTCGTTCCAGTAGGCGCCAGAGAAGGCCGGCTCGGTGGCGGCCTCTTGCGTGACGCGGTATTGCAGCGGCGTGAGCCGCTTCTTGAGCTCCGCCTGGCTCGGCTTGGTGTAGGTCGTCTTGCCCGGCCCCGAATCTGCGTACGCCACCGCTACTCCCCCGGCCCCCAACAGGGCCGTCGCTGTCGATTGTTTGCCGCAGGCCACCGCGGCCAGCAGCGCGGCCATTCCCACTGCGATGCGCATCCACCCGCCCATTGCCGCACCCCTTTGCAGCCGCGCGGGCTGCTTGGATCAAAAAGCGCCTTGCCCGCCCGTCGCGCAAGTCGCGGCGCTGCAAGCTAGGTTCATGCCAAACATTTTTCGAACGGAGCTATTCCTACATTCACGAAGTCTATGACAATGACAAATACAATCGATTGGCTCAATAGCCGCCGGTGACCTAACCTGACTCTACCGCCGGCAAGCAAGCGCGGCGCCAAGGAGCCCCGATGCGCACACCCACGAGCCCGACCATGGCCAACCTGCAAGCCGCCTTCGCGGGCGAGAGCATGGCCCACATCAAGTACCTGCACTTTGCCAGGATCGCCCGCGCCCACGGCGACTTGGAGACCGCGGCCCTGTTCGAGGAAACGGCCAAGCAAGAGGTGCAGCACGCGCTGGGCCACGCCGACCTGCTGTTCCCGCCCGCGAGCCTGGATCCGCGCAAGGCCCTGCAGCTGGCCATCGAGGGCGAGACCCACGAGTACACCGAGATGTATCCGGCCTTCCACCACGCCGCCGTGCAGGAGGGCAACAGTCAGGCCGCGGGCGAGTTTGCCGAGCAGATCGCCGAGTCGCAGCAGCACGCCGCCGAGTTCGCGACGTTGTTGGCCAAGGCCGCCAAGCGGTTTGCCGCCCTGGCCAAGGTGGAAGAGCGCCACGCCCAGCAGTACCAGCGGCGCCTGCAGGCCGCGGGCTAGGCCCGGACTGCCCCGCAAGCAACCCCTTACCCCGAACGAGGACGACATGTGGACCTGTATCGTGTGTGGTTTTGAGTACGACGAGGCCAAGGGCCTGCCCGAAGACGGGATCGCCCCCGGCACGCGCTTCGAGGACATTCCGGACGACTGGTGCTGCCCCGACTGCGGCGTGGCCAAGGCCGACTTCGAGTTCGTGCCGATCGGCGGCTGATCGCTGGCGCTGGCGCCCGTCAACGCCGGGTTTTGCTTGACCAGCACGGCAGCGATCCAGGATACTACCGCGCCCCCAGCGCCGGCACCCTGCCGGCAGGGGTCCGGCCCATGGCACTCCCCAGTCCAGCCCAAGCAATATCCAAGCGCGCCAACGTGTTGGCCGGGGTGTTGGCGTGGGCGGCGGCGAGCGCGCTGCTGGCGGCGTGCGGCCCCGAGGTGGCGCAGCCGATCGGCTCGGAGGCCGAGGCGCTGTATCAGGAAGGCATGGAGCACCTGGCGGGCGGCTCGATCCTGGAGGCCGAGCAGGAGCTGCAGAAGCTCGTCAAGATGCCGAGTTACGTGCAGCTGACCGCGCTGGCGCGGCTCCGCCTGGCCGATGCGCTGTACCAGTCGCGGAAGTACGACGAGGCGATCGAGGCCTACCACGGCTTCGTGCGGCGCCACGAGGGCAACGAAAACGTGCCCTATGCGATGTTCATGATCGCGAAGTCGCACTACGAGCTGGCGCCGAGCGATCTGTGGATCTTGCCGCCCGTGTACGAGCTGGATCTGAGCCCGGTGCAGCACGCGCGCGTCGAGCTCGAGAAATTCGTGCGGACCTATCCGCGCTCGCGGTTCGCCACCGAGGCGCTGACCCTGCGCGACCGCTGCATCAACCTGCAGTACGCCCACGCCCGCTATGTGGTGAATTTCTATGCCGAGCGCGGCAAGTGGATCGGCGTGGTCTACCGGTTGCACCTGGCGATGCAGGCCTTTCCCGATCGCGCCCACACGCTGGCCCACTACGAGCTGCTGGCCAAGGCGTACGAGAAGCTGTTCTGGCGGCAGCGCGCCGTGGAGATGTGGCAGGCGGTGGCCCAGCGCTGGCCGCAGAGCCCGTCTGCGGCGCAGGCGCCGGGTGAGATCCAACGGATTCAAGCGGACATCGAGGCCGCGGCCAAGGTGGGCACGCCCGGCGGGATGCCGGCCGACGCGCCGCCCACCGCGGCGATCAAACCCGAGACGATGGGGCAAGGCGACGGCGCCTAGTTCCACGGCTCGCAAGTGGGCGGATTCGACTGTCGAGTCCGCCGAACCCAGGAGTGCGCCATCGGCGCCTCCACCCGGACGTCGGCCCCGCGCCGGCGATGCGAGGAAGTGATGAGCAACAAGGTAGACAAGGTCATCGGACGCAACAGCAAGAAGGGCACCAAGCAGGTCAACCCCGCCACGCCCAAGCAGAAGATGCTGAAGCAGTTCGGCAGCAAGGACGCCCTGGTCGATGCCATCCTTGGCATGTACGACGCCCCCGAGGGCAGCAAGGGCAAGCTGAAGCAGGTCTCGAACAGCAAGCTGATGACCCACCACCACAACACCCAGCGGATGGTGAAGCAGTTCGGCACGCGCCAGGGCGTCATCGACGCGATCCTGGCCGCCCGCTACCCCAACGGCAACGCGCCCGAGGGTGAGAAGACCAAGCTGCTCGCCGCGCCGCCGTGGCGCCTGATGGACCTGCACCGCCAGGTCACCGGCACGGTCAAGTAAGCCCCACCGGGCGTGCCGCCCCGCCAGGGGCAGCGGCACGGCTCGGACCGCCACGCAAAGCCTCGCGAGGGTCGCCATGAAGAACACTTTCAACAGCCAAAACAAGATGTTGAGGTGGGCCATGGCGGCCCTTGCGTGCGCTTGGGCGCTGGCGGCGTGCTCGAGCACCGAGACGAACAACGGCCCCGTGTACTACGACGTGGCCGGCGAAGATGGCGCGGGCGGCGAAATCAGCGGCGCCGATGCCGGCAAGACCGACGGCAGCGCCGACAGCGGCCAAGACGGCGGCCTGAGCGACGCCACCACGGACCAGGACAGCGTGGCCGACACCGCGCCGGTCGAGGACATCGACTGGTCCGAGCTGCTCGACCCCGAAGACACCGCCAGCACCGGCGATACGAGCGTGGAGCCCACCGGCCCGGTCGGCCAGCTCTACGCCCACACCGCCACCGAGCTGTACCGCCTGGACCTGGCGGACAAGAAGTTCACGCTGGTCGGCACTTTTACCTTCGACAAGAACGGCGACGACGTGACCGACATGGCGCTGGATCAAGGCGGCGCGATGTACATCTGCGGCCACAAAGACCTGTTCCAGTGCGACGTCAACACGGCCAAGTGCAAGTGGCTGGTCGCCCTGGGCCAGGAGTTCAACGGCATGACCTTTGTGCCCAAGGGCACGGTCAGTGCCACCGAAGAGACCCTGATCGGCATCGCCCAGTCCGGCGATTGGACCAAGATCACCATCAGCGGCGGCAAGGTTACCCTGAAGGTCCTGGGCAGCTACGGCGGCAGCTGGCTGAGCTCGGGCGACGCATTTTCCGTCGAGGGCATCGGCACCTACGCGACCCTGAAGAAGTCGACCACCACCACCGACACCCTGGCCAGCATCGACCCCAAGACCGGCAAGATCCTCAAGATCATCGGCGACACCGGCGTGGCCAAGCTGTTCGGCTTCGCGTGGTGGTCCGGGGTGTTCTACGGCTTCGCGACCGACGGCAACGTCTACACGCTGGACGTGAACACCGGCAAGGCCAGCCTGGTCAAAGGCATCGCCACCCCCAAGGGCGCCAAGTGGTGGGGCGCGGGCGTGTCGACGCGGGCGGCCGGCAAGATCATTCCGTAGCCGCGCCCCGGTTCATTCTTTGTAATTTCAAACAGTAGAAAATGGGTGCATGGTTCCGGGGCCGCGCGTGACAATCCATGGACGGCGCCCCGTGGCTGTGCCGTGACGATCGGCATACACTTTCGCCGCGCGCCCGCTGGCGCAGCGAGAGACGAGCATGGCCGAGTTCGCATTTTCGGAGATTCTGCCGCTGGACCACCACGACGACACGCCGTGGCGCCTGCTGACCAAGGACGGCGTGAAGGTGATCGAGGCGGGCGGCCGCACCTTCCTGGAGGTCAGCCCCGAAGCCCTGACGCTGCTGGCCAAGACGGCCATGCGCGACATCGCCCACCTGCTGCGGCCCGGACACCTGGCCCAGCTGCGGCGCATCTACGACGACCCCGAGGCCTCGGGCAACGATCGCTTTGTGGCGCTGGACCTGCTGAAGAACGCGTGCATCTCGGCCGGCGGCGTGCTGCCGATGTGCCAGGACACGGGCACCGCAGTCATCATGGGCAAGCGCGGCGGCCAGGTGCTGACCGACGGCGACGACGAAAAGGCCTTGGCGATGGGCGTCTTCAAGACCTACGCCGAGTCGAACCTCCGCTACTCGCAGATGGCGCCGCTGACCATGTACGACGAGGTCAACACCGGCACCAACCTGCCGGCGCAGATCGAGCTCTACGCAACCCCCGGCGACGAGTACAAGTTCCTGTTCATGGCCAAGGGCGGCGGCTCGGCCAACAAGAGCTACCTGTACCAGGAGACCAAGGCCCTCCTCAACCCCGCGTCGCTCATGCGCTTCTTGGACAAGAACCTGCGCACGCTGGGCACGGCGGCCTGCCCGCCCTACCACCTCGCGGTCGTCATCGGCGGCACCTCGGCGGAGTACGCGCTCAAGGTCGCCAAGCTGGCCTCGGCCCGCTACCTGGACAGCCTGCCCAAGGCCGGCAGCAAGCTCGGCCACGCCTTCCGCGACCTGGAGCTGGAGGAGCAGGTCCACAAGCTCACGCAAAAGATGGGCATCGGCGCGCAGTTCGGCGGCAAGTGGTTCTGCCACGACGTGCGGGTCGTGCGCCTGCCGCGCCACGGCGCCTGCTGCCCAGTGGCGATCAGCGTCTCCTGCTCGGCCGACCGCCAGTGCCTGGGCAAGATCACCAAGGACGGCATCTTCATCGAGGAGCTGGAGCACGACCCCGCCAAGTACCTGCCCGAACCCACGGGCGAGCTGCCGGCCGACCACTTTGTCGCGGTCGACCTGAACCAGCCGATGGCGGAGATCTTGAAGCAACTCAGCAAGTACCCGATCAAGACCCGCCTGTCGCTGACCGGGCCGCTGGTGGTGGCGCGCGACATCGCCCACGCCAAGCTGAAGGAGCGCCTGGACGCCGGCCTGGGCATGCCGCAGTACATGAAGGATCACGCGGTGTACTACGCGGGTCCGGCCAAGACGCCGGTCGGCATGGCCTCGGGCTCGTTCGGCCCCACCACCGCCGGGCGCATGGACAGCTACGTCGCGGACTTCCAGGCCGCCGGCGGTTCGATGGTCATGCTCGCCAAGGGCAACCGCAGCAAGGCCGTGACGGACGCCTGCAAGAAGTACGGCGGCTTCTACCTCGGCTCGATCGGCGGCCCGGCGGCGCGGCTCGCGCAGGACTGCATCACCAAGGTCGAGGTCATCGAGTACGCCGAGTTGGGCATGGAAGCGGTCTGGAAGATCGAGGTCAAGGACTTCCCGGCCTTCATCGTGGTCGACGACAAGGGCAACGACTTCTTTGCGGAGTTGATGGGGACTTTGCTCGGGCACTAGCCTGGCGGCACGGAGAAACACCATGAAAGCGCTAGTCAAAAGCAAGCGGGAGCCCGGCTTGGAGATGCAGGACGTGCCGATCCCGACCATCGGCCCCAACGACGTGCTGATCCGCATCCACAAGTCGGCGATCTGCGGCACCGACATGCACATCTGGAACTGGGACGCCTGGAGCCAGAAGACCATCCCCGTGCCCAT
>JACRCU010000063.1 GCA_016218865.1 Deltaproteobacteria bacterium | reverse complement strand
CTGGGCACGTCGGCGGGATCGAAGCCTTCGGCCAGCAGGTCGCTCAGCGCCTCGACAGGCAGCTCGGGGCCCTCGTCCGGCTCGGCGGCGGCCAGTCGCTGCGGGTTCTGGGGGCGCAAGGCCTGCTTGGGGAGTTCGTTCGCCATAGTGGTCATGGTGGCATCTTTGCGGCGGTCTGCCCAGGTCTACAGAGGCAGCCGCGCTTGGCTGGCCAACAGCTGGCGGGCGTGCTCCAGCGCCGTGTCGCGCTCGCCGTCGACGATGCCGAGCATGCGCGCCAATTCGTTCAGGCGGTCGTCGCCTTGCAGGCGCTGCAGCGTCGAGTGGGTGCGGCCGTCGCGCTCGCGCTTGATCACCTGCACGTGCTGATCCGCAGCGGCGGCCACTTGCGGCAAGTGCGAGATGCAGATCACCTGCTGGCGTTCGCCGATCTCGCGCAGGAACTTGCCCAGCACCAGCCCGGTCGTGCCCGACAGCCCGGCATCGGCCTCGTCGTAGATCGCCGTGGGCAAGACATTCACAGTATCGGCCAGTTGCAGACCACTCCAGGCCGCGTCGCCCAGCGCCCGCTGCACCGCCAACAGCACCCGCGACAGCTCGCCGCCCGACGCCACCTCGTGCAGCGGCCCCTCGCTCTCGCCCAGGTTGGCCCGCAGCCACAGCGCGGCGCGGGTGTAGCCGGTGGGCGACAGCTGCTGGGCCTCGGCGCTCAGCTGCACGCGGACGATCGCCGACGGCATGCCCAGTTGCCGCACCACGTCGCTGATCTTCTCGCCCAGCGGCCGCGCGGCGAGCTCGCGGCGCTCGTGCAGCTGCTCGGCCAGGGCGTCGCACTGCTTGCGCTCGGCGGCCTCGGCGCGCTCCAGCTCGTGGGTGCGCAGCTCGTCGGTGGCGGCATCCAGCTCGGCGCTGACCTGGGCCAGCCGCTCGACCATGGCCGCTTCGCTGCCGCCGTACTTCCGCATGGCGCGGGTCAGGGCATCCAACCGCTCGCCAGCGCGCGCCAATTCGCGGTCGTCGCGCGGCAGGTTGCGGGCGTAGCTGGCCACGTCGAAGCCCAAATCCCCGGCGATGGCTTCCAGATCGCGCGCTCGCGACGCCAGGTCGGCGATCTGCCCGTCTACCGCTTCCAGCTTGCCCAGGGTCCGCGCCACCTTGGCGGCCAATTCGCCCATCCCGCCGGTCCCTTCCAGGGCCTCGTGCGCCTCGCCCAGGCCCTTGGCCAGCTTGTCGGTGGCTCGCAGCACGGCGAAGCGCTGCTGCAGCCCGGCCATCTAGCCGTACTTGGGCGCCAGATCCGCAAGCTCTTTGTGCACATCGCGCAGATAGTCCAGGCGATCGGCGGCCTGGTGCTGGCGCGCGCGCAGCTCGTCTAGCTCGCGGCCGATGCGCTGCCAGGTCTGGTAGTGCTCGCTGTAGGTCTGCAACAGGTCCAGATGGCCGGCAAAGCGGTCTAGGATGTCCAGGTGCGCCGCCGGCTCCAGCAGCCGGTGCTGGGCGTGCTGGGCCGACAGATCCACCAGCGGCGTCGCGATCTTGCGCAGCTGCGCCGCGGTCACCAGCCGGCCGTTGATCCAGCAGCGGCTTTTGCCCACGCCCTGCCCCACCACCCGCCGCAGGATCAGCGTGGCCTGGTCGTCCAGGGCGATGCCGTAATCGCGCAACTCGGCCAGAACACTGGGATCGACCACGCCCTCGAACTGCGTCTCGACCTCGGCCTGGCTCTGACCGTGGCGGATGGCCTTGTCGGTCGCGCGCCCGCCCAGAGCCAGCGCCAGCGCGTCCAGCAAGATCGACTTGCCCGCACCGGTCTCGCCGGTGATGGCGGTCAGGCCCGGCCCCAGCGGCAGGTCGACGGCTTCCAAGATGGCAAAGTCGCGAATGCGCAGCGCTGTCAGCATGCTGTGACCCACATGGTCGGCAGAACGCGCGGGCTCGGCCCGCTCGGCCCCCGGCTACTTGGCAGTCTTGCTCGGTCGAACGGGCTTGGTCGGGGAACTGGCCTTGCTCGGCTGGACGTCGTCGTCGGCCCAGTGGGCCTCGTCCACACCGTCGAAGTCCTCGCCCACGTCCTCGTCGCCGTCGTCGTCGTCGCCGCCAAAATCGTGCGGTTCCACGCCGTCCCAGCCCAGCAGCGTCGGATCCTCGCCGGTCACGGCCGACACGGCCAGCGCTTCGGTGACGCGGCGGGCCTTGCGCTCGGGCTTCTTCTTCAGGTCCAGGCGAATCGGCACGCCCTCGAAGTCCCAGGTCTCGCGGATCTGGTTGATCAAGAAGCGCTGGTAGGCCGGCGAGATCGCGCCGAGCATGTTGACCGAAATGACGAACTTGGGCGGCCGCACCGCCAGCTGAGCGCCGTAGTACATGCGCAGCTTGCGCCCGCGGAAGGTCGGCGGCTGCACGCGCTCTTGCAGCGCAATCAGCCACTTGTTGAACTGGTGGGTCGGCACGCGGCGATTGAAGTTCTCGTAGACCTTTTCCACGGTTTCAAAGGTCTTCTCGACCCGCTGACCGGTCTTGGCCGACAGGAACACCTTGGGGCAGTAGGACAGGAACGGCATGATCCGCTCCAAGTCCAGCTCGTAACCCCGCGAGAGTTTGCTGTCTTTGCCCTCGACCGCGTCCCACTTGTTCACCGCTACCACGCAGGCGCGGCCGCGGTCCTGCACCAGCGCCGCGATCTTGCTGTCCTGGTCGCTCAGACCCTGGGTCGCGTCCAGCACCAGCACGGCCACGTGGCTGCGCTCGATGGCGCGCACCGACTGGCTGACCGAGTACTGCTCGACCAGGTCGTGGACCGCCCGCTTGCGGCGCAGTCCCGCAGTGTCGACCAGCGTAAAGGCCCGATTGCGCCACACGAAGTCGACGTCGATCGCGTCGCGCGTGGTGCCCGGCTGATCGGCGCAGATGACGCGCTCGTGGCCCAAAAGCTTGTTGATGAGCGTGGACTTGCCCACGTTCGGCTTGCCGACGAAGCAGACCCGCACCCGCTCGACCCGGCCGCCGCGCACCCGCTCGAGCTGGGGCTTTTCGTCGTGGTCGGGCTCGCCTTCCCAGTGGCCGCGCTCGCCCAGGGCGTTCTCCACGGCTTCCATCAAGTCCAGCACGCCGCGGTTGTGCTCGGCAGCGATCGGCCACACCTCGTCGAAACCTAGCGCGTACATGGCCATGGCGTCGGCGTCCAAGCTGGGCGTGTCGGCCTTGTTGGCGCACAGGAACACGGGCTTCTGGGTCCGGCGCAGCACCCGGGCGATCTCTTCGTCGGCCGGCAGCAGGCCCTCGCGCGCGCAGGTCATGAAGATGATCGCGTCGGCCTCGTCGATGGCGATCTGCGCCTGCTGACGCATCAGCGGCAACATGCCTTCCGATTCACCCGGCGCAAAACCGCCCGTATCGATGACCTGAATCTGGTGCAAGCCGTAGCGCGCCAGCGCGTAGTGGCGGTCGCGGGTCACACCGGGCGTGTCGAAGGTGATGGCGGTGCGCTGGCCGATCAGGCGGTTGAACAGCGTCGACTTGCCGACATTGGGCCGACCGACCAGCGCCACCAGCGGCGGATTCCAGGTCGGTGCAGCCGCGGCGGCGTCGCTCCAGTCGGGTCCGTCGATCGCGGCATCGCCGTCCTCGTCGCCGGCCTCGCCGCCATCCGCGTCGAAGGCGTCGCCGTCGTCCTCGGCAAATTCGTCGTCGTCGCCCAGATCGGCGTCGGCGTCCAGATCGACGTCCAGGTCGCGTTCGTCGTCGTCAGGGTGCCCGGCCTCGGGCTCATCTTGGGGGCGCGTGCTCATGTCAGGTATCCAAAATCGCGAAGTTTCTCGATGCGTTCGGGCCAGTTGGGCTCGACCCGCACGTGCACTTCCATGAACACTTTGCGGCCGGTCTGGCGTTCCATTTGTTTGCGGGCGGCCGTCGCCAGCGCCTTCATGCGCTGCCCCTGCTTGCCGATCAGGATGGCGCGCTGGGCGGGCTTTTCCACGTGGACCAGGACCTGAATGTGGGTCAGGTCTTGCAGCTCCTCCCACACCTCGGTCTCGCAGGCGACGCCGTAGGGCACCTCTTCGCGGGTCTGCAGGAACACCTGCTCGCGCACCAGCTCGGCGGCCAGGAAGCGCAGCGGGCGGTCGGTCAGTTCGTCGGCGGCAAATTCCGGTTGCCCCAGCGGCATGTACTGGATGATCTCGTCGACCAAGCTGCGCACGCCGTCGGCGGTCCAGGCGCTGATGGGCACAATCGGCCCCACGCCCGGCGCCGTGCCCAGGGCCTGCATCACCGGCAGCAGGTGCCGCGGCTTGACGATGTCGGTCTTGTTCAGCGCGATCATCCACTTGCGGTTGTGGCGCAGGATCTCGCGGATCACGCGGCGGTCGCCCGGATGAATGCCGCGGTGCAGCTCGACGGCGGGCGGAGCGGCCTGGGTCTCGCCCTCGGCGACCACGGCCTCGGTCGGCACGGCGTCCAAGGCCTCGGCGCTGTCGTCCAACTCGGCGGCGGCTTCGGCGTCGGCCAGATCGGGCTTGGTGCCAGCGCGCTCGGCCCAGCGGGCGGCCTTGGGGGCGTCGACCACCAGCACGACGACGTCCACAGTTTCCAGGGCTTCCACGGCCTGCCCGACCATGGCGCGGTTGAGCGGCGTGCGCGCCTTGTGGATGCCGGGCGTGTCCAGGAACACCACTTGGGCCTTGGCGGTGGTCAGGATGCCGCGGATGTTGTCGCGGGTCGTCTGCGGCTTGGGGCTGACGATCGCCAGCTTCTCGCCCAGCAGGCGGTTGAGCAGCGTCGACTTGCCGGCGTTGGGCTGACCAGCCAACACCGCGGCGCCAAAGCGGAACTCGCCGGCGTCCACTGCGTCTTGCCGGGCCGCCACTTGCGCGTCGCTCAGCGGATCCTCGCTCCACGACCCCACTGAGTAGTCCGGTTCGTGGGCGCGCTCGACGACCGGCGGCGCTGGCGGAACGGCCGGCGGCGGCGCGGCGACCACGGGATCCTTCAGTGGATCGACCGGTTGCGGCACGCCCGAGCGGGTCATCGCCTGCTGACGGCGCGGCTTGCGGGTAGCGCTGGGCTCGTAGCGCGGCGCCTGCGGCCGGTCCGGCACCTGGTTCGGGTCGCGGCTGCGCGGCGCATCGCCTGGATTGCGGTGATCGGGGCGGGCCCCTGCGTCGTCGCGGCCAGTGCTGCCGGGCTTATCGCTGGGGCGGCGGCGCACAACTCCGCTGCGCACCGAACCTTTCTCGCGCTTTGGGCGGCTGTTCGACGGGCGACGGGGCGGGTGGTCGGTGGGTCTTGTCATGGGGACGGCCTGGCCCACCGGGCAGCGGGGGCGCAATAGTAAGCCCGAAATTGCCGCAAAGTGCAAGCGAATTCGGCTGGACCAGGACCGGCAATCGGCGGCAAAGGCCTAACGAATCCGGCGCAGTACCGCCACAAAGAAGCCGTCGGGCCCGAATTCCGGCGCCGGGTGGGTGGCCAGCCAGGCGGGGTCGGCCGCGCCGATGCGTTCGCTCGACAGCAGCTCGAAGGGCGCGCCGCTCGCCAAGAAATCGGCCACCACGCTCTCGTTTTCGCGCTGCATCAGGCTGCAAGTGGCGTACACCAAGGTACCGCCGACCTTGCAGTGTTGGGCGGCGCGCCGGGCAATCGCCAGTTGCTGGGCGGGGAAGCGACCCAGCCAGTCGGCGTCCAGGTGCCAGCGCAGCTCGGGATTGCGCCGCAGCGCCCCGCTCGACGAGCACGGCGCGTCGACCACCACCACGTCGCAGGCGCCGACTAGATCGCGGAGCGGCCGCTCCGACTTGTCCAACACGCGCGTCTCCACCGCCAAATTGGCCCGTTCGGCGCGGCGCTTGCACTGCTCCAGCCGATCGGCGTGGGTGTCGCAGGCCACCAGGCGCCCGTTCGCGCTTCCAGGCGTGGCCGAGAGGGCGGCGCCCAGAGCCAGGGTCTTGCCGCCCGCGCCCGCGCACCAGTCCAGCACCGTCTGGCCGGGCACAACCGCCGCCGCCTGCACGATGCGCTGGCTACCCTCGTCCTGGATCTCGATGCGCCCTTCGGCGAACGCCGCGGTGGCGGTCACGCGCGCCGACTCCAGGCACCACAAGCCGTTGGGCAGGCTGGGGATCGCGATGGTCGCGATGTCCTGTTTGGCCAACTCGGCGGCCACCTGCGCGCGGCTGCACTTGGTCGGATTGACGCGCAAAGTCAGCGGCCCGCGGTGGTTCAGGTAGCGCAGGACCAGGTCGGCGCGCTCGCCGTCCCACTGTTCGCGCAGTTGCCGAACGAATTCAGCAGTATAACCAAGTTCGACGGCGGCACGCTCGTCGGCGGGCCAGCCATGACTGGCGTAGCTGGCCGCCCGCAGCGCCGTGGCCATCTGGTCGGCGCTGGCGGGCAAGTTGTTCGCCAGGGCCGGGTTGCGCTGCAGCAGTCCGTGCAGGGCGGTCGGCTCGTTCTTCTTGGTGGGCTGGCGGGGCGCGCCGTGCGGATCCAGGTCGCTCAGGGCCAACAGCGCCAGCAGCCGCGCCTGCCGCGGGTCGCAAGCCCGCGGGTCCAAAGCATGTTCTGGCTTCTGGCGGCCGCGCAGCGCCAGGGAAGCCAGCGCGAGCAGCCCTAGCCGCCGCAGGGTGTGCCAGTGGATCTGCGCCGCCGCCTGGCGCTCCTTGGCGCCCAGCTGCGGGGCATGCCCCAGCGCCATCTCCAGCGCGGCGTCGGCATAGCGCAAGTCCTTTTCCAGCGAGCGGCGCAGGGCTTCGGTCAGCACGTCTAGGCCCGAAGGGCGCAGATACATGGGCTTCTGTTCGCCGGTCCAGGCCGGCCGCTGCTGCAGGTAGGCCCCCAGCTGCGCCATGGCCCGGCCGCGGTGGCTGACGGCGTGCTTCTGCTCGGCCGCCGCCGTGGCAAAAGTCTGGCCCAGCTCGCGGGACCAGAACAGCGGGTCGTAGCCAAAACCGCCCTCGCCCTGCTCGGTTTGCAGCAGGTGCCCGTGGCAGCGGCCGACAAAGGCCCGCCACGGCAGCCCGTCGTCGCTGTGCCCGCAACCCGGCCCCGCCGCCAACGGGCCCGCGAGCACCAGCGTGCACTCGAACCAGGCGCTGCGGTCGCCGGCCTGTGCCAGATCCTCCAACAGCTGCTTGCGGTTGCGGGCATCGGTCGCCAGCTCGGCGTCGGCCTTGCGCCCTTGGAGGTCGGCCCAGCGGGCACTGTGCAGGCCGGGTTTGCCGCCCAGCGCCGCCACGCACAGGCCCGAGTCGTCGGCCAGGACCGACACCTCCATGTCGCCGTGGTGGCGCGCGTGGCGCAGAGCCGAGAGCGCCTTCAAGAGGCCATTTTCCACAAAGGTCTCGCCGTTTTCGGCTACCTCGGGCAATGGCGGCAGCGGGCTGCTGGTCCACAGGGCCTGCCGCTGTGCGAGCCAGTCGGCCGGGCCCAGGGCCTGCACGCCCAGACGAGCGGCGGTCTCCTGCAACTCCTTGAGCTTCTTTGGGTTGGCACTCGACAGCAGCAGTCGGGGCAGGTGGTTCACGGGTGGCTCGCGACGGCTCTGGCCGAGGAGGGGCGCAGTGTACGTCTGGGGCGACGGCGACGGAAGCGGCCGGCGTCCGCTGCGCGGCGATGCGCACCGGTAGGTTGTCTTGATTCTTGGAGCACATGCGTCTAAGGTGAGGACGTGTCGGGCCTAGCCAGGTCGGCGCACTGATTTTGGCTGCCGCGGAAGCCGTGGCGGCCGCTTCGAGGCGAGCATGTCCCCTTCCAAAGGCTTTGACTTCTTGACCAAACTCCGCCTCCGCTCGATGGCAAGCGCAGCTGTCCTGATCACCGCGGTCTGTGCGGTCGCCGCCTGCTCGGGCCAGAGCATCCGCGACCCCGACAACGACGAAAAGAAAGAGAAATCGCGGCCGTTCAAGGCCACCGAGCCGACCAAGGACAACCTGAACGAAGTCATCGGCGATCGCGAAGACTGGCGCTTCTGGGTGCCCGACAAGAACGGCAAGGGCGAACTCCGGGTCGAGGTCAGCAAGTGGGAAGACAGCTCGACCCTGCAGGCCATGGTCACCGTGTTTGACGAGGCCGGCACGCAGCTGGCACAAAAGCCGATGAATCAGGCCAACCCGACCGTCCGCGAGCAATTCCCGGTCGAGGGCGGCCGCAAGTACTACGCCCGCTTCAAGTTGGTTTCCGGCAAGGGCGAATACATTGCCGAGATGACCGAACCGCTGGACCCGTGCGCCTCGTGCACCGACAAGCAGGAATGCCAAGACGGCAAGTGCGTCGACAAGCCCTGCGGCGGTCCGTGCCCCGACGGCATGCTGTGCAACCGCGAGAAGAACGAGTGCGTCAAGGGCAAGGAAAAGCCCGAAAACAAGTGCGAGGACGTGACCTGTCCCAAGGGCGAGATGTGCGCCCGCTCCAGCGGCAAGTGCGTGCCGATTCCAGAGAAGAAGGACACGCCCGAGGTCAAGAAGGAGACTGGCATCGACTGCGACGTCTTCGAAGCGCAGGACGCCGGCAGCGGCTCGGTGCTCAAGCTCAGCGCAGGCGAAAACAAGGGCGTCAAGAAGGGCATGTCCGGCTCGGTCAAGGGCGTCAAGGGCGCCTCGTTCACCGTGACCGAGGTCTATCCGACCCGCTCCAAGGCCAACTGCAAGGTACCGGCCGCCAAGGTGCCGGCGGGCAGCAAGGCCACCATCCGCCCCTAGAACGTCAATCAGAAACCTCCGAGGCCCCGAGCAACGGAAACGCGGTCTGACGAAAACTCAATGATGCTGGGTGGGTCGCAAGCGGGCGCTGCCGCGACCCGCCGCGACGTGTACCGTTGGATTCAGGTTTCTGATCGG
>JACRCU010000062.1 GCA_016218865.1 Deltaproteobacteria bacterium | reverse complement strand
TCGTGAATCGGCGTCTCTTCGCCGCGGGTACTGCCAGCCATGTCTGCCTCGCCGCTGCCTTTCCGCAGCGCCGGCATGGTGCCGGCATCAATTCGGACTTGCAAGGAACGCTATGCAATCCGCGGCAAGAGCTGGGGGAGTCGCCGCGCCCGTCGACAGTCGTAGTAGAACTGTTCCATGCGGCCAAAGGTAATCGCCCCGAACAGCTGCACCACCATCGACAGCACAATCAGGATCTTGACGCCGCGCGACAGCTTCTGGACCCGCAGGGCGAACAGCCCCAACAGCAGCGGCAGAAAGTCCATCGAGAAGCGGTAGGCGAACTGCTGCCAACCGTCGTTCTGGTAGACCAGGCCCGGCACGGCCACCGCCAAGAGCGTCCAAAACAGGCTGCGCTCCAAGCGCTTGCGCTCCGCACCGGCCACATCGTCTGCCGTGGCCTCGTCGCGGCGCGGGCCGCCCAGCAGCGCAAACAGGGCCGGCGTCGACGCCAGAAGCCCCAGTCCGTGGCGGGTGATCAGCACGAACGGGGCGTTCAGCAACAGCCGCGGCATGTTGGTCACCGCGGCACTCAGGTTGTTGTTCAGGAATACGGTATTGAACAGGCCGTGCTCGCGGGTGGGGCCGCGGGTGCCCTCAAGTAGGTACAAGTGCCCGAACTCAAGTGGGTTTTCCCATCGCACCCAGTTGAACCAGGCCAGCCCCGCACCGACGATCGCGGCCGGCAGCGCAAACCAGAACATCTTGACGGCGAAGCGCTTCCAGCCCTCGCCGCCACCGCGCCAAAACGGCTGGCCGCCCTCGAACGCGGCTTCCAGCGGCACGAACAGACCGGCGAACAGGATCGGCGTGCGCGCTGCCACCCCCAAGCCGAACATCAGGCCCGCCCAGAACGGCCGCCGCGCGCCTTCGCCGAACCACAAGTAGGCAAAGTGCAAGGTCAAACCGACTACGAGCGCGGTAAACCAGACCTGACCGCGAATCGAGCAGTACCAGGTGACGGTGCCAAAGGCCATCAGCGCCGACAGCCACACGCGGTCACCCGCCGAGGTGGCAATGAGGCCGCGCGCCGCAAGTCGTTCGATCCACAGCGCGAAAAGCAGCACCGAGGCGATCGCGAAGAGCAGCGTGACCAGCGTGTCGTTGACGTCGTAGCCCCAGATCGCCACGAGCGGCATCATCACGATGGCTGGCAGCGGCGGGAACGACACTTGGTAGACCACGTCGTCGCAGCGCTCGTAGGGCCGGCCGGGCTTGCAGCCGCTGCGCAGCTCCTTGTCCACGTCGATGATCATGAGCCGCCCGTCTAGGGTACGGAATTCGCGGTTGCGCGGCGCCGACTGATCCTTCCACGGGAACACGCCGCGCACCACCTCGCCGCCCTTGAGCGTGAGCACGCGGTACGAGGCCCAGTCGTTCCAGCCCAAGTTCTTGCCGTCGGCGCCCAACAGGTGGCGGTTGACGGCCGCACTCAGACCGCGCGGATCGTCGGGTTTCTGCGGCTGATTGGGCCCGCGGCGCGGCGTGTCGGTATCGACCCGCCCGTGCATCAGATTCCAGGCCATGTCCACGAAGTGAAAGTGCGGCGACGGATGCAGCAGCATGGCGCCGGAAGAGGCCGCATAGACCAGCGCGGCCAACACCACGGCCAACAGGACGCGCGCGCGCGGAGTGCCAGCCAAACGGGAGCCCACAGACATCGCTACAACTCCCCGCCGCGGCGCGATGGTCGCGGCACAAGGCGCGAAAGCCTAAAGGTGCCGGGCATGGCGGTCAACCAGGCGGGCAATTTGGATTCGCTGCGGCGCCTCGCTACACTGCGACCTCTCCCGCATAGGCCGGGACACAGGCACGGTATGACGCACCCAGTTCCGCCCCGCGCGACCCCGCCGCAGCCCAAGGATGGCTGGACCGGCACTTGGCTGACCCTGGCGGTCTTGATTGCGCTGACCATCGGCGGCCTTGGCGCCCTGGGCGCCCGCTCGCAATCGCACGGCCAGCAGCTGCCGCCGCGCACGCTGGTCGACTCAGGGGCCGACAAGTGGACCAACGTCCACAAGGATCTGCTGGTGGCCGCCAGCAAGCTCGAAGCGCCAACGGTGCTGCCGCCAGCGGTGGGCGAGTCCGCGGCGCCGCCTGCGCAAGCCCACGTCGTCGGCCGTGCAGCCAATCCGGGCCAGGTCGATGCGTTGCCGGCGGTGCCGCCCGAGCAGAAGGTGGTGTTCGGCTTGACCAGCGGGGTGATCGGCGAAGTCGATCCCTGCGGTTGAGCGCACAACCCGCTGGGCGGTCTGGCTCGGCGATCCCAGTTCTGGAAGTCCCACGTCGGCGAGCTGCGCAATGCAATGCTGCTCGACGCGGGCGGTATGTTGGTGGCCAATCCGGCGGCGCCCGAACGCCCCGGCGAGGTCGACGCGCGCATGGAGGTGTACGCCAAGGCTTACGCGCACATGGGCTATGCGCTGGTCAACGTCGGCGCGCACGAACTGAGCGTCGGCGTGGCCGATCTGCAGAAGTTCGCAAAGTCGGCCAAGGTCACGCTGCTGTCGGCCAACGTCCGCGACGCCAAGACCCACGAGCCGGTGTTCCAGCCCAGCTACATCCGGCAAATTGGCCCGCTGCGGGTGGGGTTCCTGGGCCTCGTGACCGGCAACGTGCCCAACGCCGGCAAGCTGGTCCTGGAGCCAGGCCTGGAGGTCCAGCCGCCGGTCGCCGCCGCCAAGGATCTGGTCCCCAAGCTGCGCGCCCAAGGCTGCGACATGGTCGTGGTCCTGAGCCAGTTGCACCGCGCCGACGTGGAGGCGGTGGCCAACCAGGTGCCCGGCATCGACCTCATCCTGGGTTCGATGGACTCCGAGTTGACGATGCAGCCGGTGACGATGGGCCGCCAGACGCTGTTCGTCGACGCGTTCACCAAGGGCAAGTACGTGACCCAGGTCTCCGTCAGCGTGCGCGGCAAGCGCGACCGCTACTGGCCGGCGAACGTGCGCGAGGCCATCTCGGTCGAGCGCGGCGAGGCGGCCAACCAGGTGCAAACCCTGGTGTCCGAGCTGGAGGCCGTCGATCGGCCCGGTTCGACCATCAAGCTGACGCCCGACACGCGCAAGACCATGGAGCAACAGCTAGTGGCGGCCAAGGCGCGGCTGCAGCGCCTGACGATGCAGCTCGATTCGACCGACGGCAAGGCCCCGCCCGACGCGTCGACCGTGGAAGTGACGCAGACGCCGCTGTCGTCCGATGTGCCCGACGACAGCACGGTCGACCGCTGGGTCAAGGCCTTCCAAGTGAAATTCCCCAAGGCCGGCGGCGGTCACTAGAGACCCGATCAGAACCTCGAATCCAACGGTCCACGTCGCGGCGGGTCGCGTCCCCTCCGCCTTGTTTTTTGCCCTTGCGACCCCGTCAGCATCATTGAATTTTTTCAGACCGAGTTTCCGCTGCGCGGGGCCTCGGAGGTTTCGGAATGACGTTCTGGAACGCCGAACTGCCGATACCTGGTACACGCGCAACGTAGCTAGTTGTTTTCGGGAGTTGCTGCTGGGTGGGTCGCAAGCTCGCACCAGTGCGTGAGCAAGGCACCCACTTTCTAGTATCTGAAATTGCAGCTGATCTGTCTGCGTCCGCGGGCAGGCTCGTGCTCCGGCGCCATCCCCGTGCCCGCGGGTTGGCGCGCGCACCGCGGCCGACGCTGTCCGTGCGCGGATGCAGCCATTTTCTACTGTTTGGAATACTTAGGTTTTCGCGAAGGCGCCGACTACAGCTTGGCGATCTCGCGCTTGGCAATCTCGACGAAGCGAGCTTCTTGCTTGGCCGTGCCCGCCGCCGCCACGTAGGCCTCGAACGCCGCTTTGGCCGCCGGCTTGTCGCCCTTGTCGCGCAGGGCAAACGCCAGGTTGTACAGCGCGGGAGTGTACTTGGACTTGAGCGCCAGGGTCTTTTGGTAGGCAGCGATCTCGGAGTCCAGGTCCTTGAGCTTGTGATGAATCACCCCGATGTTGTACCACGACCGGTAGTGGTTGGGATCCTTGCCCAGACACAACTGGTAGGTGGAAATGGCCTTGCGCAGCCACTGGGTGCGTTCGGGCTCTTGCAGCTTGCCGGCCTTGATGTGCTGGGCCTCGGCCAGGTCGTAGTAGCCTTCCGCTGCCTCTGGCTGCAGCTGCACGGCCTTTTCGAAGCCCGCGATCGACTCGTCGTAGCGGTCGAGCGACAGCAACAGCATCGCGCGGTTGAGGTGGGCATCGATCGCATTGGGCTCGGCCTGCAGCGCCAAGTCGTAGTGCTTCAGGGCGTCAGCCGGCCGCCCCAAGTCCTCGTACGCCACGGCCAAATTGAAGTGCGCGCGGCCGTAGGCAGGGTCCAGGCGCACCGCTTCCAGGTAGGCGGTGGCCTCGCGCGAAAAGTCGCGCTGACGGCCGTAGGCGACCCCAAGGTTGAACCAACACTCTTTCAAGTCGGGTTTCAGTTGGGTGCAGTACTGGAAATCCTGAATCGCGTCTGGCAGTTTGCCGGCCTGCATCGCGTCGATGCCCTCGCGAAACCAGTCTTCGGCGCTCTTGGCATCGGCAGCCAGCGCGGCGCTGGCCATCGCCCACACGCTCACGGCTGCCGCCGGCGTGCTCAGCCACCCTTTGCGAAATGCGTACATCGTTTCTTCTCCGAGCGGGCCGCTCCGGCCCCCAGTGTGCCCATGACGGCGGCCGTGTCAAACCCGATGCCGCCCGGCCGTCGTTGCTTAGAAGCGCCGCGATCACTACACTTAGGCCGGCAACAGAATCGATTCGATTTTGCTGCCGCCCTGTCCCGCTGCTGGGTGGGTCGCAAGTGCGCGTCCCTTATCGGGTCCGTCGCACCGCTCCAGTGGCACCGACATCGGCCCGTCGTTCCCGGAGTCCTTGCGCCGCAAGGGCCGCGCACGATGCGCCCCGCAGGAGTAGCCGTGACCGTGAATCCCTTCTTCGGCCGCGCGAGCGCAGGACTCGCCATTGCCATCGCCGCCCACTTTCTTGCCGCAGGCTGCGCCGATACCGGCAATTCCAACCCGGGCACCGTCACGACCATTCCCGACGTGTCCGCCGATCTGGGCGTCGGCAAGTTCGACACCGGCTCGGACGGCAGCGGCACCTGCAAGGTCGACAAGGACTGCAACGACGGCAACGCGTGCACCGATGACTTGTGCGCCAACGGCAAGTGCACGTTCCAGAACAACAAGGCGGCCTGCGACGACGGCAACGCCTGCACCAGCGGCGACGTGTGCGCGGCAGGCAAGTGCACGGGCGGCAAGAACACTTGCGGCGACGCCGGCCCGACCGACACCAAGGATGCGGGCGACACCGGCAGCGACACCAGCATCCCGCTCGGCCCCAATCTCGCCGCGGGCGAGCTCATCGTCACCGAGCTGATGTTCAACCCCTACGGCAACGGCAAGGTCGCTGACGCGAACGGCGAGTGGGTCGAGGTCTACAACGCTACCGCCAAGCCGTTCGACCTGGGCGGTATGGTCATCAAAAGTGTAGGCGACAAGGAGTATTTCACCGTGCCGGCCGGCACGCAGATCCCAGCCAAGGGCTATGCCGTCTTTGGGCCCAGCGCCGACACCGCACTCAACGGCGGCGTGAAGATTGCCGCCGCCTGGGCCAAGACCCTGACGCTGACCAACGCCATCGACGGCATCACCTTGGAAAGCAACGGCATCGTTATCGATGCGATGGCCTACGACGTCACCAAGGGCTGGCCGAACCTGAACGGCGTGGCGCTCTCGCTGCACCCCGACCACCTCAGCGCCAGCGACAACGATCTGGTCGACAACTGGTGCGGCGCGGTCAGCGCGATGGCCGGCGACGGCGACAAGGGCACTCCCGGCGCCTTGAACGACGTGTGCGTCGCCGACAAGGACAAGGACGGCGTGCCGGACACCACCGACAACTGCCCCGATGTATCGAATCCCACCCCGCTCGACGCCGACAACAACGGCGTGGGCGACGCCTGCGAAGGCCCGATCGCCGGCTGCGGCGACGCGACGGTGGGCGACGGCGAGGCCTGCGACGACGGCAACAAGGTCTCGGGCGACGGCTGCAGCGCGTGGTGCCAGATCGAGGCGAGCATCCCCCCAGGTGCGCTCGTCATCACCGAAATCATGACGAATCCCAAGCTGGTCGCCGACGACCTTGGCGAGTGGTTCGAGGTTTACAACACCACCAGCGCGCCGATTGTCCTGAACGGCCTGGTGATCCAGACCGGCACCGCCAAGCCGATCACCCACGCGGTCGCCGGGCCCGACCCGATCGTGCTGGCGCCGAAGTCCTTTGGTCTGCTGGCGGTGAGCGCCGACGCAACGGCCAACGGCGGCCTGCCCAAGCCGTTGTATGTGTATGGCAAGATTGCGCTCTCGTCGACGGCGGCGACCCTGTCGATCCGCTCGGCCGGCGTCTTGCTGGACGCGGTGACCTACGGCACCGGCTGGCCGCTGGTGACCGGCAAGTCGCTGAGTCTGGACGTGACGGTCCTGACGGCGGAAGTCAACGACGAGAAGGGCGCGTGGTGCAAAGCGCAGGCAATCTACGGCGTTGGCGACTTCGGCTCGCCCGGCGCGGTCAATCCCAGCTGCATCGGCGGCGACCAGGACGAGGACAAAGACGGCATCCCCGACAAGGCCGACAACTGCCTGAACGACAAGAACGCCAACCAGTTGGACGGCGACAACGACGGCGTGGGCGACGTGTGCGACAACTGCCCGGCCGACCAGAACTACGACCAGAGCGACGGCAACTCCGACGGTCAGGGCGACGCCTGCGAGGAGCCCGGCTGCGGCAACGGCGTGGTCGAGCCCAACGAAGACTGCGACGACGGCAACGTCTTGTACGGCGACGGCTGCAATGCCCTGTGTTTGGGCGAGCCGGCGATCCTGGTCGGCGATCTGGTCATCTCGGAGCTGCTGCCCGACGCGGCGTCGCCGGTCACGGACGAAGGCGGCGAGTGGGTCGAACTGTACAATGCGAGCACGCATATCGTGGAATTGGCGGGTATTTCGCTCAAGACCGGCACGTCGACCACGGTGCTGCCGCAGACCGCGTCGCTGCCGATGTTCCCCGGCGCGTACGTGGTGCTGGCGCGCAGCGTGACGCCCAGCTTGAACGGCGAGCTCGAAGGGCCGGTGTGGGCGCCCAAGCTGAACCTGACCAACTCGTCGATCACGGAAGTGCGCGTAGAGGCTGGCGGCGCGGTCATTGACAGCATCGTGTACAACGCGCCGGGCTGGCCCAAGGTCAGCGCGGGCGTGGCGCTGGAGCTGGATCCCGGCAAGCTCAACGCCTCGGCCAACGACGCCGCCGCTTCGTGGTGCCTGGCCAGCGAGACCTACACGACTGCGAACAAGGGCACGCCGGGCAAGCTCAATTCCAGCTGCCCCAAGGACAGCGACGGCGACGGCAAGCTCGACGCGGCCGACAACTGCCCGACCAAGGCCAACCCCGACCAGAAAGACGGCGACGGCGACGGCGCGGGCGACGTCTGCGACAACTGCCCCTATCAGGCCAACCCCGATCAGCTAGACAGCAACAGCGACGGCAAGGGCGACGTGTGCCAGGACCTGCCCGACCCGGTGTGCGGCAACGGCACCGTCGAGCCGCCCGAGACCTGCGACGACGGCAACACCAAGGCCGGCGACGGCTGCAGCCCGACCTGCCAGCCCGAGTCGGCCAACGGCGAGCCGATTGCTGGCGACTTGGTCATCACCGAACTGATGATCGATCCCAGCATCAGCGAACCGGCGGCTGAATGGTTCGAGATCAAGAACGTGAGCAGCAAGAACCTGGACCTCAACGGCCTGACCGTCATCGGCGGCACCGCGACCGAGAAGTTCACGGTGGGCAAGTCGGTCCTCTGCCCGCCCGGAGCGATCGTGGTATTCGCCGCCTCAGCCGACCCCAAGGCCAACGGCGGCATCACGCCCGCCTACGTCTACACGGGCAGCGGCTTCCCGCTCTCCAACAGCGCCGCCGATGCCGTGGAGCTGCAGTGGAAGGGCCTGAGCATCGACAAGGTGGCGTTCACCTGGGGCAGCAACGGCTGGACCAAGCAGGCCGGCGCCTCGGTGCAGCTGAGCGCGAACAAGACCGACGCGGTCCTGAACGACAGCCCGGCCAGTTGGTGCCTTTCCGCGACCGCTTGGAATGGCGTGGACAAGGGCTCGCCCGGCAAGGCCAACGGTGACTGCGGCACCCCGCCGAACGGCGCGCCGGTGCCCGGCTCCAGCCCGGCGCCCGACGGCCAGAAGTGGCTGCCGGCGTGGTTCCAGGGCTGGGCCAAGTAGCCCCAAGCTGCATCCGAGCAGACCGGTGAACTCCAATACTTTCAAGCAGTAGAAAGTGGCTGCGATCTCGTGGTCGGCCGCCCCCGCTCGTGCGCACGCCGATCCGCCGACTGCAGCTTGACCTATTCGCACTCCGAGCGGTGCTGGCAATTCGCTATAAACTTCGGCAGTAGAAAATGGCTGTCATCGCAGTCGGGCTGCCATCCTTGCCCGGGGCGCGGCGGAGCCAACAGTGGACCGGGCAAGGCAGACCCGTCCTCAGGGCGGCCAAACGCCGGGCGGAGATCGACCCCAACGCCAGATCACCTGTGATCTTCAACAGTAGAAAGTGGCTGCCACGGTTCTGAGCTAGGGCATGACGGCAAAACCGCTGTCGCGCGGACGCCGCGGGCGGTCGAACCGATGGC
>JACRCU010000065.1 GCA_016218865.1 Deltaproteobacteria bacterium | reverse complement strand
GACCGCCCCTGCCGGGTCGCTTCCAATCGCCGAGGATACCATGCAACCACTGATGATTACTGCAGCTATCTGCGGCGCTGAGGTCACCCGCGCCCAGACGCCGCACGTCCCCTACACCCCCGCCGAGCTGGTCGCCGAGGCCCTGCGCTGCCACGCTGCCGGCGCGACGATGGTCCACGTGCACGTGCGCCTCGACGACGGCACGCCCAGTCAAAGCGCGGACTTGTTCGGCCAGGTGCTCGCCGGCGTACGCAGCCAGAGCGATCTGCTGGTGCAATTCTCCACGGGCGGCGCCGTGGGCATGGGGGTCGACGAGCGCGCCGATGCCGTGCGCCTGCGGCCCGACATGGCCACGCTGTCCACCGGGAGCGTCAATTTCGGCGACGATGTGTTCGCCAATCCGCTGCCGCTGGTCCGACAAATCGCCCAGCGTTTAAAGCAGTTCGGCGTGCGCCCCGAGATCGAGGCCTTCGACACCGGCATGGTCGACACCGCCCTGCGCTTGGCCAAGGAAGGCCTGATCGAGCTGCCCGCCCACTTCGACTTCGTGCTGGGCATGCCCGGCGGCATGGGCGGTACCGCCCGCCACCTGGACTTCATGCGCTCGCTGCTGCCCGCCGATTGCACCTGGTGCGTCGCCGGCATCGGCCGCTTCGAGCTGCCGCTGGCCGAGCACGCCATCGCCACCGGCGGCCACGTGCGCGTGGGCCTGGAAGACAACATCTTCCTCAGCAAGGGCGTGCTGGCCAAGGGCTCCTACGAGCTGGTGCAGGCGGTGGCCGCGGTGGCCAAAGCCGCCGGTCGCCCCCTGGCCACTACCAAGCAAGCGCGCGAAATCCTTCGCTTGTCCTGAGCAGGCGCCGGCGACGTCAGCTGCCGGGGCGGATGGTCGAGGGCGTGGACGAGGTCGAACCGGCCAACCAGCGGAAGTTGTCGATGATGGCCACCGAGTCCAGGATGTGGTCACCCTCGTCGAACACAATGAAGCGCAACGTGATCTGCTCGCCGGGCGTGACGGGCGAGGTGGTGGTCAGCCAGCCGGTGCCGCCGCCGCCCACGTCGTCGTAGCCGGTGCCCGCCAGCCCGCTGGGGCCCAGATTGCAGGTGCTTTTCTTGTTCGGCGCGTTGGGATCGCACTCTTGGAACAGGGCGTTGTTGATCGAGATGCAGTTGCCCTTGCTGTCGAAGCTGACGTTGCCCTTGAACGCGGTCGAATCGAGCACGGCCAGGAACTTGTCGTTGTAGCCCGAGCCCACGTAGACCGGGTACTCGTGCGACATGAAGTTGAAGTCGAACGAAAACGCCTTGGCGTTGGCGGGCACGTTGATGACCAGCTTCAGCTCGGTGTAGTCGTACACGCTGCTGGAATTCTTGCAGTTGACGTTGGGGTAGGGGGCGCTGTTCGAGAAGGCGGTGCTGACGCCCGTGTAGCCCGGCTGGCCCTTGGCGGCGGCGACGCCCGAGGAGAGAACGATGAAGGTGGCGCCGTTGGGGATGTTCTTGACACCAAAGCCCTTCTGGATCGCGTGGGAATTGCCCGCGGCTGCCGTGGGGAAGGTCGCGCTGACCACGCCGCTGCACAGCCCGATCGACTTGGCGTAGTCGGCCGGCTTGGTGGTGTCCAGCGTGGCGACGTCGCAGCTGGCCGGCGACTCGTCGGTCTTGCCGTTGCAGTTGTTGTCGATGTTGTCGCCCAAGGATTCCAGAGCCTTGGGGTTGATCGACTTGTTGTAGTCGTTGCAGTCTTGGCAGCCCACCACGCCGTCGCCGTCGCCGTCTTCGTTGGCGTCGATCACACCCGAGCAGTCGTTGTCTTTGCCGTTCTTGCAGTTGCGCAGCGCGCCGGGGTTGACGGTCAGGTCCTTGTCGTTGCAGTCCAGCTTGAAGTTGGCAATCTTGCAGGCTGGATAGCCATCGCCGTCGTAGTCCAGGTCGTCGACCACAGCGTTGCAGTCGTCGTCTTTGCCGTTGCAGGTCTCCAGCGCATACAGATGCACGCCTGGGTCGCCGTCGTCGCAGTCGTTGCACGACGAGTAGCCGTCCTTGTCCTGGTCCGAGCCGATGTCGGGCGCGCCGTCGCAGTTGGCGTCTTTGATCTTGCCGGTGCAGTCCGGGGCGGCGCCGGGGTACACGTTGGGATCCTTGTCGTCGCAGTCCTCGCAGAGCGGGTGGCCGTCGAAGTCGAAGTCCTCTTCCATGTCGGGCAAGCCGTCGCAATTGCCGTCTTTTTCGGGTTCGCACGCCACCACCGCGCCAGGGTGGATGGCCGCGTCGGCGTCGTCGCAGTCCTGAGCGTTGCCGGGGCACTGCGAGAAACCGTCGCCGTCCAGGTCCAAGTCGTCGACTTGGCCGTTGCAGTTGTCGTCCTGGTCGTTGCAGATTTCCTGCGCGCCAGGGTGGACGGCCGTGTTGAAGTCGTCGCAGTCGCCGCCGTTGACCGTGTAGCCGTCGCTGTCCATGTCGGGCGAATTGTCCACAATCTCAAGCGCTTGGTCGGCGCCTTGGCCGTCCGCAGTGCCCGCGCTGTCGCCCTCGTTCGCGCCGTCGTTCTTGGCGGAGCCGTCGCTGCCCGACAGGGTGCTGGCGTCGCCGCCAGACAGGGTGCCGGGCAAGCTGTAGCCGTTCGGCGCCCATGCCGCGCCCTGGGGTTGCACGCCGCAGCCCAGCAGGCCAAGCAGCGACAGCAAAACGGCCAAGAGTCGTCCTTGGTTGCGTTCTCTCGTCGGGTTGGCGGGCATGGGAGCGGGGGGCATGGCTCCTCCAGGTGGGGCGGCCAGGATCGAACCCCTCAAGCTAGCGAAATTTGCCCGATGCGGCAAGGCCGTAGCGCGGCCGCCCGGCGAAAACGGCGGTGCGCTATGGTCCGCGAGCACCACCGCCCTGCACCAGGCTGCGCGGCGCCACGTCCGTTTCGCAGAAAAGCGCAACCAGCTCGCCGTCCAACGCACCAGCTTTGGCTTCATCCACCAGGATCTTGCAGGCCTGGCCGTGCGGCACGGCGCGCTTGTAGGGGCGGTCCGAGGCAGTCAGCGCATCGTAGATGTCGGCGATGGCCATCATTCGCGGCTCGATCGCCAGGTCGCTGGCCTGCAGCGCCAGTGGGTAGCCGCGGCCATTGAGCTTTTCGTGGTGGCGGTGGGCAATGTCCGGCACCCGCCGCAGCGCGCGCGACCACGGAATCTGCGACAGAAACCGGAACGTGTGGCTGACATGGCTCTCGATCTCGTAGCGCTCGGTGGCCGACAGCGTCCCGCGCGGGATCGACAGCATGGCAATTTCGTCTTGCGCCAGAAGCGGTTGCACCTCGCCGGCCGCGTCCCGGTAGCGCAGGCCCGCCAGATCGGCCAACTGCTGGGCGGTCTCGCTGGGAAGAACCGTAGGCATATTGCAGGTTTGCACGACCTGCCACAGTCGGTCGATCTCGGCGCAGCGCACTTGGAAGTCGGCTTGCAGGCGATCGCAGCCGGCTTGATCGCCGCGCTGCAGCCGCTGCAGGCACTCGCGCAGCATGTCGACTTCCAGGGTCTTCTTGGCAAACTCCAGGCGCATCCGCAGGATTTCCAGCTGCTGCGGGTACAGTTTTTCGGCCTTGACCAGCACCGCTTCGCGCACTCCGACCTTGCCGAAGTCGTGCAGCAGCGCGGCATAGCGGATTTCCATGCGCTGGTTGGCAGCAAAGCGCACACCGCTCCACGAAGAGGTGCCGTGGTGCTCCACCGCGTCGGCCAGCCCCAGGGTCAGGCGCGACACGCGCTCGGAATGACCGGCGGTACTGGGATCGCGCGACTCGATCGCCACGACCGAAGCCTGGACGAAACCTTCGAAAAGCTTGGTAATTTCGTCATGCAGCAGCGCATTTTCGATGGCCGCCGCCGCCTGACCGCCCAGTGCGCGCAGCAGGTCGGCGTCGGCTTCGCTGAAGTCGCCCTCATGTTTGTTGAGCAGTTGCAGCACGCCCACGACATCGCCGTGGGTGTTGCGCAGCGGCACGGCCAGCAGGTTGCGGGTGCGGTAGCCGGTGCTGCGATCGACGTCTTGGTTGAAGCGCGGATCGGCATATGCGTCGCGCAGTTTGATGACCTGGGCAGTCTCGGCCACGGCGCCGACGATGCCGGAACCGCGCGGCAACCGGATCTCGCCGCCCAGCCCCTGGGCGACTTTCGACCACAACTCGCCCGTGTCGGGGTCAACCAGAAACAGGGTGCCGCGCTCGGCGTCGACCACCCGCGAAGCAGCGCCGACGATCAGGTTCAGCAGGCGGTCCAGGTCGCGCTCGGACGTCAGGGCCTTGGCGATCTCAAGGACAGCTTGCAGCCGCTGGTTCTCGGCCTCGGAGCCGATGGCGAGCACCCCCATGGGCGTGGGGGCAAAGGCTGGGTTCGGGGGCGAAAGGGGGTTCATGAATGCTCGGCCGGCCTGGCCCGGTCACCGGGCCGTGCAAGTGCGATATCCGACAGGGGTCGGGCTGCAGTGCTCCATGATCGTAGCACCGCGCCGCGTGCAAGCAAGGTCGATTCGCCCCTGTTTGGGGTCGCCGCGCCCGTTTCCATGGCCGTTGGCGCGGCAGCGCTCGCCCGCCGCGGTGCACTGGTGTACATTGGCGGGCGGCGGAGGGACGCGGTGCGGGCTTCCACCGGTGGCCATCTGTGCTAAGTTTGGGTGGTCGCCCGAGCGCTTGTCGCCACTCCTTCCGCAACCGAGCGTGCGCCACTGCCGGCGCGGGGTCCCTGGATGAGCCTGACCAAAGCCCAAACCAACCGCTCGGAGCCCGCAGAAGCTGCCGACTGGCCCGTGGCGGGCTTCGACAGCGACCTTCTGTCCATCGATCAGCTCAAGGCGGCCGGCAAAGTGCTGAGCGCGGGCCAAGTGCGGGCGGCGCTGGGCGACGGTCGGGTCGCGGTGCGCGCCAACGCGGTGGGGGTCTTGGGCCAGCTGGGGCCGCTGCAAGAGCCTGATCTTTCGCTGGTCTTGGTGATGCTCCGCGACGCGAGCCCGTCGGTGCGGGCTGCGGCGGTCCAATGTGCGGCGGCGGCCAGCGAAGTCGACAAGGCGGTGGCGGCCCTGCTCAAGGCGGCGGCGGCGGATCGCCGACTGCTGCCCGAAATCGAAAAGGTTGTGGCCACATATGGGGCCAAAGCTCTGCCGGCGCTGACAGCGGCGCTGCGGACCGATGCCGAGACCGCCGATCGCCTGGTCCTGCCGGCTCTGTTGGCTTTGGGCGAACCGGCCGTGCTGGCCCTGGCCAATTTGCTGGCCGACGGCGACCCAAGGTTGCGCGCCAACAGCTTGACCGGCCTAATGGTTTTGGGTCCGTCCATCATGGCGCCGTACCACCGCAGCATCGTCGCCCTGGGCCGCGACGGCGACATCGCCGTGCGCAAGCTGGCCCGCGAAGCCCTGACGATGATCTCGCGCAGCGGGTCGCCGGCCCTGGCCGAGGCGCGGCCACTGCCCTTCGACGACTTTGCCGTGCAACTGGGCGACGAAGCGGCGCTGAAGAAGGTCGCCAAGCAGGTCGAGGTCGAGGCACTGCTGGCGTTGACCCGCGACGGCCGGCCGATGGTGCGCGCCAACGCGTGGCGCTCGCTGGGCAGCATGGCGCCACTCACGCCAGAGGCCGCGCTGAACGCCGGCGTGGCCGTCCGCGACTCCGACGTGCGCGTGCGCATCGAGGCGGCGGCGGCGCTTCGCCAATGCCCCGAGTCGGTGCTGGAAAGCGCCGTGGCACAGTTGCTTTTGTCGGTGGCCGACCCCGACCGCAACGTCGCCCACGCGGTGCGCCAAGCGGTCCTGGGCCAAGGCAAGCGGGTGCTGCCGCTGCTGGTGGCACAGATGGGGAGCCGCAGCGCGGCCGTGCAGGAGGCGGCGCGGGCCATGCTCGTCCATTTCGAGTCCGATGCCGCGGCCGTATTGCGCACTGCCTTGGGCGCGTCGCTGCCGAGCATCCGCGAGGGCGCCGCGCTGGCGCTGGGCGAGATCGGCGGTAAAACCCTTGACGACGCTGCCGATTTGCTGCTGGCCACGTTGAAGGACCCCCTGGACAGTGCCCGCGCTGCCGCGGTGCGGTCGCTCAGCCGCACGAGCGACCGCCTGCAAAAGCAGAACTACGATACGTGGCTGGCCCTGGCCCGCAACCTCTGGCAGAACGATGCCGCGCTGGCCGTGCGCAACGCCGCCAAAGACTGGGCCGACGGCCTGCTGCTGCGGAGGTAAGGTTCGGTAAGACAGGAACTGGAACATCTCGGCCGCTCAGTGGGCCGCAAGTGCGCGTCCCCTACCGGGTTCGGCGCACCGCTTCAGTCCAACCGCGATCAATGTCCTTTCTTTGGCGGAGCCCCTACCGATGCCGCAAGTCAGCGAAAACCCGCGCTACATCTTGGAAAACGCCGTGACCATTGCCGTGCTCGGCGCCCACGACGACCCGGCGCGGGCCTCGCACTACGTGCCGGCGTATCTGCACCGCATGGGCTACCGCATCATTCCGGTCAACCCCATGCGCGCCGGCGAGGTGTGGTGGGGCGAGGTGGTGCGCGCCGACTTGTCGGAATGCCCGGGGAAAATCGACCTGATCGATGTGTTCCGCCGCGCCGACTTGCTCCAGGCCCACCTGGCCGAGATTTTGGCCATGCGCCCACTGCCCACATGGGTGTGGCTGCAGCTGGGCATCCGCCACGACGCGTTTGCCGCCAGCCTGCGCGCCCACGGCATCGGCGTGGTGCAGGATCGCTGCACGTTGGCCGATCACCAGCACTTCGGCCTCCCCAGCCGCTCCGCACGCGGAACGTGAACGCCGGTGTGGGCGCAGCCGACGTGACATTGGTGTGACAGAACTGGCCTGGGGCTGGCTATGGTCCAAAGACGGCGGCGCGCGCCGCTGGGAGCTGGGGGGATGGCAACGACGAACCCCAGTCCGCAGCGCAAGTCGAGCAACCAACTTGCGGCACTGCTGCTGGCCGCACTGGGTC
>JACRCU010000059.1 GCA_016218865.1 Deltaproteobacteria bacterium | reverse complement strand
TGGTCGAAGGCGATCTGCCGGGCGACGGCTTGGACGAGGTCTCGAACGGCTTGCTGTCGAACCAGTTCGTCGACTCCTTTGCCGGCACCAAGGATGTGGCGATCCTGGATGGCATCTCGGCCGGTACTTCGGACTCGCTGATCTTCCCCGACATCGGTCTGGCGCAGAAGCTGTGGGTGCAGGTCGACCTGACCAACTCGGACATCAGCAAGATGCGCATCGAACTCTTTGCCCCAGGCATGGCCACCGCCTACGTGCTGTACGACCAGAGCGAGAAAGGTACCGCGCTCTCGCACAAGTACAACCAGGACACGCCGCTCGCCTCGGGCGACATGAACAAGGACTGGCAGGGCAAGAACCTGGCCGGCGCTTGGTCGCTGGTGGTCAAGGATTTCAGCAAGAACCAGAGCGGCTCCAGCGACGGCAAGTACAACTGGTCGATTTCGATCCAGACCTTGTCGAACAAGAAGGTCCAGGCCAAGGGCAACTTGCTGGTGGCCGGCAACGTCGCCGCCACCGGCTCGGTCGGCGTGGGCAACGACAGCAGTACCTGCACCGCCGCCAACCTGGGCGCGCTGCGCTTCGACCCCAAGTGGGGCCTGCAGGCCTGCCAAAAGGACATCGGCAGCGCGGTGGAGTACGCCTGGAAGGCCGCCAAAGCGGCGCCCATCATCTGGTCGGGCGGCTGCCAGTCGCACAACACCAGCACCGGCTGGAACACCTACTGCCTGGACGGCAGCGACTTCAGCACCGCCGGCGAGTACTTGACGGTGAACGCCAACGGCACCGTGACCATGAAGCACTCGGGCTACTACTCCATCGACTTCTATGCGATCCAGCATGGCTGCGGCCAGCAGGACATCAACATCGTCGTCAACGGCACCGGGCGCACCTACACCCACACCATCAACGACTCGTCGAGCAGCCAGTGGGTCAAGCACAGCGCCAGCCTGAAGTACCCCTTCAAGAAAGGCGACACGGTCTACGTGCAGCTGTACCACGCCGGCTGCGGCAACACCTACGACTGGCACTCGTGGAACCCCAACGGCGCCCACAGCCGCCTGACGGTCGAGTACCTGGGCCCGCTGGAGAACTGAGCTGCGCGCCACCGGCCGGCCACGGACCACCACCATGCGCCACACCGTCCACCGCCGCCAACGCCTGGGGCTGAACTGCGCGCAGGGCTGGCTCGGTGCTGCGGTATGTGCGTGTATCTTGGCGGGTTGCCCCGCGGCCCCCTCGCCCGCGGCCGATGGTGCCGGTTCTGGGGCCGATGCGGCCGATGGCGCTGGCGGGCTCGACAGCTCCGCCACCGCCGACGCCGCGGACAGCACCGCCACCGCGCCCGACAGCCTTCCAGAAGCCGTGGCCGATGGTGCGGGCGACACGCTGGCCGATGTGACCGACGACAGCGGCGGCGACGGCGGTGCGGACGGCGGCGACGGCGCGGGCTGCTTGACTCCGGCACAGTGCCCCGCCCCGACCGCGGCTTGCCTGGTCGCGACCTGCACGTTGGGCGTGTGCGGCACCGGGCCCGCGCCCGCCGGCAGCAGCTGCGACGACGCCGATCCGTGCACCCTGGGCGACGTCTGCAGCCTGGGCCAGTGCACCGGCAGCCCCAACTTGCAGTGCGTGTGCGGCCCAGGCAAGCCGTGCCCCGACGACGGCGACCTGTGCACCGGCCCGCCGCACTGCGATACCGACGTGTTTCCGACGGTCTGCACCCCCATCACCGTGCAAGATGTGCACTGCTCGATCGACAGCGACACCGCGTGCACCGTGCTCGCGTGCAATCCGGCCACAGGCAAGTGCCAGACCTACCCGCGCGGCAAGACGGTGCAAGTCTGCGACCCCAGCGACCCCAAGAAGTGCTGGAACAAGCCCCTGCCGCCCGGCGTGCCCGAGAAGCAGAACCTGCCGTGCAGCGACGCCAATGCCTGCACGGTCGGCGAAACCTGCACGGCCGGCACCTGCGGCGGCGGCACCAACACCTGCACCTGCGGGGCGGGCAAGCCGTGCCAAGACGACGGCAACCTGTGCAACGGCGTGCCGTACTGCGACCCCACGGTGCCCGGCGGCCAGTGCAAGACCAACCCGGCCACGGTCATCGTCTGCCCTGCGGCGGGCGACACGGTCTGCGGCGTCAACACCTGCGACCCCAAGACCGGCAAGTGCGCCAGCCAAGAGCCAGCCAACCCCGCCACACCGTGCGACGACGGCAACCTCTGCACCAGCGGCGACTACTGCAGCAAGGGCACCTGCGCGGCCAGCGCCAACACGTGCGCGTGCCAAAACGACGGCGACTGCGCCGCCCAAGAGGATGGCAACCTGTGCAACGGCAAGCTGTTCTGCAATCTCGCAGCCAATCCGCCGGCGTGCCAACTCAACCCGGCGACCGTAGTGGTGTGCCCCACTTCCCTGGATCCGCCCTGCCTGCGCACCCTCTGCGTGCCCAAGACGGGAGCGTGCGCGCAGCTTCCCAGCGAACTGACCCAAAAGGCCGACCCGGCGTGCAGCGTGGGATGCTCTTATGTGCCGATTCCGCAAGCCCAAACCCCTGTATATCCGGCCTGCGATGACGGCAACGCCTGCACCCAAGGCGAGGTGTGCAAGGGCGGCCAGTGCAGCGCCACCGCCACCGTCTGCGCGTGCCAGCAGGATGCCGACTGCAGCGACGACGGCGACCTCTGCAACGGCACGCCCTACTGCAACAAGTCGACCGGCTTCTGTGTGGTGAACCTGGCCACGGTGGTCAGCTGCCCCACCGGCGGCGACGGCCTGTGCCAGCGCACGGTGTGCGTGCCCAGCAGCGGCCAATGCCAGCAGCTGCCCAAGGAAATGACCCAACGCCTGATCGCCACATGCGATCCCAGCGTAACCCTGTGCCGCTACGTGCCCCTGGCGCTGGGGCAGCCACCCGGGCCCGCCGAGCCCTGCGGCACCGGCATGGTCTGCCAAGGCGGCAAGTGTACGACGGAATAGGAGCGTCGAGCCGTGGTCACGAACCGCGTTGTGTGGCGCGCCGAGAGAGCCTACACTCGCCGACCAGAGGGCGGAGTCCACCACCGCAGCCACACGCCGACGCCGCTGCGGCGACGCGAGCGAGGTAGCCTATGCAACAAATTGTTTTTTCAAGGATCTGCTTTGGCGCATGGGCGCTCATGCTGGCGCTCGCGCTGGCGGGCTGCGGCGAAGATGCGGCGGTAGCCGCCGGCAACAGCACCACCGACACGGCCACCACCAGCGACGTGCCGGTGGGCGGCGACGGCAGCACCGGGGGCGGCAACAAACCCTGCGTCACCAGTGCGGATTGTCTGCCGGTGGTCGAGCCGTGCCGCGCGGCGTCGTGCCAGCCCAACGTCGGCTGCGTCACGGTGATCCTCAGCGACGGCGCGGTCTGCGATGACGGCAACGCCTGCACCCAAGGCGAGGTGTG
>JACRCU010000054.1 GCA_016218865.1 Deltaproteobacteria bacterium | reverse complement strand
GGCAGTGCGCGGGCTGGCGGTCGAGTGGGCGCCGCACGTGCTGGTCAACGCGGTGGTACCGGGGGCGGTGCTGGCGCCCGAGAGCATGGCGGCGGCGCAGTGGGCCGCGGTGCAGTCGCGCGTGCCGATGGGGCCCGAGGTGTTGCGCAATCCGCAGCTGCCGGTGCAGGCGGTGGTCGACGCAGTGCTGTGGCTGGCCCAGGCGCCGCGGTTCGTGACCGGGCAGCTCATCCCGATCGACGGCGGGCGCACCGCCCGCTGGTAGGCCACAACCCTGCTTGCCAGCAAGGCTTTGCCTGGACCGAGCCGGCGGCGGCGGGGGGCCAGACCGCGGCGGCGGACTATGGCGCTGGTGGGGCAACGGCGCTATGCTGGGGGGCAACGGGATGTCTGGAGGCAGCGATGTCGACCGCACGCGATCGCGCGGTGGCGAAAATTGCTGAGTTGGAGGCCGAAGTGGCCGAGCTGCGCGACCAGCTCGCCAGCGGCGTGGCCGAAGGCCCGGACGCCGAACGCCCTGAATATATAGGCGATCAGGATCCGGGCGTGGCGCAGCGGCGCTTTTTCGCCGATCTGCTCGAGCACCTGCCGACCATGGTGTTCGTAAAAGATGCCAAAGACTTACGCCTCATCAGCCTGAACCGCGCCGGCGAGGAGCTGCTGGGGCTGCCGCGCTCGGAAGTGCTGGGCAAGTCGGACTACGACCTGTTTCCGCCCGAACAGGCCGACTTCTTCGTCGCCAAGGACCGCACGGTGCTGGCCGGGCGCTGCGCCGTCGACATTCCCGAAGAGCCGATCCACACCCCGCACGGCGAGCGGTGGCTGCACACCCGCAAAGTGCCGCTGATCGACGCCCACAACGAGCCCGTGTACTTGCTGGGGCTGGCGGTCGACATCACCGAGCAGCGGCGGGCCAAGCTGGAGCTGATGCGCAAGACCGAGGCGCTGACGCGCTCGAACCGCGACCTGGAACAGTTTGCCCTGGTGGCCTCGCACGACATCAAAGAGCCGCTGCGGCGCATTCGCAGCTACGGCGACCTGCTGATGGACGAGCACGGCCAGGAATTGTCCAGCGAAGCGCGCGACTACGTGGGGCGCATGCGCGACGGGGCCGAGCGGCTGCAGTCCCTGGTCGACAGCTTGCTCGCCTATTCGCGGGTGGCAACCCAGCCGATGCCGCGCAGCTGGGTCGATCTTGGCGGGTTGGTGGGCAGCGTGGTGTCGGACTTGGACGCCGCCAGCCGCGAGCGCGGCGCCCGCGTAGAAGTGGGCGATCTGCCAGCGGTGTTCGGCGACGCTCAGCAACTGCGCCAACTTCTGCAAAACCTCATCGGCAACGCTCTGAAATTCGTCGATCGCACCCGCACGCCGCTGGTGCAGGTCAGCGGCAGGGTCGACGGCGACGCCTGCGTGATCGCCGTGCAGGACAACGGCATCGGCATCGCCCCCGAGCACATCGACCAGATTTTCGACATGTTTCAGCGTCTGCACGCCAGCCAGGAGTTCCCGGGCTCGGGCATCGGCCTCGCGGTTTGCAAGAAGATCGTCGAGCGCCACGGTGGCACGCTGACCGTAGCGAGCGCCGTCGGCCAGGGGACGCGCTTCGAGGCGCGGCTGCCCTTTGTCGCGTACGACTTTCAGGTCTGAGGCAGGCCCGGAAGAATACTTTGCAATTCCGTAAATGTAGCTGCGCGCTTGGCGACGTCGAAGCCGGTCCAACCGCTCACTTCCCAGCGCAGCCGCAGCCATTGCTTGGCGCGCTTGAGCAGTTGGCGGTCGTCTTGCCCCAACGGCCGCCCGACCTCGGCCAGGCGCACCAGCCATGCCGGCCAGGGATTGTCGATGGTCGGCGCAACCTCTGGCGGTTCGCCGCGCAGCCAGGCAGCCACCCGCCGGGCCAAGGTGGGGTCGGCCAAGGCCCCGCGGCCCAACATGAAGTGGCGGCAGCCGGTGATCTCGGCGCAGCGCTCCACGTCGTCCACGGTGAACAGGTCGCCGTTGGCCACCACCGGGATCGCCAGGGCCCGGCGCACCCGGCCGATGGCGTGCCAATCCGCAGGCGGCGCATAGCCTTGCGCGCGGGTGCGGGCGTGGATGGTCAACCAGCTGGCCCCGCCTTCCGCAGCGCGCTGGGCGGTGACTTCAATGTCGCGCGGGTCCTGCCAGCCTAGGCGCAGCTTGGCCGACACCGGCAGGGCCGCGGGCACGGCTTGGCGCACCGCCGCGACGATGGCCTGCAACCGCACAGGATCCTTGAGGAGCACTGCGCCGCCGTCGTGCCGGTTGACGGTGGGCGCCGGGCAGCCGAAGTTCAGATCGATGCCGGTGGCGCCGGCCCGCACCGCCGTCTGCGCCGCCAAGGCCAGGCGTTCCGGGTCGCCGCCCAGCAGTTGCACCTGCACGGGCACGCCGGCCGGGGTCCGCGCCGCGCGGCGCAGCTCGGGCACCATTCGGATCACCACTTTCTCGGTCAGTGGGTTCTGCGCCACGCGCACGAATTCGGACACGCACAGGTCGAAGCCGCCCAGCTCGGTGAGCAGGGCGCGCATCGGAGCTTCGGTCACTCCCTGCATGGGCGCCAGGACGAGCCCGGGCGGGTCAAACATGGCCGCTGCGCTCGATCCACCGCGCGAACCACGAGTCGAGCACCATCAGGCTCCACAGCGGCCAGGTGCGGTCGCGCTGGCCGGTCAGGTGCTCGCGGCGCAGCTGCTCGGCCACTTGCGGGCGCACGATGCCCAGCTCGGCCACCCGGCGCGGGTCGGTCGACCGCTCCATCTGCTCGCGCAGCGGCCCCAGCAGCCAAGCGCCCATCGGCGCACCAAAACCCTGCTTGGGCGCGGCGATGACCTCGTGCGGCAAGTGGCGCGCGGCCAGGTTGCGGAGCACGCGCTTGCCGGCCTGGGCGCCGCCGCTGCGGCTCAGCAGGCTCTGGGCGGGCAGCTTCAGCTCGACCGGCAGGCTCAGGCCGTACTGCAGCACCCGGCGATCGGCAAAGGGCACGCGGACTTCCAAGGCATGGCGCATCGAGATGCGGTCCGACTCGCGCAGCACGTTGTCGGGCAAGAAGCCGGCGATGTCGGCGTAGCAGGCGGCGTCGATCGGATGGGCGCCCTCGACCTCGCGCAAGCTGGCCAAGGTATTGCCCAGATCATCCGGCAGCTGGTCGCCCAGGGCGACGCGCATCGGCTCGGTGAGCAGGTCCCACAGCGCCTCTTGGCTGTAGAAGGTGAGCCAGTCGCGGTAGGTGTCGGCAAACCCGTGGCGGTTGCTGCGGACGAAGCGGCGCGCCTGGCGGAGCAGCGGCAGGGCCTCGGCCTGCTCGGGCAAGCGCGCTTCCATGCGGGCGATCTCGCGGCGCAGCGTGGCCGGCAGGCGCTGCCAGGCCTGCAGGAACCAGACGGCGCGGTGGCGCGGATAGCCGGCAAAAGCCTCGTCGCCGCCGTCGCCCGCCAGCGCGACCGTCACCTCGCGCCGGGCAAATTGACACAGCACGTCGTGGGCCATCGCGGTGGGGTTGGCAAACGGCTCGTCGAACTGGTCGGCCACCATGTGGAAATTCGCCGCCACCGCCTGCGGATCCACGTGGACGACGGCGTGCTCCACCCCCAGGTGCTGGGCCATGCGGCGGGCGCGCGCCGACTCGTCCCACTGCCCGCCCTCGCGACCAAAGGCCACGGTAAAGGTGCGCAGGTGCTCGCGATCGCCGCGCTCGCGCTTGGCCTTGGCCATCAGCGCCACGATGAGGCCCGAGTCCAGACCGCCGGACAGGAACGCCCCCACCGGCACGTCGGCCACCATCTGCTCGCCGATCACCAGCTGCAGCAGGCGCTCCAGGTCGTCGCTCGCCGCCTCCAGGGGCCGCAGCGGCGCCTTGCTGTGCAGCGAAAACCCGGAAAAACGCTTGATGTCGTGGGCACCGGCCTGCCAGACCAGCCGGTGACCGGGCCGCAGGCTGTGGATGCCCTGGAAAGCGGTCTGCGGCGTGGGCACGTACAGGTACTGGAGGAACCCCGCGAGCGCCGGCAGATTCGGCTGGCGCGACACCTGGGGATCGACCAGCAAGGCCTTGATCTCGGAGGCAAACGCCAGCGCATCCGGGCCCTGCCGCCAGAACAGCGGCTTGATGCCACTGGGATCGCGCGCCAGCAGCAGCCGCCGCTCGCGCTGGTCCCAAAGCGCAATCGCGAACATGCCTTCCAGGCGGGTCAGCCCGGCGTCGCCCCACTGCACCAGGCTCTGCAGCACGACCTCGGTGTCGGACTGCGAGCGGAACGCCACCCCCAGCGCCTCCAGCTCGCGGCGAAGTGTGGCAAAATTGTACAGCTCGCCGTTGAAGACCAGGGCATAGCGCTCGTCCGGGGTCAGCATCGGCTGGTGACCGGCGGCGCTGAGATCCAGGATCGACAGACGGGTATGCCCAAGGATCATCGCCGGTTCCGCGGCGTCGTCGACCCAGATGCCGGCGTCGTCCGGCCCGCGGTGGCGCAGGCTGGCGGTGGCGCGCTTGTCCAGATCGTCTTGGCGCGTCCCCAGCCGGCCGTAGATACCACACATAGGCTAAACCTCGGTAGGGATAGAGAAATCCCCGTCGCGCTGCCAGTCCGCCGGCAAGCCCGACTCGCCCGCCAGCCGCTCGGCCGCGTCCAGGGTCAGCTCTGTCACGTGGCAGAGCACGTCGAACGGCACCGGCGCCGGCCCGCCCGCGCGCACCGCGGCAATCAGCTGCGCCATCTGGGCTTTGTGGCCCTTGTCCTGCACCAGCAGGCGGTCGGTCTTGACCTTGCTGCCGTCGTAGCGGCGCAGGGTCGAAAAGTCGTCCAGCACCGCCGAGCGCAGCCCGCCGTGCACTTCCAGCCGCTCCTTGGGCACCAGCGCATTGCCGCGCGCCAGGTACTGGATCGTCGACAGATGCCCGCCCTCGTGCTCGCAGGTCAGGGCCACCGAGTCCTCGTCGGTCAGCGCGGCGTTGCCAGCCTCGACCTTGGCGACCTGCAACCGCTTGATCGGCGCGCCGGTGATCGCGATGAGCGTGTCCAAGAAGTGGCAGACCTCGCCGATGACGCGGCCGCCCTCGCGGTGCATCGTCGATCCGGGCGGCGCGTAGCCCGCGTTGATGCGGTAGGTCGAGAACAGCGGCTCGCCGACGCCAGCGAAGTGATCGCGCACCGCCAGCACGTGGGGCGAAAAGCGCCGGTTGAAGCCGACATGTACCAGCGCGCCCGAGCCGTGGTGGGCCTCGCGGATGCGCGCCAGCTCGTCGCGGGTCACGCACAGCGGCTTTTCGACAAAGACGTGTTTGCCGGCCTGCAGCGCCTCGACCACCATCTTGCCGTGGGCGCGGTGCTGGGTGGCGATGACCACCAGATCGACCTCGGGGTCCTGCAGCAGCGCCTGGTAGTCGGTGGTGGCGTAGCGGAAACCGTATTTGCTGCCGGTCTTTTCGCCGGTCTGGCCGGTGGCGGTCGACACGCCTTGGAACACCACGTCGGGCGCGGCGGCAATGGCAGGCAGCAGCACGCCGCGGGTAAAGGTGCCGGCGCCGATGAGGCCGATGCGCACCTGGCGGCCCTGGTGCCTCTTGGTCTTTTGCCCAAGCTCTACGCGGCGTTGCGGCTTGTCGTCGCCGCCCTGCGGCATCTGGAACAGCACGCCCACCGGGTGCTCGCCCGGCACCTTGCCCTCGATGAGGGCGTAGGCGTCGGCGGCCTTCTCCAGCTGGAAGTGGTGGGTGGTCAGCTTGGCCACGTCGACCTTGCCGGCGCCGATGAGATCGAGGAAGGACGAGAGGTTGCGGCGCTCGGTCCAGCGCACGTAGGGCAGCGGGTAGTCCACGCCGTCGATCTCGTACTGGGGGTCGTAGCGGCCGGGGCCGTACGAGGTCGACATCTTGAGCTGCAGCTCTTTTTCGTAGAACGGCTTGTGCGGCAGCTCCAGCGGCACCATACCCAGCACGGTGATGCGCCCGCGCTTGCGGCACAGCTGGACGCCCAGGTGCAGCGGATCCGGGGTGGGCGCACCGGCCGCCACCAGCACCGCGTCGGCGCCGACGCCCTGCGTCCAACCCTGCACCGCCGCTTCGCAATCGCCGGTGCGGACCAGGCAGTGCTGCAGGCCCAGCTGCTTGGCCAGCTCGACCTTGCGCGGGTCCAGGTCGATGCCGATGGCCCGGCCGCCGTTGGCCTCGACCAGCTGCATCGCCAAAAGGCCGATGATGCCAAGGCCGATCACCACCACGTGCTCGCCCAGGGTGATCTCCAGGGTGCGCACGCCCTGCATGGCGATGGCGCCGATGGTGGCGTAGCTGGCCTGCTCGAAGGTGACGCCCTCGGGGATGCGAACCGTCAAGTTCTTGGGCACATACACGTACTCGGCGTGACTGGCGAAGCCCATGCCGGCGCAGGCCACGCGGTCGCCCACGGCAAAGCCCGACTCGCTGCCGGCCTCGACCACCGTGCCCGCGCACGAGTAGCCCAGGGCTGTCTCGACGTCCAGGCGCGACATCACCGCCTTGTAGGTGGGCAGCAACCCTTCTTTGCGCACCTTGTCGAACACTTGCCGCACCAGGTCGGGGCGGGCGCGCGCCTTGTCCACGTAGGACTTCTTGGCGAAATCCATGATGTTGCGCTCGGTGCCCGCGCTGATGCACGACGCCGCCACCCGCACCACCACGCCGCCGGGACGCAGCGCCGGCACCGGCACGTCGGCCACCCGCAGGTCGCCGGTCTTCATGTTCTGCAAGACTTGCTTCATGGTCGCCATCTCCGCGCGCGGCCGGGGTCGGGCCAGCGGCGCAATAGGATCCCAAACCGGCGGCGGGGCGTCAATCGCGGTCGGGCGGTGGGATCCGCCCTGCTTCGGCACTGGCGACCGGGTGGGTGCCCAGAGACGTGCTGGCGCCAAGGCAATCCCCATAATTTCGGCCAGTAGAAAATGGGTGCATTGTTCTGGGGGCCTTGCCGCGCCCGACCAATGCAGCTACGGTAGGGCGATGCGAACCCACCTGCGCGCCGCCAAGCAAGCGATCCTCATCTGGCTGTTCTGCGCGCTCTACATCCCCGCGATGATCGTACTGTTGCTGGTGACGCTGGGCCAGGCCAAGGCCACCTTGGGCTGTGCGCTGGTGCGGGGCTGGGGCTACGCCTCCAGCTGGCTGCTGGGCGTCAAGATCGCCTATACCCCGGCCGCCCGGGCGATGATGGATCGCCGCGAGGCGCGCGTGCTGACCTTCAACCACAATTCCACGCTGGACCTGATGGTCGGCGCGACCATGATGTGCCAAGGGTCGGTGGTGATTGCCAAAAAGGAGCTGCTGTACCTGCCGCTCATCGGCCAGGTGATCCTGCTGCTCGACGTGGTGCGGCTGGCGCGGACCAACCGCCAGGGCGCCACCGACACGCTCAACGCCGTGGCCAAGCGCATCGTCGACGGCCGCCACAGTGTGCTGATCTCGCCCGAGGGCACCCGCTCGCCCGACGGCAAGCTCGGGCCGTTCAAGCTGGGGCCGTTCCATGTCGCCATCGCCGCGCAGGTGCCGATCTACCCCATCGTCATCCGCGGTTGCGCCGACCTGATGCCCCGCGACGCCCGCGCCTGCAAGCCCGGCACCGTCACCTTCGACGTGCTGCCCGCCATCCCCACCGCCGGCTTGACCGCCACCGACGTGCGCCCCCTGGCCGAACGGGTGCGCGCCGCCTACCTGGAAGCGCTGGGCGAAGTCCCGGCCGCAGGATGATGGCAGCCATTTTCTACTAGCTGAAATTACTGACTATGCTGAGTGGGTGCTGTTCTTCGCCGCGCCCAGGTTCTGCTCGCGGTACCAGTCGATGGTGCGGGCCAGGCCCTCTTCCAGGTCGACGCGCGGCTCGAAGCCCAGCAGCTCGCGGGCCTTGGTGATGTCGGGCACGCGCAGCTCCACGTCGGCGAAATTCCACGGCACGAAGCGGATTTCGCTCGGCGAGCCGCACAGCCGGACGATGTCGCGCGCCAGCTGCCAGATCGTCACGGTCGAGCGCGGGTTGCCCAGGTTGAACGACTGGCCCACCGCCTCGGGGCGGCTGAGGATGGCCAGCACGCCGGCGATCAGGTCGTCGATGAAGCACCACGAGCGGATCTGTGCGCCGTCGTTGTGCACCTGCAAGGTCGCGCCGGCCAAGGCGTTCCGCACGAAGTGGTGGATGGCGCCGGTGCCCACCTGCTGCGGCCCGTAGACATTGAACGGCCGGATCGCCGCGGTCGGCAGCCCGTACTGCTTGTGGTAGTTCGCCGCCAGGTGCTCGGTCGCCAGCTTGGCCACGGCGTAGGTCCAGCGCGCTTCGCCCACGGCGCCCAGGGCAGTGGTGTCCGTCTCGGCGACCTGGAAGGCATACTGACCGAAGACTTCGCTGGTCGAGAAATCGACCACCCGCCGCACGTCCTGGCCAGCCTCGCGCAATTGGTGAGCGACTTCCAGGACATTCATGGTGCCCTGCATGCTCACCAGCATGGTCGCCACCGGCATCTTCATCACCGTGTCCACGCCAGCGATGCTGGCCATGTGCACGATGTGGTGGGCCCCGGTCAGCGCCTGCCGGACCGCCGCCACGTCGCGCACGTCGCCCTGCACGAACTGGACATTGGGCCGGCGCAGCAGCTCGGTGCCGGTGATGGCGTCGCGGTGCAAATTGTCGAACAACGTCACATGGATGCTGGGGTCGGCGCTGAGCCGCGCCGCCAGCTGCGAGCCGATGAAGCCGGCACCGCCGGTGATCACCACCCGGGTGTTCTTCAAGATCTCAGGCAATTGTGTCATGTCGTCCTAGTTCGCGGGGGTGGCGGCGGCGGGAAGGTAGGTGGCGGGGTTCTTTTCGGCCGTCCACAGCTCTTTGCCGGCCAGCTCGTCGGGCAGCCAGCCGTCGCCGTCGGGTGACTCGATGGCGGGCACCCCCAGCTCGTCCAGCTTGGCGGCGTCGGGCCTGGGATAGTTGGGCCAATTCTGGGGGTGCGCGACCTGCAGCGGCGGCGCCGTCCGCGGCCGCGGACCCAGCAGGATGGCCAGGGTCGGCTGGGCATACGGCCAGTTGCGCTGCTGCGAGAAATCGAACCAAGCCAACTGCTTGGCCAGGTCGTTCTTGTTGCGGTCCAGCAGCATCTGCCGCAAGGTCTGGCGCTGGGCGGCGGTCGCCTGGGCATAGGTCGCCAGGGCCGCCTGCACGCTGTCGTCGCTGCGGCCGGCGCGGCTGTACTGCCCCACCAGGTACGACGGATCGAACACGAAACCCGGGAACGAATAAGCCACATCCAGGTACTTCAGGGCCAGGTCGCGCAGCGGTTTCTGGTCCTCGGGCGTCTTGGCCTCGGCCGAGTAGCGCAGGGGGAAGGCGATCTCGTGGTACAGC
>JACRCU010000061.1 GCA_016218865.1 Deltaproteobacteria bacterium | reverse complement strand
GTCGGGCCAGCGCAGCTCCTGGCGGCGGAGCAGGTCGTAGACCCCTTGAAAGTCCTCGCCTTCGCCAATCGGCCACTGCAGCGGCGCGAACTCCTGGGCGGCAAAGTGGCTGCGCAGGCTGGCCAGCACCGCGGCAAAGTCGGCGCCGACCCGGTCCATCTTGTTCACGTACGCAAGTCGTGGAACGGCATAGCGATCCGCCTGCCGCCACACCGTCTCGCTCTGCGGCTCCACCCCGGCCACCGCGTCGAACACCGCCACCGCGCCGTCTAGCACCCGCAGCGAGCGCTCGACCTCGATGGTGAAGTCGACGTGCCCCGGCGTGTCGATCAAGTGGAACTCGCAGTCGCGCCACGAGAAACTGGTCGCTGCCGCCGTGATGGTGATGCCGCGCTCGCGCTCCTGCGGCATCCAGTCCATCACCGCCTGCCCGTCGTGGACCTCGCCCATCTTGAAGCTGCGGCCCGCGCAGAACAGCAAGCGCTCGGTCACGGTGGTCTTGCCGGCGTCGATGTGGGCGATCACGCCAATGTTGCGGATCGCCTGCAGTTTGTGGGTGGCAATCGGCTCGCCTTTGCTCATGTCCGCCTCGGGCTCCGGTCTGGCCAACTCTTGCTGCGACTGTACGGGGCGATCGGCCAAATCGCAATACGTGGGCCGGGTAGCGGAGGCGCGGGTTTGTCGGCACTGGCGACTGGGGGTAGCATCGGCGGGCGCGGTCGCGCGGACTGGACCCGGCATGGCGGAACAACAGCAAAATCCGTTGGAATTGCCCAAGAACGCCGTGCGGTTGGGCTGGGTTTCGCTGTGGACCGACCTGGGGGCCGAGATGATGGCGCCCCTGCTGCCGATGCTGCTGGCGGGCATGGGCAGCTCGGGCGCGACCTGGATCGGCGTCATCGAGGGCGGCGCCGACGGCTTGGCCAGCCTGCTCAAGCGCTATTCGGGTCGGTTGTCGGACCGGCTGCCGCGCCGCAAGCCGCTGGTGGTGGCGGGCTACGGTCTGGCGAGCCTGGTGCGGCCGCTGATGACCCTGGTGACGGCACCTTGGCACGTGCTGGCGATCCGCCTGACCGACCGGGTCGGCAAGGGCATCCGCACCGCGCCCCGCGATGCATTGTTGGCGGATTGCGCGCACAAAGGACAAGAAGGTCGGGTTTTCGGCTTCCAGCGATCGATGGATCACGCCGGCGCGGTGGGTGGGCCGCTCGTGGCCGCCGGGCTGCTGCACCTGGGCTGGTCGCTGCCGGCGATTTTCGCCCTGACGATCATCCCGAGTGCTTTCGCGGTGATCGAGGCGATGCGCATCGAGGAACCCGAGGCAAAACAACGAACTGCCCAAGCCGCGACCAGCCAGCCGCTGCCGGGGCGCCTGCGCAGCTTCGTCTGGATCATCGGCCTGTTCGCCCTGGGCAACTCGCCGGACGCCCTGCTGCTTTTGCGGGCCAAGGAGCTGGGGGCGCCGGCCGCCGCGCTGCCGCTGCTGTGGTCGGGCCTGCACGTGGTCAAGGTGTTGTCGTCGCGCTGGGGCGGTGCCTGGGCGGATCGCGTGCCAAAAACCCGCATGGTCCTGTCGGGTTGGATGGTCTACGCCCTGTGCTACCTGGCGTTTGCCCAGGTGGCCGACCTGCACCTGCTCGTTGGCATCTTCGCCTTCTACGGCCTCTACCACGGCCTGTGCGAGCCTGCCGAGAAGGCTCTGGTGAAGGAGCTGGTCCCCGCCGAGCTGCGCGGCCAGGCCTACGGCGCCTACCACTTTGCTACTGGGATCGCGGCGTTGCCGGCGGGACTCCTGGCCGGCTGGCTGTGGCAGCACTACGGAGCCCCGGCGGCGCTCGGCTTTGGCGCGGCGGTGGCGGCGGCGGCCAGCGCGCTCTTGGTGGTCTGGCAACGCGCAGATCGCCCGCAGTCTGCGCAGTTGTGACAGAACGGCGACAATGTCGTGACCGTTCGAAGACCGTTTCGCGGTTCAATATGCGGCGCGGGATACGGGCCACGGCCTGCGTTGGGAACAGACATCGCGTATGAAGAATGACTTTGAGCGGTTCGAGCAGCCGAACGCCGGGCTGCTGCGCTGCGGCATCGACCTTGGCTCCACCACGGCCAAGGTGGTGGTCGTGGCCCAGCCAGCCGGACCGGGCACCTCGGCCACCATCCTGTTTTCGGCCTACCGGCGCCACGATGCGCGCATCCGCGAGACGTTGCAGCTCATCCTGCGCGAGGCGCTGCAGCAGGTGGGCAACGCGCGCGTGGCCGTGTGCGTCACCGGTTCGGCGGGCATGGGTCTGTGCGAGCGGCTCGATCTGCCCTTTGTGCAAGAGGTGGTGGCGGCGGCCGAGGTGGTGCGCACCCAGTACCCGCAGGTGGGGACGCTGCTCGACATCGGCGGCGAAGACAGCAAGCTGATTTTGTTCGACGATCGCGGCCGCATCGACATGCGCATGAACGGCAGTTGCGCCGGCGGCACCGGCGCGTTCATCGACCAGATGGCGGTCTTGCTGGGCGTGGGCGTCAGCGACATCGAGGACCTGGCCCGCCAACACCAGCGGATCGTGCCGATCGCCAGCCGCTGCGGGGTGTTCGCCAAGACCGACGTGCAGAACCTGCTGTCGCGCTCGGTGCCCAAGGCCGACATCGCCGCCTCGGTGCTGCAGGCGGTGGCGCTGCAAACGGTGAACGCCCTGGCGCGCGCCACCACGCCGCGAGCCAAATTGCTGATGAGCGGCGGGCCCTTGACCTTTCTGCCCAGCCTGCGTCAGGCGGCGGTCGAGCGGTTCGGCTTCACGACTGACGATGTGGTCCAGGCCGAGCATGCCGAGCTGTTTTCGGCCCTTGGCGCGGCCCTTTCGCCCGAGGGCGACGACCACGCCGTCCTGCTGGGCGGTCTGGTCGAGCGCCTGTGCACCGACGTGGTCGACCTGACGCTGGCCAGCAACCGCGAGGCGCCGCTGTTTCGCGATGCCGCGCACCTGGAGCAGTGGCAGTCCACGCGCTTCAAGGGGATCGACCGCGCCAGCCTGCAGAGCCTGCACGGAAAGCCGTGTTTCCTGGGCATCGACTCGGGGTCGACTACCACCAAGATGGTGCTGATCGACCAGCAAGGCCGCATCGCGCTGGAGAATTACGCCTTCAACCACGGCGATCCGGTGGGGGCGGTGCAGCGCGGCCTGCGGCAGCTGGCCCAGCAGCTGGAAGACGCCGGCAGCACCCCGCGCATCGTGGCCAGCGCCGCCACCGGCTACGGCGAGGACCTGGTCCGCAACGTTTTCGGCTTGGATCTGGGGCTGGTCGAGACCATCGCCCACCTGCGCGCCGCCCGCGAAGTGGCGCCCGACGTCAGCTTCGTGCTCGACATCGGCGGCCAGGACATGAAGGCGATGTACATCGATCAGGGCGAGATCGCCTCGATCGAGATCAACGAGGCCTGCTCGTCGGGCTGCGGCAGCTTCTTGCAGACTTTTGCCGAAGTGCTGGGCATGAGCGTGGCCGAATTCGCCGCGCAGGCCTGCGACTCGGCGGCGCCGTGCAAGCTGGGCTCGCGGTGCACGGTCTTCATGAATTCGCGCGTCAAGCAGTTCCTGCGCGAGGGCGCGCCGGTGGGCGACATCGCCGCCGGGCTGGCCTACTCGGTGATCCGCAACTGTCTGGAAAAGGTGCTGCGCATCCACGACATGGACGTGATGGGCCCGACCATCGTGGTCCAGGGCGGCACCTTCTTGAACCCCGCGATCCAGCGCGCGTTCGAGCTGCTCAGCGGCAAGAAGGTGGTCTGCCCGGACATTGCCGGCGTCATCGGCGCCTGGGGCGCGGCCCTGGTGGCCATGGACCACTTTGGGCTGGGGCAGCTGCCGCGTGCGGGCGCTGCGACCGGCCTGGACCTGCGCGCCGCCGCCGAAGTGGGCCTGTGCACCAAGAACGACTTTGTGTGCCAGGGCTGCGAGAACCTGTGCCACATCACGCGGTTGCGCTTTGGCGGCAAGCGGACGTACTTTTCCGGCAACCGCTGCGAGCGCATCCAGAGCAACCGCGGCAAGCAGGTCCCGCACGGCGTGAACCTGGCCAAGCGCCGCGAAGAGCTGGTGTTCGCGCCCAGCGCCGCGCCCGAGCCCAAGCCGGCCGGCGCGCGCCGCAAGATCGGGCTGCCCAGGGCCCTGAACCTGTTCGAAAGTCTGCCGTTTTGGCGGGTGCTGCTGAGCGAGCTGGGCTTCGACGTCGAGCTGTCGTCGCCGTCGACGGTGCGCCTGTACAACAAGGGCATCGGCACCATCATGAGCGACAGCCTGTGCCTGCCCGCCAAGATGGTCCACGGCCACGTGCTGGACCTGGTCGAGCGCAAGGTCGACGCGGTCTTCTACCCGCAGGTGGTGTACGAGCTGCCCGAGGGCAAGGCGCTCGCCAGCTTCAACTGCCCGATCGTCACGGGGTATCCCGAGGTGATCCGCTCGTCGATCGACCCCAAGCGCAGCTACGGCATCGACCTGCACGCGCCGGTGCTCACCTTTGCCAACAAGGAGCTGCTGGCCAAGGGCGTGTGGAGCGCGGTCAAGGCGCTGGGCGGGCCCAAGCTGAAGAAGGCCGAATTCGCGCGCGCGCTGGACGCCGGTCTCGACGAGCTGGCGCGAGTCCGCAAGGCCCAGCAGAGCGAGGGCGAGCAGCTGGTGCGGGCCGCCAAGGCCGCTGGACGGCGGGTGATTCTGCTGGCGGGCCGGCCGTACCACCTGGACCGCTACATCAACCACGGCATCCCCGAGATGCTGAGCGAGCTGGGCGTCGACGTCATCACCACCGAAATGGTGCCGACCGACGGCCCGCTGGACGGCCTGCAAGTCCTGACGCAGTGGGCCTTCCCCAACCGGCTGTACCACGCGGTGCGCTACGCGGCCCTGCACGACCACATCGAGGTGGTGCAGATCAACTCGTTCGGCTGCGGTCCCGACGCCATGGCCAGCGACGAGATGGCGGCGATCCTGAAGCAGGCCGGCAAGAAGCTGACGGTGGTGCGCGTGGACGAGACGGCGAGCCCGGGCTCGATCCGCCTGAGGTTGCGCACCCTTATCGAGACCCTGGCGATCCGCGGCCTGCGCGCGCCCACGCCGCAGGTCCGGCTGGCGCCGCCGCCCTTTACCGAGGCTGACCGCGACCGCCTGCTGCTGGGGCCCAGCTGGTTCCCGATGCTGGACAAGTTCACCGAGGACGCGTTTGCCGACCAGGGCTACCGGCTGAAGATCCTGCCGCCGCCCAGCGAAGAGAGCCGCGCCCTGGGCCTGAAGTACGTGAACAACGAGGTCTGCTACCCGGCGATCCTGGTGGCGGGCGACATGCTGCTGGCGCTGCAGTCCGGCCAGTACGGGGACCGCGTAGCGGTGGCCATCTCGCAGACCGGCGGCCAGTGCCGGGCCAGCTGTTACGCCAGCCTGCTGGGCAAGGCGCTGATTTCGGCCGGGTATACCGATGTGCCGGTGGTGACCCTGCACATGGACGACGCCGGCCTGCACCACCAGCCCGGCTTTGTCCTGGACCGGCTGCGCTTTGCCGGCCGCGGGATTTTCTCGATTCTGGTCGCGGACGTGCTGGCCATGCTCGAGCGGACCATGCTGCCGCGCGAGCTGGAAAAGGGCGCCGCCAGCCGGCTGGCCAAGCACTTCGTGGACAAGTGGCTGGAGACCAGCGAGCGGTCGCACCGGCGCGCGTTGGCCCTGCTCGGCGAGGCGGCGCGGGCGTTTGCGGCGATTCCGGCGCGCACCGACCCGATCCCCAAGATCGGCATGGTCGGCGAGATCTACGTCAAATACTGCGATTACGGCAACGGCGGCGTGGTGAAGTGGCTGGCCGACCGCGGCGTCGAGACGGTGGTGCCCAACGTGACCACCTTCTTCATCCAGAGCGTCATCAACCTGCAGGCCGACACCGAGATGGGGCTGGCGCCGCTCGACGTCAAGTGGCTGGCCTCGCACCTGCTGGACGACCAGACCGACCGCTTGATCAAGCGGATCAACAAGGTGCTCGAGGTCTATCCGTACGCCGTGCCCCTTTCGCGTCCGCGCGAGCTGGCCGAGTCGGCGCGGCCCATCGTGGCCCTGAGCAACCAGTACGGCGAGGGCTGGCTGCTGACCGGCGAGATGGTGGAGCTGGCCCAGCGCGGTGCCGACAACATCCTGTGCGTCCAGCCCTTTGGCTGCATCGCCAACCAGGTGGTGGCCAAGGGTATCGAAAAGCGCCTGCGCGAGCTGCACCCGACCATCAACGTGCTGTTCATCGACATGGACCACAACGTCAGCGAGGCGAACCTGTTCAACCGCCTGCACTTCCTGGTGCGCGGCGCCGAAGAGTCGCTGAAGGCCGCCGCCCACACGCCGCTGCCCGCCGACCTGCACACCCATCCAAGCAAACGCGCTGCCGCCAAGCGCAGCCTGGCCGCGGTGTTGCACCACCTGGGCGACCCGTTGGGTCAGAGTCCGCTGGCCAAGGTGCTCGAAACCACTTCGCTGGGACTGGCCTGGCGGCAGAAGAAGCCGCCGACCGGGCCGCTGGCTTGACCGTCGATTCGCGACCCGAGCCTACCCAGCCACGCCGCAGCGAAGCGCAAAGGGCGACCATGTGACCCGCCCAGCATCCTTGAGTTTTTTGCCCACAGACTCTACGTTGCGCACGGCCCTGCAAGTTTCTGCCGGACGGTGAAGCCGATGCCCGAATGGCCCGATCTGGACGTGTATCGCCAGCAGCTGCAGCAGCGGCTGGTGGGCCAGACCGTGGTCGCGGTGGCCGCGCCGGACCCGTTCCTGCTCCGCACCGTGGTGCCGCCGCTGAGCCAGTTGGTGGGCCGGACCGTGCAGAGCGTGGAGCTGCTGGGCAAGCGCCTGGTGTTCGGCTTCGACGGCGACCTGTTCGCGGTGCTGCACCTGATGGTGCTGGGGCGCCTGCACTGGCAGTCCCCTATCGGCAAGCTGGCCAAGACCGCGCTATGGCACCTGGACGTGGCGCCGGGCCGGCTGTGGCTGACCGAATCGGGCAAGAAACGGAAGGCGTCGCTGCACGTGCTGCAGGGTCGGGCGGCGCTGGCGGCCCACGACCGCGGCGGCATCGACGTGTTCGCCACGGATCCCGCTGAGTTTGCCCGGGTCTTGCGCGCCGCGCCGCGCACGGTCAAGCGCGCCCTGTGCGATCCGGCGGTGGTGGCGGCCATCGGCAACGCCTACAGCGACGAGATCCTGCACGCCGCCCAGCTCTCGCCCCTGCAGCGCACCGCCAACCTGAGCGACGACGAGCTGTTGCGGCTGTGGCACAAGACCCGCGAGGTGCTGCTGCGTTGGCGCGACCGCCTGCAGGCCGAGGCCGCGGGCGGTTTTCCCGAGCACGTCACCGCTTTTCGCCCCGAGATGGCGGTGCACGGCAAGTTCGGCAAGCCGTGCCCGGTGTGCGCCGCGCCAGTACAGCGCATCGTCTACGCCGACAACGAGTGCAACTACTGCGCGCGCTGCCAGACCGGTGGGCGGCTGCTGTCGGACCGGGCCTTGGCGCAGCTGCTGAAGGACAGCTGGCCCAAGTACTTGGACTGACGTGTGCTTGCGCGCCCCGCCCGAATGCTCCGCTACGGGACGGGAATGCCGGCCTTCTTGGCGTCGACGTGGACGCCAAACGTTGCCGAGGTCCATGTGCAGAGTGTGTAGTTGCTGAATTTGGGGCTTGTCGCCATCCAGGTTTGCGCCATCTTGCGGCACGCCAAAGCCTTGGCGGAACTCAAGCTGACCGTAGCCACGTTGGGTCCCCATTCCGTGACAAGGTAGGTCAGCGGGCCGTACTTGGGCGACGCTTCGAGTGACGTGAAGACCGAGTCTCGGAGGCCCGCCGGCACGGTCTTGGGGGTAAGTGCCATGCTTACGCCAACACCAGCATTCCCGTCCAACGTGCTCACTTGTAAGGGCGCGGCTTGGCTTGTTGGGCCGGCAACATCGCTGATCGGAAAGTACGCCCAGCCCGAGGCCCTTCGCCACGTGAGCGAAGATGCATAGACCACTACCGGGAGGGACTTGCTCGTCTGCGCCCAACCGGCGCAGAGCACCTTTGGCTCCGACGCTTCGCAGTCGTGGCAGCATGTCTGCAGGATCGAGCCATCGTACGGGCCGCTGACTAGACCGACCCCCGACCAGTCTGGCCCCTCGGCATTGTCTAAAAATTCACTTGTTATTGTGACATCCAGCCCCTCGGACGCCGCGGTCAACCAGAAAGGACTTGGATTCGGTGGCACATTGGCAGGCACAGCCAGTTTCGGGCAGGTACAGCCCGATTCCGCGACCTGTGCTGCAGTGGCCATGCACACCGAGACATCCACGGGCACCACCGTGGGACTGGCATTATCCGGCTCCGAGACTTCGATGACCCCAGCCGTTACAGGCACAGGCAGCGCTGCGCCGTTGAGGTCGCGCACGACCGCGGAAATCGGCGATTCTGGGTCGACTAGGAGAGCATATACACTGGCGCGACCCGCATAGGCTGTGACAGTTCGACCGTCCGGCAGGCCCAGAACGAGAGCCTTGCCTGTGGGCACTTCGCCAAAGACCTTCGCACAGCCTACTTCTTGAACGAAACTTGCCTTGGCTGTAAAGAAATCAGCTGGTTTCACCACGTCGAACTGAACCATCTTGCTGGTTCCGCCGTCGAGGTCGATGTCGAGCGTCACGCAGCCGCTGGGCAGCAGTGATGCCTTGGTGAACTGGCATGCGCACACGTTCGCGGCCGGACCTGTGCCTGTCGCGTTGGCAGCCACGTTGTTGAACCAAGACGCGCGAAGTTGCACATGACCCGCTCCGGTCGCAAGCAGGCTAGTTGGGGCCCAAAGTGAGCGTTGGTAGTCGTTCAAGAAAGCCGTGTACGCGGCTGGACCTAGGTAGGCGGCTAATTCGGATTTGTACTTTACCATTGCTGCATTGAGCTTCCCATCCTGGGCTTCGGGGCAAAATCCACCACCACAGAGGGGATCCTGTGCGGAGCACGCCTCGCCAGAACCGGCCACGTCGGCTTCTACGTCTGCATCTGTCTCGGTGCCATCGAAGCCCGTCGGTTCGCCAGAGTCAGTACTGGCCCCGTCCCAGCCTCCGTCCACTGGACCGGACTCTGCAGGATCCACCGAATCATTGGTCGCGCCGCCATCGGCGTCGTCGCCGCCCACAGCATCCCCGCCGCTCACGTCAATGTCGATGGTCATGCTGCTGGCATCGCTATCCTCAGCAGTAGTGGCGCCGTCTTGCAGGATGGCGTCCACGTGATGCTGGAGCCCCGCCGGCGAACAGCCTGGAAGTATCGGAGTCGCTGCCAGGGACAATCCGACGGCACCCCTAAATACCCGCATCATGGAGGCGCCGGCCCGCATGGTTTTTCTCACCGCCACGCCGTACTCTTCACGAGAAGCGGTCCGTAGTCGTCAATTGGATACAGGCCGTAGCTGGGCTGCTTCGGCTCGGTCCCGGCCGAGGGCTTGCGGATCCATGCATACGTTCGGCCTGCGGACCGATGCACGGCACCCGCAGCGCCATGATCTGTCAGGAAATCGGCATAAGTGGATTGAAGTGGCGTCAGGCACACGTCCACGCTTTCGTTTTGGGCCACCCCCATCGAAAAGTCTGTAAGGTCGAGGCCGCTGTCACCCAAGCGTGCACTTGCAAAGGCGAAGTATCGTTCCTGAGCACCGCACGCCAGGTCCGGGTAGGAAACAGGTTCATACTGGACTGAAATTCGGTCCAGATTGTCTTCAGGAATGGCAGACCAGCCGCCCGCACCGGGAAGCAAGGCAAGCGAGTGCGCCCGGTTTGTTGTGGCGGGCAAGTCCTCCCCTGTTAGGTCACCCTTTGTCATCCACGGTTTGGGCGGGCTCCAGATCCATGCGCCCGCGAACCGCTTCGCAACACGGTAGTGGACACGCCATTTCCCATCGGGCACGGCATCTGCCTTGTCTGCCCAAGTCACCACCAAGCTGCCGCCGAGCGCGAGCGCACTTGGTGCGTGCATCGGCGCAATGGCTCCGTTCAGCGGAACGGGAGGCGAAAGGGGTTGGTTTATGCCGTTGCACACGCGAGACAGCTCGGAGAGCTGATCCACGACCTTGAACCAGGACCCGGCGAGGTCTTGCGCGCACACGATCTGCTGCCCTGGCTGTTTCAAGCCCCCACATGTGCATGCGGACGTGGCACATACGTAGGCAAGCACCGCGCCATCTGTGGTGGCCGACCAAGCTGGATCCCAAGCGACCCCAACGGGCAGTCCAGCCGGCAAGGTTCCCACGGGAAGCACTGCAGTGTTGGCGGGTGGGGCGAACTGACCTTGCGTCACCACCTGTCTCCAGAGTTCTCCCAGCGGATTGGGGTAGTACAGAACGGCAGTCTCTTGGTCCAGATCCAAGACTGCAGGTGGCCCCGCGGGCCGGTAGGTGTCTGGCCAAGCGGGATCCCCGATGCTGATGGAACTGCTCATGCTGCAGGCGCCGCTACCGGCGACACATCGGCTGGCGTCAAGCCCGCGCAGACCGTCCCAGTTGACTGCGTACTCAAGTTGACCACCTTGCCCGTCGCTCTGTGTGAATGCGGCCACCCGCCCTACTCCAAACAGACGCGACCGCGCGTCGCTGCGCCAG
>JACRCU010000060.1 GCA_016218865.1 Deltaproteobacteria bacterium | reverse complement strand
TGGCGAAGTGGTCAAGGCCCGCGCGCCGCAGCCCGCGAGCTCTAGCTCGCGGCGATCGCGGCCTTGCGCGCCGTGACCACGGCGTCGCCATCGCGGCCGTCGAGCTCGGCAAGGTGCGAAAACTTCCAAGTAAACGTGCCCACGCCCATGGTGAGCGAGCGGAGCTCGAGGATGAAGTCCTGCATCTCGCTGAGCGGCAGGGTGGCGCTGACCACGTCCCAGCCGCTCCAGCCGTCCTTGCCGTCGTAGCCGAGGATCTGGCCGGCGCGGCGACCGGTGACGATGCGCTGGGCCTTGCTGGTGAAGTCGCTGGGCACGCTGATCTCAATCGAGACGATGGGTTCCAGCAGCACCGGCGAGCCGAGCGGCGTGCCCTCGGTCATCGCGACGCGGGCGGCGGCCTTGAACGCCATATCGCTCGAGTCGACTGGGTGGTAGCTGCCGTTCGTCAAGGTGACGCCGATGTCGACCAGCTCGAAGCCGAGCGGGCCCTGCTTCAGGAAGTCGCGGCAGCCGTTCTCGACCGACGAGAAGAAGTTGCGCGGCACCGCGCCGCCGACCACGCACTCGTTGAAGTTGAAGCCCGCGCCGCGCTCCAGCGGCTTGATGTCGATGTAGATGTCGCCAAACGCGCCGTGACCGCCGGTCTGGTGCTTGTAGCGGCCGTGCTGGTTGATGACGGGCTTGCGCAGCGTCTCTTTGTACGGCACCTGGGCGCGCTCGGCCTTCGCGTCGACCGCGTAGCGGTTCTTCAGGCGATCCAGGGCGTTCTTCAGGTGGATCTCGCCCTGGCCCCACAGCACCAGCTCGTGGGTGTCGGCGGTCTGCTCGTAGCGCAGCGAGGCGTCCTCTTCGCAAATGCGAGCCAGGGCCGCGCCCAACTTGACGTCGTCGCCCTGCTTGCCGGCGCGGAGCGCAAAGCTCATGCAGGGTTGCAGCGGCTCGGGCCACGCCACGTCCAACTGGCGGTTCGGCGCCAGGCAGTGGCCGGTCTTGGCGTCGTCCATGCGGCCCATCGAGACGATTTCGCCCGCCGAAGCCTTGGTGATCTTGCTCTGTTGCGCGCCGAACAGCTTCAGCATGCCGCTGGTGCGGCTGGTGCCGTAGGTGGCGCCGTCCATCACGTCGCCGCGCCAGACGCGCACGAAGCTCTGCTTGCCCACGTGCTGGGCGTGCACGGTCTTCCACACCTGCGCCACCACGGGCTCGTCGGGCATGCCCAACCGCGCGGCCGTGACCGCGACGTCGGGCGCCTCGTGCCGCAACGCCTTGAACAGACGCAGGATGCCGTGGTCCTCTTCGGCGCTGCCAAAGAACACCGGCACGATGAGGTCGGCGGCCAGGTCGCGCGTCAGGTTCTGGTAGACCTCGTCCGCGGCCGGCGCGACGTCTTCCAGCAGCTCTTCCATCAGGTGGTCGTCGAAATCGGCCAGGTGCTCCAGCATCTCGCGGCGGGCATCGCCCTCGACCGGCACCACCGCCTCGGGCATCTTGGCCAGTTGGGCGTCGGCGTGCGGCTTGTAGCCCCAGGCGCGCTCCGAGACCAGGTCGACAAAGCCGCTGATCGAATCGCCCTCGGCGATCGGAATCTCGCGCAGGACCAGCGGCCGGTCGCTCACCGCCTGCAGGGCCGCCAACACTTCCGGCAGCTTGCCACCCACGCCCGGCTGCTCGCACTTGTTGATGAACAGGATGTGCGGAATCTTGCGCTGGTCCAGTACCTTCAGCAGCGGGCTGACCGTGGTCGCCTTGTTCGCGTCCGGTTCCACCACCACCACCGCGATATCCGCCACTTGCAGCGCATTGAGGCCATCCTGCTGGAACTCGACCGAGCCAGGGCAGTCCAGAAACGTCCAGGTCTCGCCCAGGTAATCGCACGTGGCGACGGACACTTCGGTGCTCATGCCGCGGGCGCGGGCTTCCACGCTCGCATCGCCGACCGTATCGCGCTGCTTGACGTTGCCCTTCTTGGTGAGCGCCCCAGCCTGCAGCAGCAAGGCCTCGAGGAGCGAGGTCTTGCCGCCCAGATAGGGGCCGACGATGGCAGCGACGCGGGGTGTAGCTGGATTCTTGGTAGGCACGATTCCCCCTTTGGCAAAAGCTCTATGAAAATCAGGCCCTGCCGCTTCCAAGGCGAGCCAGAGATTCGAACGAATTTGGCGACAACGTGGGGCCGGCACAGGCGTGACTGACCGGCCAGGCGCCCGCAGGCACATGCCAATTCGGGCTGCTCGGGGACGTTACGCCCGCACCCCAATCCGATCAAGACGCAGCCGCCAAGGTGTGACCAACCCGCGACAATTCCGCACCGCCGCGGTCAAACTGCAGCTTTTTTGCAGCCGGATCGACCGTCGTCAGTCCACCGTAATCGACTTCGAGACGTTCTTGGGCACGTCGGGGTGCACGCCGTGGTCGCGCATCCCCAGAGCATCCAAGTAGGCCATTTTGCGCAGGCTCATCTTCAGCGCCAGGTGTTGCAGCGCCACGCTCGCGGTAAAGGCCGTCATCAGCGTGTCGCCGGTGGTCGGCAGCGGCACCACCAGTGCGGTGTAGTTCGGGTTGTCGGCCGGCGGCTTGGTCGCGGCCTGGCGGAGGCGCGCGTCTTCCTCGGCCAGCACCACGCAGGTCGCGCCGCGAATCTTGTGGGTGTTGATCTGCGAGATGGTCAGGTCCACGTCGCGCGGATCCGGCCCGGTCACGAACAGGAGCGGGTAGTCGGCGTACAGCGCCTGGAAGATCGAGCTGCGGTCTACGGTGCGCGCATCGCCGGTGTGCAGCATGTGCGCCAGCTCGCGGCTGACCTGGCGGGCCACCCCCTGCTGCGCCTCGACCTCGCCCATGTCCGCGGCGAGCTTGGCCGCGGCTTCGAGCGCCCGGCTGACCTGGGCGATGCCGTACACGGTGTTCACGCCCAGGATGGTGTTGGGACCGTGCTTGAACTCACTGGCCTCGAAGCCCTCGGTGTGGTTCAGGACCACCTCGCGGACCTTGAGGGCGCCTTCCTTCGCCACCGCCACCAGCCGGGTGGCCAGGATGTGTAAACTCGGCACCAGGTAAAGGATTTCCGCAGCCGCGTCCAGACCGGTGTTCGTGGTGGCCAAGGTGGTGCGGATCAGCTCGGGCAGCTCGGGCAGCAGGTGCCGGCGCTCGGCCAACATCTCCAAGTCGATGTGGACGCCCGCGTCGCCCTTCTGCTGGGCCAGGACCTCGCCGAGCCGCAGCGCCAGGCAGTAGAACACCGCCAGCTGATTGGTGAAGCTCTTGGTCGCCGCCACGGCGATTTCCGGCCCGCAGCGCAGCGGCAGCACCAGGTGGCTTTTCTCTTGCGCCAGCGTGGAGTTGACGTTGTTCACCACCGCCACGCGCGAAACGTCGCGACCGCCGCGGATGATGTCGTTGAGCACGTCGATGAGATCCTTGGTCTCGCCGCTCTGGCTCACGGCGATCACCACGTCGCCGTCGCGCAGGCTGCGGGCGGCCTGGGCGCGGAATTCGCCGGGCAGCAGCGGCGTGATCTCGCACCCCGCGATTTCGTTGTAGAACAGCGCCGCCGTCTTGGCCGCGTGGAACGACGTGCCGCAGCACAGCACAAAGATGCGCCGGTGGTTCGCCACCGCCTGGGCACAGCGCTGGGTGAGCTCCTCGACTGCGCGACCGTAGGCCACCGCCTCGTCGTGCTCCAGGATGCCGTCGATCAACCGCACCGACTGCCGCTGGGCCGCGCTGCCCGCCAGGGCCAGAAGGTCGGCCAATAGGCCCTGTTCCGCGGAGCAAAGCGCCTGATCGTGGCGGTCCATGCCGCCCAGCTGGGCCGCCAGGCTCGCCACCAGACCCTGGGCCACGGGCAGCCGGTGCAGGCGCTCGAGCACGCCGCGCAGGGCCACATCGCTGGTCGCCTCGAACAAGTCGGCAATGGCCTTGCGCAGTTGCGCCTTGGGCTCGGCCCCCAGTTGGTCCATCAGCGGCGCCAAGCTGTGGGCAAGCCGGCTGCCGCCGCTGAACAGACGCACCACACTGCGGCAGGTATCTTCTTCTGCAAAAATCTCTTGTTGCATGAAGGTGGTGAACGGCGCCACCAAGCCGGTGTCGGCGGTGCGGAGGAAGCTGCGCACCGACTTGCGGTCGATCGGCACCGCGTCGTCGGGCCGCTCGGCGTGATGGGCGATGCGGTACACCTGATGGTAGGTGGCGGTGAATTCGGCAAACTCGCCCTCGCCCAGCGGCACCAGCGTGCGGGTCAGCTTGAGCACGCTGGAAAGGTCAGACGAGGCCACGCGAAATTGGCCACCGGTCGAGTCGGCGCCGGTGCCGAAGTACAGGCTGGAGCCCTGCTTGACGGCCCACAGCGTCCGGCTGATCGGGTCGACCAGCACCGCCGCGTACGAGCCGTGCAGCCGCGACGCCGCCTCCAAGATGGCGCCGCGCATCAATTTCCGCCGCACTTCCGGATCCTTGCGCTGTGCCGGCGACGCGACCTCCAGGCGGGCGGCAAAGCCGTGCTCCACGGCATGGACCACCATCTCGCCGTCGTTGTCCGACTTGACGTCGTGGCCCTGGGCGATGAGCCAGGCCTTCAGCGGATCGCAGTTGGTCACGTTGCCGTTGTGCGCGCCGTACATGTAGGTTTTGCACCGAACCACGTGGGGTTGCGCATTGACCGCGTCGACCGCGCCAAAGGTGGCCCAGCGCACTTGACCGCAAAGAATCTGGCCGGGCAGAGAGGTAATCCCCAAGCGGTGCACCAGGTTCGACGGCGCGCCGACGTCCTTGCGGAGATCGACGCTGTCGCCCTCGCCCTGGATGGCTGCGCCGGTCGAGTCGTAGCCCCGGTACTCCAGCGTCCGCAGCAGCTCACCGGCAATCTGGCCAAAATCAGCTCGGTTGCGCTCGAAAATCAGGCCGACCACACCGCACATCGCGTCCTCCTGGGTGCGGCGCCCTTGGCGAGGGGCGCGCAGCGGCCGGCACACTACGCGGCGCGCGCGGGGTTTTCAACAACGCGCGGCGCGGCGGACCGCGGGCGCAGTCGGCACTTGTGGCCCGCGCGGCAACTCGTGCACACTCGGGCCGCTGTTCTGGTCAGCGAGGGCGACGATGCGCAGATTCCTGGCAACTTTGGCCGTCGCACTGCCGCTGGCGACCGCGGGCTGCTCGGCGATCCTGCAGGCGACCCAAGGCTCGGCCCAGTCCGGCACCGGCACGCTGGGCAGCGCCGAACACATCGACGGCGCGCTGGAAGGCAAGCTCTACTACCTGTCCGAGGGCACCGACAAGCTGCCCGATTTCGGTAGCTTGGCCCCGGTCGGCAGCATCTGGGCCACCCGCTTCGACGTGGCGCCGCGCGACTTCACCGAAGGGTTCCCGGGAGTGAGCAACCGCACCGAGTGGTTCGCCTTGCGCTACACCGGGACCTGGTCCGTGCCGGCCGCCGGCGTGTGGAATTTCCGCCTGTTGGCGGACGAGGGCGCGCGCTGGCTGATCGACGGCCGCTTGGTAGCCGACAGCGACCCGCAGCGGGTGGCGCCGTGGGTCGAGGGCGAGATCAACCTGGGCGCCGGCGAGCACCGGGTCGAGATGCAGTTCTTCCAGGGGCCGGCCACCATCTTGGGACTGCAGCTGTGGGCGACCCCGCCGGGCGGCCGCGAAGAAATCTGGAGCGTGCGCTAGCCGATGAGTAACCCGCGCAAGTACTGGTTGATGAAGACGGAGCCCGAGGTCTACAGCTGGGAGACGCTGGTCGCCCAGGGCCGCGGCTGTTGGGACGGCGTGCGCAACTACACCGCCCGCAACTTCCTCCGCGCCATGCAGGTGGGCGACCGCGTGCTCATCTACCACAGCAACGTGGGCAAACAGGCGGTAGGCATTGCCGAAGTCGTGCGCAGCCACTACCCCGATCCGACGATTGAAGGCGATCGTTGGTCGGCCGTGGATGTGGCGCCGGTGTGCGAGCTGCGGCGGCCGGTGACCCTGCACGAGCTGAAGCAGGAGTACGGCGTGCCGGGGCCGCTGGCCGAGCTGCGGATGTTCCGCGAGAACCGCCTGTCGGTGGTGCCCCTGAACCGGGCGGAGTGGCTGCGGATTCTTGAGCTCGCCGAGACGCCTGAGCCCGCATGAGGCCTGTGCTCTTGGTCGATCGCGCAGTCGCCGATGGCAGTGCCCATGCGCTGCCGCTGGCGTGGCTCGAAGGCTTCGATCTGCGGGTGTACACGCCGCGCGAGCTGGCGGCAGTGGCGCCGGATCCGGCCGTGCAGGCGATTCTGCTGCGGTCGGTGAGTCGGCTGACGGCCGGTGACCTGCAAAACTTCCGCAACCTACAAGGGGTTGCGACCCTGTCGTCGGGTACCGACCACATCGACGTGGCGGCGCTGGAGCGGACCGGAGTGGCACTGCACACCGGGCACGGTGGCAATGCAGTCGCGGTGACCGATTGGGTCGAGTGGGCGCTGAGCCGCAGCGGCCGGCCGCTGGCCGGGCTGCGCGTTGCCGTGGTGGGTGTGGGCGCGGTGGGCAGCCTGGTCGTGCAGCGCCTGCAACAGCGCGGGGCGCTCCCCCTGCCCTGCGATCCGCCGCGAGCCGAGCGCGAACCGGGCTTTGTCAGCCGCGACCTGGATGCCTTGCTGCAAGACAGTGTGGACGCGGTGACTTTGCATGTGCCGCTGGTGCGCGAAGGCCGCCACGCGACCACCAACCTGCTCGATGCGCAGCGCCTGGGGCGGCTGCCGGCGGCGACCGTGCTCAACGCGGCCCGCGGCGACGTGCTGGACGCCCACAAGGCCGCAGAGTTGCGCCGCAATGGCGGGCTCCGTTGGCTTGCCATCGACACGTTTCCCAGCGAGCCGCGCGTCGCTGGCGAAGTGGTGGCGGCCTGCGACCTTGCGACTCCCCACATTGCTGGACACAGCGTTCAGGGCAAGCGCGACGTGGCGCTGCGGGCGGTCACCGGCCTGTGCCGGCAATTCGGCTTGGCGCCGCCGGTGGTTGCCGCAGATCCGCCCGGACCGGCCGAGTGGCTGCCGCTCGACCAGGTCTCCGCCGCCCTGCGCGCCGACCCCAGCGCCTTCGAGCCCCTGCGCCACGGCCACCGCCGCAACCAGACCGTCGCATGATTCTGATGTAATATTAACGACCTGACCTGCGGGTCCTGCGAGCCTCACCCGGCGGCCTTTGCCATTGTGCCGGTTGGGCCGCAACGGTATGCTGTAGGATTGCAGCGGCGGCCGGTCGCAGCCCAGCGGCGTGCTCGCCAGGCCGCGCCAAGCACTGTTCGAGGTTTTCATGTCGGAAATGGCTCCCACCAACTCGCGCGCGCCAGGCGTCGCCGCACCCCACTGCGGCACCGGCGGATCCCTTGCCGCGGCTGTCTTGGCCCTGCTGCGCCGCGCGCCCGCCGCCGAATTGCGCTTGGTGGTGCTCAGCAGTCTCTGTCTGGCCTCGCTGGGCCTGACCGTGGCGTGTTCGCAGCCGCAAAATCAGCAAGCCAACAACGGAAACGGCGGTCTGGACGTGATCGGCGGCCTGATCGCGCCCGACGTCAAGACCCAGGACAAGCAAAGCAGCGATACCCTTAGCGATAGCGCCATCGACGACACCGGCTCGACCACCGACGAAGACGCCAGCGCCGACATCGAAGAAATCGCCGAAGACACCGGCCCCGAAGACACGTACACCGGCCCCATCTGCAACAACTCGGGCGCCTGCAAGAACTTGCCCGACACGCCGTTTTGCGCCATCGGCATCCACCAGTGCGTGGCGTGCCTGACCGACTTCAACTGCAAAGAAGGCCAGCAGTGCCTGAACCACACCTGCCAGGGCGTGTCGTGCGACCCCTCGACCACCTGGTGCGACGGCGACACGTTCCTGGTCACCTGCAACGAGTCGGGCGACGGCGCCGACGTGCAGAAGTGCCCCGATGAAGCGCCAATCTGCAAGGACGGCGCCTGCATCCAGTGCCAGCCCGGCAGCACCTTCTGCGCTCCGATTCCGCCCGGCCAGCAGGTCAGCAAGGCGGTGATGAAGTGCGCGGCCGACGGCTCGGGTGCCCAGGTCGAGGCCGAGTGCGGCGAAGACGAGACTTGCAGCTTGGCGCCTCTGCCCAACAACAAGGGTTTCAAGGCCTACTGCCAGGTCTGTGTCCCCGGCAACAAGGTGTGCGACAACGACCGCGCCTTGGTCTGTGCGAGCGACGGCTCGGGCTACGAAGTCTTTGAAGACTGCGGCACCAAGGGCTTGGTCTGCCAAGGCGGCATCTGTGTCAACGCCTGCGACAAAGACATCAAGTCCAACACCAACGTGGGTTGCGACTACTGGGCCATCGACCTGGACAACGCCAAGGTGCCCAACGGCTCGGGCGGCTACTACGACGCGCAGAACTCGCAGTTCGCGGTGATCATTTCGAACACCAAGCCCAAGGCGGCGCTGGTCACGGTCGAGGCCGGCACCGGCAACACCTCGAAGTACACGGTGCAGGGCAACGGCCTCAAGATCATCAACCTGCCCGACCCGGCCTGGAAGATTCCGCCGCTGAACCAGGAAAACACCAGCATCAACAAGAACGTGTACCGCATCAAGTCGGACCAGCCGATCGTGGCCTACCAGTTCAACCCGCTGCAGAACTACGAGGTGTTCAGCAATGGCGCCTCGCTGTTGCTGCCATCGAACTCGATCGGCAAAGAGTACTGGGTGATGGCGCGCGAGCAGAGCCACGACCTGCTCAAGTCCTACTTCACCGTCATCGCCACTGCGCCGGGCAAGACCGAAGTGATGGTGGTGTCGTCGGCCAAGACCCTGCCGGGACCTTCGATTGCCGCGCTGAAGGTCGGCGAGACGGCCAACTACTCGCTGATGCAGGGCCAGGTCCTGAACATCGAGACCAACGCCATCGGCGCCGACCCCACCGGCACCTACATCAAGGCCGACAAGCCGGTCGCCGTGTTCGGCGGCACCGAGGCGTCGAACTCGCCCAACACCGACCACTGCGTCGCCGGCAAGTGCCAGTACCAGGGCTGGGCCTGCACCACCAACGCCGACTGCCCCAAGACCTGCTGCGCCGACCACATGGAGCAGCAGCTGTTCCCCGTCTCGGCCTGGGGCAAGGTCTACAACTGCACCAAGCTGAAGAAGCGCAAGAAAGAGAAGGACGCGTGGCGCGTGCTGGCCTCGGCCAACGACACGGTGGTGACGACCTCGCCCAAGCAGGCCGACATCCCCAAGCTGATGCAGGGCCAGTGGTACGAGTTCGAGTCCGACCAGGACTTTGTGCTGACCGCCAACAACCCGGTAGAAGTGATGCAGTTCATGGCGTCGGCCAATGCGCCCGACCCGAACAACGACGAGTGCACCGGCTCGTACCTGGGCCAGAAGGTCTGCAACTACTTCTGGAACAAGCTGCAAACGCCGATGTCGTGCGCCATCAACGCCGACTGCCCCAACATCGTGCAGCCCGACCAGGATGCCGGCCTGGGTGACCCCGACATGATCAACGGCGTCGCGCAAGACCAGTACCTGCAGAGCTACGTGTTCCTGGTACCCAGCGCCTATGCCGAGAACTACGTCAACGTGGTGGCCCCCACCGGCACGGTGGTCAAGCTGGACAACGTGGCGATTGCGCCGGCCCAGTTTGCGACCTTTGCGCCGGGCTGGCAGGTGGCCCGTTTGGCGGTGCCGGTGGGTTCGCACCAGCTCGTCGCGGACCAGAAGGTGGGCCTGGTGGTGTACGGCTGGGCGGACTACGTTTCGTACGGCTACCCGGGCGGCGCAGCGCTGAAGTAGCGGCGGCCGATCGCGGGGCGCTGCGGCGCAACTACCTCGCCATCTTGGGCAAACCCGGCCGGCTTGGGCCCACTCGGCCAACTTGGGCGAACTCGGCTAGAGTGCGGCTTGGGGCGGCAGAGGTGCGCGGGCGCGGTCGCTGCCCCGGTACAGGGCCGCCGGGAACAGGCGCCGCGACGACCACAGGCCGTCTTGCCACTCCAGCCACGCCTGCAGGTCACAAGCCGAGAAGATCTCGTACAAATTCGGATCCAAGGGTTGGTTCGACCGGCAGCGCGAGTGGATGACGCCAAGGGGCAATTCCACGTGGGCCTGCGGAGTGTGGACAAAGGCCACGCGCTCGCCGACCCGGCCAATCAAGAACGGATGGTTGCGGCGCGGGCCAAAGATACTCATTCCGGTCAGTGAGTTGGCATCGCCGGTCAAGCCGAGCAGGTCCAGCAGTGTGGGCGTGAGGTCGCGGGTGCCGGCCACCATGTCCAGGCGCGGTGGCAATTGGTGCAGTGGGTCGTGGAGCAGGAACGGCACCGGTGCGGAGTCGCCAGAGTCGGCCTGGCTCCCCAGGTAGATCTCGCGCGGCACCAGGCCGGCAAACGCGGCATGGTCGGCCGTCAGCAGCCACACGGTGCGGTCGGCGCGCGGGCCATCCAGGAGCGTGTGGGCCAGCTTGCCGATGCCGCGGTCTTGGCAGTGGTAGCCGCGGAGCAGCTCGCGTGCCGCCGGCGAGGCCGGCAGGTCGCCGACCGCGGGCTGGCCATCGGGGCCCAGCGGGAACCGGCAATCCTCTGCCGCCATCCCGGGTTCGTGGCTGTCCAGGGTCAGCATCACCAGCAGGTACGGCCGGCCGTCGCGGGCGCGCTGGGCTTCCAGGCGCTCGATGGTCTTGGCTGCGTAGTCCGCCAGGTCGGTGTCGTGCGCGCCCCAGGGCCCAGGCGGGTGCCCGAACGGCAGCTGGGGCACCACCTCTTCGTAGCCGTGCACCTCGTCGAACCCATGGCTGAGCAAGAAATCTTCCTTGTGGGTAATGTTCTTGGTCGCGCCCTGCAAGAACACGGTCCGATAGCCGTGATTGCCGAGCAAGTCGCCGACGCAGGTGTAGGCCATTGCCCCGTCGACGCGCTGATTGTCTTGCAGATCATGGGGATGGGCTGGCGGGTGGATGCCGCACAGGGCGGTCACCATCGCCGCAATCGTGGGCGCGCTGGTGTTGTAGAAATCGCTGACCGCCATCATCCGCCCGGCCAGAGCGCTGGTGTGGGGCATCAGGCCTGGGTAGCGCCCCGAAAGTCCGTGCACGAACAGGCGGTTGGTGGACTCCATCAGAGTCACCACCACGTTGGGTGGCCCGGCATCCGGCGCAACGGGCCGGCGCGGGAAGGGAAACGGCTGGGTCGGCAGGCGCGAGCTGAGCAACGGCCAATCGGCGGCCAAGTCGACCGTGGGCGGCACCAAGCCCAATTGGGCAAAACGGGCGCGGCGTTCCGGACTTAGCTCTGGCGGCGCCCCCAGCTGTGGCGTGGTGCTCCAGGCCACCAGCGCCTGCCGGACAAAGTTGACCTCGGGCGTCAGGCGCGGCCGGTCGACGGTGGGCGGAAAGGCAATGCCGTCGCGGAGAGCCCAGGCGGCGGCCGGGACGCAGAGCATGGCGACGGTCAGCGCTGCCCACGCGGGCGGAGGCTGGCGCGACCATACCGCCACGTCGCGGCGCACGGACAGCACCACCAGCACCGCAGTCGCCCCCATGGCCAGCACCGCCGCAAGCAGGCGCGGGTCGGCAAGGCTGCCCAGGAACCCGGCGTCCAGGTACAGGAATGCGTCGGCCGTCCAGTGTGCGCGCGCCATGAAGCAGTGCCCCGCGTCGAGCCAGCGCACCACCACGGCGCCGACGAGCAGCGCGTCGCGCCCCAGTCCCACCAAGCTTCGCCGCTCGGGTCGCCACAGGGACAGCCAGCGCGACCAGGCCACCAGGGTGCCCACCAAAGCGATATCCCAGGCGATCCCCTTGGCAAAAGACCGCAGGGGCGGCAGTTCGGGCAGCCAGACGCGCTGAGCGGCCCAGCCCAGGACGCGCAGGGCCAGCACGCAAGTCAGCGCCAACAAAGCCCAACGCGTCGGAACCAGCGACGGCAGGACCTGCCGCAGGCGCGGGTGGGCGGCGAAGGCGTGGGCTTGGGTGGCGGCCATGTACGGCAATTCCCTTGCAGAGAGACTGGCAGTGCTTCGCCGTTGCGCCACATGGAGCCAACAGAGCGTTGGCACCGGCGCCGGCGAACTTGGCCACCTGGCATTGGAAGGACACGGAGCGCTGCGATGGGCCAAGGCGACCTGACGCGCCCCGGCCTGCCCCAATGATGCAAAGGTCGCGGCGCATCTCAAGTGCCCTTTGGGCAAAAAGGACATTGCATGACGGGATGTTCACATGTCTACACTGCTGCCGGTGCGGAGCCCTGCTTGCCTCGGCGGCGGCGGTGTGGAACGCTGGGACCGCCCCGACAGCGCCCACAGCCTGTGGTCGCTCGCTGCAGTGGACCGCGGGAGATCATGGGCGAACGCAGAACAACCAGCTGGATTCACAAGGCTATCGATGCGGCGGTGGTGCTCACCGTGATCAGCGTGGCGGGCTGGGTGCCGCTGCGGCTGCTGTATGGACCGCTGGTGAGCGGCGCCGATGCCGCGGTCGACCTGGCCTCGGCGGCGGTGGTGGCGGCCGCTTGGCTGCAGCGCCGCAGTCGCTCCGCTGAGATGGCAGGTCCGTGGCACAAAGTAGGCGTGATCGCGATCGACTTGGCGCTCGCACTGCCGCTCGACTGGCTGGCTCAGCCCTGGCTCGGCGAGCACGCCAGCCGGCTGCTCCTGGTCAAGCTGCTGATGCTGGCGCGCATTGCCCAGGTTCGCGCGTGGTTCGAGACGCTGGCCTCGCGCCACCCAGTCCTGCACCGCTTGGTGCCGCTGCTGCTGTACCTGCCGCCGTTCGTGCACTTGCTGGCCTGCGGCTGGATTGCCCTGGGCAGCGGCAGCGCCGGCCGCGACAGCGATCCCGTGCAAGAGTACGTGCGCGCGGTCTACTGGACCTTGACGACCCTGACGACGGTCGGCTACGGCGACATCACCCCGCGCACCATGGTGCAGATGCTGTACGTGTGCGGCACCCAGGTGCTGGGAGTTGGCGTATTCGGCTTTGTGATCAGCAATGTGGCGAGCGTGCTGACCCGCCTGGACGCGGCGCGCGAGCACCACATGTCGCAGCTGGATCGCCTGGAAACCTACATGAATTACAACCGCTTGCCGGGCGACCTGCGTGCCCAGGTCCGCGAGTACTTCCGCTACATGTGGGACACGCGCCAAGGCTACCAGGACTCCGAGGTGCTGACGGGGCTGCCGGCCAAGCTGCGCGGCGCCATCACGATGCACCTCAACCGCGACATGGTCAGGAAGATTCCGCTGTTGCGCGGCGCGGGCGACTCGTTCGTCCAGGATCTGATGGAGGAGATGCAGGCGATGGTGGCGGTGCCGGGCGAGCGCATCTTCGCCGCGGGCGAACCGGGCGACGGCATGTACTTCATTCGCTCGGGCGCGGTAGCCATCGTCACGGCCAGCGGCGAGGTGGTCGCAACCCTGCATGCTGGCAACTTCTTTGGCGAAATGTCGCTGCTCAGCGGTGCTCCGCGGAGCGCCTCGGCCGTGGCGAGCGACTACTGCGACCTGTTTCGCCTGACGCGCGCCGGCTTCGAGCGAGCCGTGCAGCACGACCCCCAGTTTGCCGCGACCTTGCGCGCGTCGGCGCGGGCCCGCGACGGATCGGCCCAGGATCCGCAGACCCAGACTAGTTAACCTGCTGAAACAGTTAATGTTGACAGGGCAGCGCGGCTCTGCCAATGTGCGGCCGGCGACCGTCGTTGCCATCGCAGAGACCGCCATGACCCACCTGGCCAACTACGCACCGGCGCTGCCCCACGGGCCGATTCGCGAAGTCTTTCCCAATGTTTTCCTGGTCGAGGGCCTGTTCCGCATGGCCCCGGGCTTCACGATCACGCGCAACATGGCGATCTTGCGGCAGGGAAGCGAGCTCACCCTGGTCAATTCGGTGCGCCTGACGGAGAGCGGGTTGCGCGAGCTGGACTCGCTGGGCAAGGTCAAGCACCTGTTCAAGCTGGGGGCGTTCCACGGCATCGACGACCCGTTCTACGTGCACCGCTACCACCCGACCTTCTGGGCGCCGCCAGGCTCGCGTCACGAGGGCGACCTGCACCACACGGCCGAGCTGGTGCCCCAGGCGCGGCCGCGTCCGGACCTGCGCGTCTTTGCCTTCGAGCACGGCAAGCAGCCCGAGGTGGCGCTGCTGTTGGAGCAAGACGGCGGGATCCTGCTCACGTGCGACAGCTACCAGAACTGGGAGAGCTTCGACGGCTGCTCGCTTTTCGCCAAAGTCGTCATGCGCGGCATGGGCTTTGGCCCCAAGGTCGTCGGCGGCCCGTGGACCAAGGCGATGGGGCAAGACGTGCGCCAGGACCTGGAGCGGCTGTGCAGCGAGCCCTTTGCCCATCTGGTGCCCGCCCACGGCGCCGTGCTCCGCGACACCGCCCAAGACGGGCTCCGCGAGGCGATCCGCAAGCGGTTTGGCGGCGGAACCAAACCTGTTGCGTAGTATCGACCTGTCGCGGACGATGGCAGCCACTTTCTACTGCTGAATATTTAATGGGAAGTGTGGACGGCGCCGATCGACACCCTATGTAATACTGAGCATCCGCGCGGCGACGCGATGCAGGCGCACCACCTCGTCGCTGGCATCGAAGCAGTCTTCGAGTTGCGGGTCCTGCAGGCTGCGGCGAATCTGGGCCGCCATCGCCAGCCCCTGGTCGGCCGCGGCGCGCGCCTCGTCGCGGTGTCCGCAGGCCGCCTGCACCTCGGCGAGCACGACCAGCCCGCGCACCGCCCGCTCGGCGCTGGGCACACCCTCGCGCCAGATCTGCAGAGCGTTCTTCGCGGCATCCAGCGCCTCGGCCAGCCGGCCCTGGGCTAGCCGCACCTCGGCGCCAAGGGCTGCCGCCTGCGACCACATCGGCGGAGCGCTGCGCACGATCGCCTGCAGCTGCTGCAGGTAGGCGTCGGCCTCGGCCGCAGCGCCCGCGCGCAAGTGCAAGCTGATCAGCGCGGCCAGGGCCCAGCTGCGGGTCAGGGCCACGCCCGTGTCGGCCAGCTCGGCAATGGCGCCTTCGAGGAGGGCCTGCGCTTGGGCAGGGCGCCCCGACCGCAGCGCCGCCACCCCCAGCCAGACCCGGCCCACCGCCGCGTTCGAACCCAGGCCCAGGCCCTGCAACTCGTCGATCGCTTGGCGAATCTCGGCCTCGCCGTGGTGATGATCGCCGATCCGCAGCAGCATGACGCCCAGGTCCAAGCGCTGGGCCGCGGCATTGCGGCGGTCGTCGATGCTCGCGAATCCCTGCAGCGCCCGCCGCGTCGCCCGCAATGCGTCGCCCAGCTCGCCGTATAGCGCAAACCGCGACGACGAGGCACCGGCCAGGCGGGCGCGCGCCGCGACACCGATCGGCGGGGCGGCGCGGCGCTGCCGGTCCGCGG
>JACRCU010000576.1 GCA_016218865.1 Deltaproteobacteria bacterium | reverse complement strand
GTTTGTAGTACTAGCCTTTTAGGTAGGAATAGGGGGCGCGCCGCCCCCTGCCACCCCTGCGTCTGCCCGCTGCCGCGGTCAGCTAGTACGTGCGCAGGGACCGTGTCGAACCCGTCGCGAATTTGCGAGCGCACGTACTAGCGATGCACAAGGAGGATCCCATGCCCTCGACCACCACTTTTGCCACCGCTTGGCGCTGGGCCGTCCCGTTGGCGTTGTCGGCCGTGGCGGCGGCGACGTGGACCCAGCCGGCCCTGGCCTGCGGCGCGTGCATCAGCCCCACGCTGGAAACCGGGCCCAATCAGCTGGTGGTGCAAGACGCCGAGCGGGTGCTGTTCTTGCGCGATCCGCTGACCAAGGTGTCGACCGTGTGGGTCGAGGTGCGCTATGCCGGCCTGGCCAAGGATTTTGCCTGGGTCCTGCCGGTGCCCAAGCTGCCCAAGGTGGGCGTAGGCACGGTGGCCGTGCTGGACGCGCTGGACCAGAGCATGGCGGCGCGCGTGCGACTGCGAACCGACCCGCCGGAGAATTGCCGCGACCCCGCCATCGGTTGTGCAAGCTTCAAGCCCGGTTGGTCCGCGGATGGGGCGGCCGCCCTGGACGCTGCCGCCCTGGGCGACACGGCGTACAGCGACACCGGGTCGGGCGGCGTAGAGGTGCTGGCCAGCGGCGCCACCGGCCCCTACAACTACGTGGTCATCAAGGGCGCCGAGGTCGAGGCGCTGTACAAGTGGCTGAACGACCACGGCTATGCCACCCCCGACAAGGCCAAGCCGATCCTTGCCAGCCATGTGGCCAAGGGCGACCTGTTCGTGGCGGTCAAGCTGCAGAACGGTCAAGGGGTGGGCGCGATCCGGCCGATTACCCTGACGATGGACGACGCCGAGCCGTGCGTGCCGCTGCGCCTGACCTCGATTGCCGCCAAAGACGACATGACGGTGGTGGTCACCTTGGGCGGACCGGGGCGGGCCATCGTCAAGAACCACTTGGACGTACAGCTCAATCCCCTGCGGCTCCAAGCACTTGCCGGGCCGGTGCTGGCCTGCCCAGCGGTGGCGGGCGGGCCTAGTCTGTGTCGGGTGCCGGGCAACTATGCCCAGGTGGTGGCGGCGGCGGTAGACGAGGCGGGCGGCAACGCGTTCGTGACCGAGTACGCCCAGCCCGGCAGCGCCACGGGCTCGCTGCAGTGGATTCCAGCCGGCACCCCGGCGGCCCTGAGCGGCGTGGGAAACTACCTGCAGCTTGGGCAGTTGCGGGCCACGGGCGGGCTGCCGGTCACCCAAGAAGTGGCGGACACGCTGGACGAAGCGCTGGGGTTGTCGAGCTATGCCACCGGCACCACCGCGCTGCAAGTGCTAGGCAATCTGCGCGGTTGCGCCAAGTACTGGCAGAACACCATGGTCGACTACCAGAACTGCCCGGTGCCGGTGGCGCCCGAGAAATTCACCCACGATGCCCTGACCGCCCAGCCGGTGAACGGAGCCAAGGCCGCGGACGTGGTGCAGAAACAGCTGGTGGATCCGGTGGCCGAGGTGGCGGCCCATCTGGCCAAGGCGACCACGGTCACGCGGATGGTGATGCGGATTTCGCCCGACGAGATGGACCGCGACCCGGTGTTCGCCTTCAACAAGGGCCTGCCTCCGGTAGCCAACACTGCGGAACTGCGGACGAACAAAGTCTGTTTGTCCGGCTGGACCTACGGGTGGCCCGAGGCGGTGCGCCTGACCTGGCCGGAGTTGGGCAGCTGGGTGGTGGACGCAGGTACGTCGGTGCCGCCGCGCTTTGCCCAGACACCGGCGGCCGACAAGATCCAGCTGCTGGACGAGGCGGGCGACGCGCTGGAGGTGGCCCCTGTGCAAGTGCCCGTGATCAGTAGCGCCATTGCCGGGGCCAAGCCGGGTCAGCCGCAGCTGCCCAAGGACTTTGTCGCCCAGCCGGCGCAGGCGTGGCCGGTGCCGCCGAGCGATCCGTTGGTGACCACGGCAGGGGTCTGGTACGCGCCGCCGGGCTGCAATCCCAAGGCAGGCTGGTTGTCGGGGTCGCCGCCGCCGCTGGGCGCTGCGGTCGGGGCCAGCGATGGCGGCAGCGTGCCCAACGTGGATGCCCAGGGCGGTTGGGGCGACTTGGCCAGCGCGGACACGGCGGGCGCTGCGGCCAAACCGGCGGCGGCCAAGGCGGACTCGGGGTGTGCAGCGGGGACGGCGAGTGCAACTGCGCGGGGGACTTGGCCCTTGGCGGCGCTGCTGGCGGCGTTGGTGGTGGCGCGCTGGCGTAGTCGGCGGAGCGCTTTGACATTTCCGTGATAGGCAGGGAGCTTGGTGGGTTGACAGCCGGTGGCCCAGTCCAGAGGATTCGTGGGCTTGAGCGCGTCGAGTCGCGGGAGCAAACCGGCAGTTCGGTACGAGGTCCGCACACCGATGGGTGTGGCTCCCGCCCTGCGCGGGCGGCGGCCGAGCGTTGCGCCTGTGCCCGGTGTGCTGCGATCGGCCCCAGCGCCGACGTGCACCAAATCCGTCGAGGTCGGATCGAACGTCGCGGCAATCCCGGGCCCAAACCGGGGGCCCCCGCCTGATTCTCGCTAGTTACCAGCCGGGTCCGGGAAGCGGTGCCCGCGCGAATCCGGTGGGGTACCTATCCGGTGGTGCGCACAGTAGGAGGTAGCATGCAATCCAAGCGACAGCGGCTCCCGGCCCACTGGCGAGGCCTTTTGGCTATGTGGGCCGTCTTGGCATGGGTCGGTGGCTGCGGCTCGGCTGGCCATGGCTCGGCGACAATCACCGACGCCAACGGGCTCGGCGCGGCAGATGCCTTGGCTGACACCGACGCGGATGCGAGCCTGGACGCAGACCTGTCGTCGGAAGAGGTCGACACGGCAGGCGACCTGCTGGCCCCGCCAAGCGACGGACCGCCGAGCGTGGAAGTGGCGAATGACGGCCTTGCCGCCGCGGACGTGGATGGCTCGCTTGCCGACGGCGGCGACGCGGGCCCCGCCTGCCAATCCGCCGCAGACTGCAAGCCGACACCTTGCCAGGATGCTCTATGTATTTCCGCAGTTTGCCAGTATGGCCTGAAAGCCGACGGCGCCCCGTGCCCGGCCCTGGACCTCTGCGCCGGCGGCGGCCAGTGCCAGGCCGGCATGTGCCAAGCCAAGGGCCAAAAGCCCTGCGACGACAACAACCTGTGTACGGCCGACGCCTGCGATGCCAAGACCGGCGCCTGCGTCCACGAGGCCAAGACCACCGAGGCCTGCGACGACGGCAACCCCTGCACCAAGGGCGACGCCTGCGCCTTCGACGGCAAGTGCCTTGGCGGCAACAACATTTGCACGGGCTGCACCTCGCTCAAGGACTGCGCCGCCTACGACGACAGCAACCCCTGCAACGGCACGCTGTTCTGCAACACCGGAAAATCACCCGGCGTATGCGAGATCCTGCCCAGCACGGTGGTCGTGTGCGACAGCAGCGGCGACACCGCGTGCGGCCACACCGCCTGCAACCCCAGCACCGGCCTGTGCAAGCTGGCCGCCAGCCCGGACGGCACCGCCTGCGACGACGGCAACCCCTGCACGCAGGGCGACCTCTGCAGCGGCGGCACGTGCACCTTCAAGGCCGACGTTTGCCAATGCCAGAGCGACGGCGACTGCGCCGCCTGGGACGACAAAAACGCCTGCAACGGCAAGCTGTTTTGCGATGTCGGCAGCTTCCCGCACGTCTGCAAGCCCAACCCCGCCACGGTGGTCGCGTGCCCAGGCGTGGCCGAGCCGTGCCAAGCGCTGGCCTGCGATCCCGCCAGCGGCAAGTGCAGCAGCCAGCCCGTGCCGAACGGGACCGCCTGCACGGACGGCAACTTAAACACCACGGGCGACAGCTGCCAGAGCGGCAAGTGCGCGAGCGGCGTCGACACCGCGCTGTGCAAGACCGACCTGGACTGCCTGGCGCAAGAGGACGGCGATCTGTGCAACGGCACGCTGTTCTGCAACAAAGTCACCGGCAAGTGCCAACTCAACCCCAAGACGGTGGTCAGCTGCCCCAGCGCCGACGACACGGTTTGCAAGAAAAACCTGTGCCAAAAGAAGACCGGCGTGTGCCAACTGGTCCCGGTGGCCGAGGGCCAGGGCTGCGACGACGGCAACGTCTGCACCCAGGGCGAGGTGTGCCAAAAGGGCGACTGCGTGGCCAGTGCCGACACCTGCGCCTGCAAGGCCGACGCCGACTGCAAGACCCAAGAAGACGGGGACTTGTGCAACGGCACCCTGTACTGCGACAAGCAGCAGGGCAAGTGCGTGGTCAACCCGGCGACCATCGTGAGCTGTTCCGCCACGTTCGACACGCCGTGCAGCAAGAACCTGTGCGACAAAAAGGTCGGCAAGTGCGCGATGACGCCGGTCGCCGAGGGCCACAAGTGCGACGACGGCAACGGCTGCACGGCGGGCGAGGTGTGCACCGTCGGCAGCTGCGTGGCCAGCGCCGACACCTGCGCGTGCAAGGCCGACAGCGACTGCAAGTCGTTCGAAGACGGCAACTTGTGCAACGGCACGCTGTACTGCAACAAGGCCAGCGGGCAGTGCGCGATCAACCCGGCGACGCTGGTGGCCTGCCCCACGGTCAAGGACACGGCGTGCAGCAAGACCCAGTGCAACGCGGTCTCGGGTGCGTGCGAGGCCACCGCGGTCAACGAGGGCGGCCAGTGCGACGCCGACGGCAACCCGTGCACCACCAGCGATTGGTGCAGCGGCGGCACCTGCAAACCCGGCGCAATGACGTGCAATTGCCAGCTCAACAGCGACTGTGAGGGCAAGCAGGGCGACGACAAGTGCGTGGGCACGATGTACTGCGACCTGAACCTGCACGAGTGCAAGCCCGCTCAGGTAAAGGAGTGCACCAACAGCCAAGACGGCCCGTGCCTGGTGACGGCGTGCGACAAGGCGACCGGCCAGTGCCAGCAGAAGCCGCGGGCCGACGGCACGGTCTGCGAGGAAAACACGCTCTGCACCGGTGCGCAGATCTGCCAAGCAGGGAGCTGTGTTACGGGCAAGGCGGTCAACTGCGACGACGTCAACCCGTGCACCGCCGACGCGTGCGAGGCCAAGCAGGGCGGCTGCTTGCACGCTCCGCTGGACGC
>JACRCU010000575.1 GCA_016218865.1 Deltaproteobacteria bacterium | reverse complement strand
CGACATGCCCCTGGGCATGCAGGCCAAGCTGTTGCGCTTCATCGAAACGCACACCTACCGCCGGCTAGGGTCGAACACCGAGGCGGAGTCCGACGTCCGCATCGTGGCCGCCAGCCACATGAACCTGGCCGAACTGGTGGCCGCGGGGCGCTTCCGCGAGGATTTGTTCTATCGATTGAAGGTGTTGGCCGTCCGCCTGCCGCCACTGCGCGAACGCCCTGCCGACATCGACCTGATCGCCGATCACGTCCTCAAGGCGTGCACGCGCGAGATGGGCGCACACGTCAACGGCCTGTCGCTGGCCGCGCGGCGGATCCTGCAGACCTACCGCTGGCCCGGCAACATCCGCGAGCTGAAGTACGCCATCGAGGCCGCCGTGACCCTGTGCGGCGATTCGAGTTTCATCGAGCCGGTGCACTTGCCGCCCGAGCTGCAGTCGCTGGCGCCGCGGCACACCGGTGCCCACGAGTTGGTCGCGCTGCCCGCGCACGCCACACCGCCCGCCCATCCGCAGCCCTTTGGCGCCCATCACCCAGGCGCTCCACATGGTTACGGAATGGCACCGGGCGGCGCCAGCGTGTCCCAGCCTGCCCATCCCAGCCCGGGTCCCATGCCGGTCGCCAGCGAGGCCGAGCGGTCCGCCGCCACCGAGGACGCACTGCAGGTCGTGTTCCGTCTGGATGGCTCGATGGCGCTGGCCGACTTGGAGCGAGTCGCCTTGGAGCGGGCCATGGAATACAGCGATGGCAATCAGGTGCGCGCCGCCAAGCTGCTGGGCGTGAGCCGCGATCTGCTGCGCTACCGGCTCAAGAAGTTCGGCCTGATCGAGTAGCAGAAGTACGGGTCGACGATCCGTGGCACGCCGGCGCGTGGGCGCGGTCGGTCGGTCCGTCTACCGGTCCGCGTCCGCCATGCCGAGCCCAAGGCGGTCCCAGCGCGGCAACCACTCGCCCGGCGCCCGCGATGCCCACACCAGGCGCGCCCGGCCTTCGATGGCGCCCACCTCGACCAGGCCAAAGTGGCGGCCGTCTTGCGAGCCATCGCGATGGTCGCCGACCAGCAAAACTACGCCAGGCGGCAGGACAAAGTCGGGGTAGTCGCCGTTCTGCGGCGGGCTGAAACGCCTTGCGGCTGGCTTGACCCGCGTCGGATTGAAGATACCGGGCGGCCACGAGCGGTCGTTGATCGGCGAACCGTCGTCGGGGTGGCGCTGACCGACGAATTCCGGCACCCGTCGCCAGGTATGGAATGCTTGACCATCCAGGACTTCCACGGCTCGCTCGCACAGGACGCCCTGTTCCGCCGCGCACGGCTCGCGCTCGGCGACGACGCGGCGGTCGACCGGCCGGCCGTTGAGCTCCCAGCGGTTGTCGCGCAGGCGCAGGCGATCGCCGGGTAGGCCCACTACCCGCTTGATCAGCCGGCGCCCCACGTAGGTGGAGCCATCGTCGAAGGGGTAGCGGAACACCACGACGTCGCCGCGCTGGGGGAGCTGGGCGGGCGCCGTGCTCCACGGCCATCGCATGCCGTAGGCGGTGCGATCAACCCATAAGTGATCGCCCACTTCCAGCGTCGGCCGCATCGACTCGGAGGCCACCACCGCCGATCCGATCACCCAAGTGCGCAGGGCAACGGCAGTGGCTACCGAGGCCAAGCCGATGAGCAGCCAGGCGATCCCACGGGATGGGCGCGGTGCTGCTGGTGGAGTCGGAGAGGGCTGGGTTTTTGGCGCCCGCAGCACGTTCATTCCGCGCGACCTTGGATGGAGCACGCTGGCCCCAATGCAGGGCAGCGCTCGTGCGGCAGAGTAGTGCCTGGACACCGCGGCGACAAGCAGAGGGGAGCGCGCGACCGTCGACCTACACTGCGGTGACAGGTTCGAGGCTCGGCATGTCGCTTCGTGCTTGACGGGCTATGCACACTTCTTAAGATCAAGCACGGCCGCAAGGCCAGTCTGCGCATGGTGCCGGCATCGGCCGGGGGTGACACCACCAGCAGGCGAATCCCTGGGGGTCAACGACCCCTTGGAGTACGCCATGGTGCACCCTCTCACCTGCCATGCCTTTGTTCGCCAACCCTTTTTGGCTTCGCTCCCGCCGCCGCCACGCCCATGTGTGGCCCTGCTCGCGGCCGCCCTGCTGTGCTTTGTAGGGGCCAGCACCGCGTGGGCGGCCAATTGCGGCATGGGCAACAAATGCCCAACGGTGACCGCACTTACAGTGGCATCCACCCCCGTGCCGGCCGGCTCGACGGTGGCCGTGACCTGCAGCGGCGCTGACCCCGACGGCACCGTGACCAAGTTCGTGGTGGCGGCCTCTGCGGGGCAAGTCAGCAATGGCCAGGCGAGCATCGACGTGCCGGTCGCCACTCCAAAGGCCGCGGCCAGCGTCCAGACCAACTGGACCGCCCCGGCGGCCGGCGGCGCGGTCACGCTGACGTGCACCGCCTGGGACAACGGCGGCGCCATGGGCAAGCCTACGGCCGGCGATCCAACGAACCTGGGCGTGACGGTGATCGACGGGGCGCCGCCGATCGTGACGGTGAACGCGGCGACAGCCACTGTCTTCCCCGGCGAAGCCGTGGTCGTGACCGTAGCGGCGGCCAGCCCACAGGGCAAAAGCGTCAAGATCGTGTTGACGGCGAGCGCGGGTACGGTGATCCAGCCGGACGCCAACGGCAAGGCATCGTGGACGGCGCCGGTCACGGCCGGCACGGTGGTGCTGACGGCCACGGCGACCGACAGCGACGGGCTGGCCAGCAGCGCCGCGGCGCAAGTCCAAGTCGTGCTCAGCAAGGCCACGGGTTTCCTGGGAATCAACGCGGGCGGCGCCCACCCGACCCGCCTGTGCGCAGACAGTGCCGGCAGCTTGTGGGTCACCGATCCGCGCGCGCGCACCTTGACGCACTTGGGCTCCGGCGGCGCGCTGCTCAGCACATGGCCGATCGAAGGCATCCCCACCGCGGTGGCCGTGGCCCTGGGCGGCGATCTGTACGTGGGCGACACCGAGCACGGCCGGGTGCTGATCATCGGCGCATCGGGCACTTCCAAGGGCTTGCTGGGTCAGGCCGGCTCCTTCGGCACGCCCCAGGACATCGCGGTGGATCCGCAGACTGGCACCGTGCTGATCGCCGACGCCAAGAACGCCGTGGTGCGCCGCTTCGACGCACTGGGAACCGAGCTGGCACCGCTGGCCGCGACCGGCGGCGCACCGACCGGCGTGGCGGTAGCTCCCGGACAGTCGGCCATCTATGTGGCGGATTCCGCACTTGGCGTGGTCCGCGTGTACGACAAGGCGGGCAGCCAGATCACCACCATCGGCAGCTACGGCGCCAAGCCCGGCAATCTGACCCGCCCAGCCGGCCTGGCCGTGGCCAGCGATGGCCGCGTGTTCGTGGTCGACGGCTACCAGAGCTCGGTATCGGTGTTCCTCGCCGACGGCAGCTTCCAGGGCAGCATGGGCAGTTGGGGCCCGGGCGCCGGCCAGCTGAACTTGCCGACCGACGTGGTGCTGGACAGCTTTGGCCGCCTGCTGGTCACCAGCGCCGAGAACGGCCGCATCGAGGTCTTTACCCTGCCCGGCGCTACCACCCTGGTGTGCACCGGCGACAGCGACTGCGACGGGATGCCCGACGTCTGGGAACTGGCCAATGGCCTGAACCCCAAGGATCCGGCTGATGCCTTTGGCGATCTGGACGGCGACGGCCTGTCGAACCTGGGCGAGCTCCTTACCGGGACGCTGGCCAAGGTGGCCGACAGCGACGGCGACGGCGTCGGCGATGGCACAGAAGTCGGCAAGGGTCTAAACCCGCTCGACGTCAAAGACAATCTGCCCAAACCCGCCGCCCAAGTGATCGCCAAAAGCGAGCCGACCAAGGTGTGGCTGATCGGCAGCGGCTCCAGCGATCCGAACCTGGATCCCTTGACCTTCGCGTGGTCCGTGCAGGCGTCGCCGGCGCCGGTGACCATCGCGGACCCCGTGGCCATGAACACCTGGACGGTGGTGCGCGCGGCGGGCGACCACGCGTTTGGCCTGACCGTCAGCGACGGCAAGATCAGCCAGGGCCCGGTCAGCGCCACGGTGGCCGTGCAGGATGTCGCGCCCACCGCCGACGCCGGCCCCGAGCTCAGCGCCGCGGTTGGCAGCACCGTCAGCCTGGACGCGCGCTTCAGCCGCGATGCCAACGGAACCCCGCTGATCTACACGTGGAAGCAGACGGCAGGGTCGGCGACCGCGCTGACCGGCGGCGCGACGGCCAGTCCATCCTTTGTGCCCAGCCAGGCCGGCATCTACACCTTCGAGGTGGTGGCCAGCGACGGCGCCCAGAATTCAGCCCCGGTGGCGACGACGGTGGTGGTCGGCGACGCGGGCAACACGGTGCCGGTGGCCGCCATCGCTGCGCCCGAGGTTGGCCAAGTGGCTCAAAGCGTCCTTCTGGACGGCGGGACCAGCAGCGATCTGGAGGCCAGTGCGCTGCAGTTCACCTGGAAGCAGCTCGCGGGCGCGCCCGTGGCGTTGGCCGCTGCCGGTGCCAAGGCCGTGGCGTTCACGCCCAGCCAGGCTGGCCGCTATGAGTTCCAGTTGGTCGTCAACGACGGCACGTGGGACAGCCCGGCCGCGCGCGCCAGCATCCTGGTCGACAGCGGCACGACGGGTCCGGCGCGGGCGATGCTCACGCCGCATCTGACCGCCACGGTGCTGGAAACCGTGGGACTCGACGGCACGGCCAGCTACGTCCCCGACGGCAGCCAGCCCACCTGCGGCTGGAAGCAAGTGGAAGGCGTGCGCGTGCCGCTCGCAGAAAATGCAGGCTGCAAGACTAGTTTTGTGCCAATCGACCCCGGCGTCTATGTCTTCGAACTCCAGACCGCCTCGGCGCTGGGTGCCGGCAGCAGCGCGCGCGTAACCGTCACGGTCGACGATCCGCTCGCCAATGCCGTGCCGGTGGCCAAGGTGGCCGACGCACCCGGCACGGTGGCCGCGGGCGAAGCGATGCAGTGGGATGCCTCGCCGAGCTGGGACCCCGACGGCAAGGCCGTGGCCTACACATGGACCCAGGTCCGCGGACCGCGCCTGACGCTGACCGATCCACACGCGGCCGTGCTGACGGTGACGCCACCGCTGGCGGGGCTCTACCTGTTCGAACTGCGGGTCGACGACGGCGAGCTGCGTTCGGCACCGCTACAAGTCGGCATCTATGCTACGGGAACCAGCGGCGCCGACGCGGGCGGTGCCGACGTGGTCGACAGCGATGCCGGCAGCGCCGGCGACACCGCGGCGCCGGACGCCAGTCAGGGCGATGCCGACACGGCCACAGGCGGCGACGATCTGGCGGTGGACAGCGGCAGCGACGCCCAAGCGGGCAGCGACACGCCGGCAAGTGCCGACACCGCCAGCGGCAACGACGCGAGCGCGGGGAGCGACACCGCCGCCGCTCAGGACACGTCGGCAGCTCCCGACGCGCCCGCACCGCAAGACAGCGCCGCGGCCGACGCGGGCAGCGACAGCCAGGCCGACGCCCTGCAGGCCGATGCCGACACCAAGGCCGCACCCAAGCCAGGCACCAGCGCACCGGCGCCCAGCGACAGCGGCTGCACCACGCAACCTCGCGGAAGTTCAGGCATGTCGGTCGTGTTGCTGCTGGCGCTCCTGGCCCTGGGCCTGCGCCGGCTGCGACAGCGCCCCTGGCTGCTGACCGGCCTGGCGCTGACCGCCCTGCTGCCCGGCTTGGCGCTGGCCAGCGACGCGCCGCACAACGCCGCCAACCTGGTCAATGCGTGCGAGGACTGCCACCTGGGCCACAACACCTTGGGCGGCACCCTGACCAACAACGCCACCAACCAGAACCTGTGCCTGAACTGCCACGCACTCAAGGGCCTGAACTGGTCCAGCGGCGATCAGGCTGTGCCCGGCGTGTCGGGGACCTCGCACCGCTGGGACGCCGCGCTGGACAATCCGGCCTATGGCGCCAGCGCGCCGACCGACCCCACGGTGGCCAAGCACCTGGGGACCGGCGGCACTACCCTGCTCTGCTCGGGTTGCCACGACCAGCACTCGCAGGCCAAAACCCCGGCGGATCCTTTTGCTCCCGCGACCGCGGGCAGCCAGGGCCGGCACTTCCTGCGCATGGACACCGTCTCGGGCCAGCTGTGCGTTGCGTGCCACTCGTCGCGCAACATCCAGAACGCCACCACCTACACGGGCAACAAGCTGAGCCACCCGGTGGCCGTCAACATCCCGGCCGGCACGCTGTTTGCGGCGACGCCGGTCGACACCGACGGCACCGCCCAGATGGACGCCAAGAGCGGCACGGCCACCGCCGGCACAACCACGTCGCTCACCAACAGCAGCGGGGCCTTCACCGGCTTGGCCGGCAAGTGGATTCGCTTCACCAGCGGCGCCAACAAGAACACCACCCGCCTCATCGCCACCGCGAGCGCCACCCAGGTCACTTGGGCGTCGGCACTGCCCACGGCGATCGCCGTCGGCGTGACCTATCGCATCGACAACGACGGCAACACCACCAACAACGTGGTGCTGGACAACGCCGGCAGCCCCAGCTTCACCACCGGCAAGGTGGCCTGCCTGAGCTGCCACGCCGTCCACTACGCCGACTCGAACTCCAGCACCCACGACGGCGCCCCGGGCGGCACCGGCGATGGCAACCTGCTGCGCCGCACCAACGACGACACCGCCTGCACCGCCTGCCACAAGGTCAAGCTGCACAGCAGCGCCACCACCTCGACCCAATACGGCACCTGGGGCACCACCTTCACCTGCCGGACCTGCCACGACACCCACGACTCCAAGAACATCTACCTGCTCCGCGAGTCGATCACCACCCCCAACAGCGGCGTCAAGGCCGTGGATTTCCGCAACATGAGCGGCAAGGCCGACTACAGCATGGCCACCGTGACCACCCCCGGCAACGGCGTGTGCGAGGTGTGCCACACCAAGACCAAGAATGCCGACGGTTCGGCGCGCTTCCGCAACAGCGGCGGCAGCGACGGCGGCCAGCACTACGCCGGCAACTGCGTGGGCTGCCACTCGCACGGCGACGGTTTCAAGGCCGGCGAGTCGGGCGGCAACACCGACTGCCTGGCGTGCCACCCCTACGGTATCGACACGGCCGCCGCCACGCGCACGGCCAAATACCACCACGTGGTCGAGACCGGCGCCAATTTAACTGCGGGTATCACTACTTACACAACCTCGGCCACACCGACCCTGGCCACGGCCGACAAAGACAAGGCCTGCGTCCAGTGCCACGCCGACCACAACGTGTTCCGCGCGGATCTCAACACGTCGAATACCTTGGGCCGCGGTGCGAGCCTGCGTTCGCGCATCGCCAGCGGTCCGCCAGCCGGCAACCCGCCCGCCAACGCCGCCCCCGGCGACGCCGCCCCGGGCTTCTACACCAACCGCGACTACGACACAGCGTTTGCCGGCAAGGGCATCTGCCTCAGCTGCCACACCAGCGCTCAGAACAAGAACAGCACCGACCAGATGACAGACGGAACCACAGTCACGCCGGCCATCAACGCCGCCAGTTACGCGGCATCGCGCCACACCTACACCGTGGCCGGCCAGTACACCAACGGCAACTCGGCGTTCACGGTCGACTGCGTCAAGTGCCACAACGACGACAGCACGACGGCCCAGCAGAACGGCACCAACCGCTTTGCCCTGCACGCCAGCGTCGACCGCTCGCTGCGCGCTCCGCTGGGCCAGACGACGCCGCACGATGCCTCGGAAGAGGACTTCTGCTTCCGCTGTCACCACAAGACCACCGACCCCACCCCGGGCGGTGGGCCGGCCAAGTCCACGACGCTGAAGGACTACTACAACGTGGCCACCATGTCGACGGCCTCGGAGGCAGTGTTCGGCCAGTTCCAGTACGGGCGCACGACAACGACCACCACCACCACCAACCAGCTGTACTTCAAGCCGGTGGCGGCCGAGGCGGCCAGCGAGCCGATGCCCGCGGCGCATGCCACGGACGCGGTCGTCAGCACCCTGTCCAGCAACACCCTGTATCTGCGCTCGTCGACCGATGGACCAGTCCCCGGCGGCGTCATGCCGACCGGCTGGCAGCTGGCGAGCGGCACCTATGCGGGGACGACGGCACTGCAGCAGCGGTCGATGATGCCGACCGCGGGGGCGACCCAAGAGACGATTGCCCAGGCCACGATCAGCGGCAGCAGTCGCTACTACCGGTTGGCGCAGTTCCTGTCGCCGCCGTTGGCCAGCACAGCGACGATTGCTTCGGGCGCCAGCATGACGCTCAACGTCCGCGTGCAAGAGACGTCGACCAACCAGAACCTGTACTTCCGCTACGCACTCTACCAATGGACTGCGGCCAATGCGCTTGGCGTCACGCTCAAGCCCGTGGCGCAACATGCCACCGAAATGCCCTCTACTGCGGGCAATATCGCCATCGGGTTTACCACCAACACCGCGGTGAACCT
>JACRCU010000570.1 GCA_016218865.1 Deltaproteobacteria bacterium | reverse complement strand
CGGGTCGGCGGGGCGCTGCTGGCGGTGGCGATCGCGGCCTGTGTAGCGCCCCTGTGGGTGTCGGCGCTGCTGCCGATGATGGATTTGCCGCAGCACCTGGCGACGGTGCGGATTCTGCACAGCTACAACGATCCCCTGTTCGGCGTCTACAAGTACCACGTGATCGATTTCTCGCGCACGCAGTACCTGTCGTGGTATTTCGCTGTCGACCTCCTGACTTACTTGGTGCCGCTCGAAGTGGCCAACCGGCTGGTGCTGTCGCTCTACGCCGTGGGGCTGCCCCTGTCGCTGGTGGCCCTGCTGCGGGCCCATCGCCGCGACCCGCTGTTGGCGCTGCTGGCGGTGCCACTGGTCTACAACGTGTTCTTCTTCATGGGGTTCGCCAACTACATCACCGCGCTGCCGCTGATGTTCTGGGGGCTGGCCCTGCTCCGGCGCAGCTTGGACGAAGCGCCGTGGCCGCGCGTGATCGGCATGGCGGCGATCGCGGCGCTGCTGTTCTACAGCCATGCACAACCCTTCTTGCTCTACGGTCTTTTGGCTGGCCTGACGGTGTTGCTGGGCGCGCGCGGTTGGCATCCCCGCCACTGGTGGAAGCCCGCGGCGCACCTGCTGCCGGCGCTGCTGGCCATGGCCGTGTGGACCTCGCGCTCGCTGATCCTGGCCGGCGCCGAGGAGTGGAAGCAGGGCCACGGCGGGCGCAACGTCACGTCGACACAGGTGAATTTCGAGCCCTGGGGAGAGCGCCTGCAGAACTTGTGGACCTGGTGGCTCGACGCCTACCGCGGCGACAGCGACGAGATCCTGGCCGCAGCGTGGGTCGCGGTCCTGGCGGTGGCGGCGCTGCTGGCCCGGCGCGGCGGGGACGACGAAACCCCATGGCAGCGCAGCAAGATTCCGGCGGCGATGCTGGTGGCGACCCTGGCGGTGTACCTGCTCAGCCCGGTGTCGTACAAGTGGATCTGGCCGATTTCCTACCGCTTCGTGCCGGTGTTGGCGATGCTGGCCCTGGTCGCGGTGCCGGTGCAGCGCTGGGCCTTCGGCCGTTGCGGGCGCTACCTGCTGTTCGCCGTGCCGGCGCTGGCCCTGTGCGCGGCGAGCCTGCGGCAGCACGTGCAGAAGGCCAGGGACTTCAGCGACGAGGCCGGGCCGATCCGCCAGGTGGTCGCCCAGGCCGAGTACGGCAAGTGTCTGATTTCGCTGGTGTATGGCGCCGGCAGCGGCGTGCTCAACCAGGCGCCGCTGCTCCACTTGGGCCAGTACTACGTGGTCGACCGCGGCGGCATGGCCAGCTTCAGCTTCGCCAACTTCCCGCAGTCGCCGGTGCTGTACCCCGACGTGGGCGGCCCGCCGACCTTTCCGGCGCGCTTCGAGTGGACGCCCGAGCGCTTCACGTGGGCGGAATATGGCAAGTACTTCGATTACTTCTTGATTCGCGGCAGCGGCGAGCCCTTTGGCCGCGACCGCGACAAGGTCGAGCTGGTCACCGAGCAGGGGCCGTACCGGCTGTTCAAGAAGAAACCCGGCGTCTGATCAAACGAGCTCGGCGATCAGCAGCGCCGGGTTCTCCAGGTAGTCCTTTACGGCCTGGACGAAGGCGGCGCCGACGTGGCCGTCGATCAGCCGGTGATCGAACGAGCACGACATGTACATGCGCTCGCGGATCACGATCTGGTCGTTCACCACCACCGGCCGCTTCTCCACCTTGTGCAGGCCCAGGATCGCCACCTCGGGGTAGTTGACGATCGGCGTGGCGAACATGCCGCCGATCTTGCCCAGGCTGGTGATGGTAAAGGTCGAACCGGCCATGTCTTCGCCGGGCAGGCTGGCGGTGCGGGCACCCTCGCCCAAGCGCTTGACTTCGCTGATCAAGTCCTTGAGCGACAGTCGGTCGGCGTCCTTGACCACCGGCACGACCAGCCCGGCCTCGGTCGCCGCCGCCACGCCGATGTGGTAGCGATGCTTGACCACGATCTCGCCCGCGGCGTCGTCGAGCGACGCGTTCAGGTAGGCGAATTGCGGCTTCTTGAGCGCCAGGCACACCGCCTTGATCACAAAGGGCAGGAAGGTGGCCTTGAGGCCAAAGGGCTCCAGGGCGGCGCGCAGCTCGTTCACCGCGGTGAAGTCGACCTCGTCCACGTAGGTGAAGTGGGCGGCGTTGTCCTTGGCCATGCGCATGCGCTGGTGGATGCGCTTGCGAAGACCCTTGAGCTTCTCGCGGGTTTCGTCCTGTCCCGGCGGCAGCGGCTGCGGGGCCGGGCGCGCGATCGGTGCCGTGAGTGCGGGTGCGGCGGCTGGCTTGCTCGGCGCTCCAGCCACACGGGCAGCCCAGGCCTGCACGTCGGCTTGGGTGACACGGCCTTCGTCGCCGGTGCCGGGCACTTCGAACAGATCGATCCCCAGCTCGCGCGCCAGCTTGCGGGTGGCCGGTGCGGCCCGAACGCGCTCGCCGGGATCGCGCTGCGCGGCGTCTGGAACTGGAACTGGAACCGGAGCCGGAACCGGAGCCGCGACCGGAGCCGGAGCCGGAACCGGAGCCGGAACCGGAGCCGGAGCCGGAACCGGAACCTGAGCCTGAGCCGGAACCTGAGCCGGAACCGGAGCCGCAGCGGGCGCCGTCGCGGTGGTCTGCCCCGCTTCCAGGATCGTCACCACCACCGAGCCGACCGGCACCATGTCGCCTTCGGCAAAGTGGCGCTTGGCGATCTTGCCGGGCCGCGGCGACGGGATCACCGCCGAGACCTTATCGGTCAAGACCTCGAACAGCGGTGTATCTTCTTGAACTTCCTGACCATCCTGCACCAGCCACTTGGTCAGTTCGCCCTCGACCACGCCTTCGCCGATGTCGGGCAGCTTGAACTCGAACGCCATGGAAACCCCTTGGAAAGGACCAAAAACTAGTTGAATCGTGCAGTCTTGCGCAGCGCCTCGGCCACGCGCGCCGCGTCGGGCAGGTAGGCCGCTTCCAGCGTGTAGGGAAACGGCGTGTCGTAGCCGGTGACCCGCAGCACCGGCGCCTGCAGCCAATCGAAGCAATGTTCGGTGACCAGCGCCACAACCTCGCCGGCAAAGCCGCATGTCCGCGGGGCTTCATTGGCGACGACCACCCGGCCGGTCTTGCGTCCTGTCGCGGTCAGCGCCTCCAGATCCAGAGGCACCAGGCTGCGCAAGTCGACCAATTCGACGTCGATGCCTTCGCTGGCCACGACCTCGGCGGCCTTGGCGCAGGTGTGCACCATCGCACCGTAGCTGACGAGGCTCACGGGCGTGCCGCGACCGGTCAACTCGCGCACGGTGGCCGCCTTGCCGATCGGCACGGTGTACCAGCCTTCGGGCACTTCGCCGCCCTTGTGCTGGCTCCAGTTGGTGCCGTGGTCGGGCCCGCGGTAGATACGCTTGGGCTCGAAGACCATCACCGGGTCGTCGCGGTCGATGGCGGCGAGCAGCAAGCCCTTGGCATCGTAGGGATTCGACGGTGCGACCACCACTAGACCGGCCTGGTGGCAGAACACGGCCTCGGGCGACTGCGAGTGGTAGTGGCCGCCGCGGATGCCGCCGCCAAACGGCGTGCGGATCACCAGCGAGGCCGGAAACTCGCCCGCCGAGCGGTAGCGGGCCTTGGCCAGCTCGTTGACGATCTGATCGTAAGCTGGGAAAATGAAATCCGAAAACTGGATCTCGGCCACCGGCTTCAGGCCGTACATGGCCATGCCGATCGCGGTGCCGATGATGCCGGCCTCGGCCAGCGGCGTGTCGATCACGCGATCGTCGCCGAATTCTTCCTGCAGGCCCACCGTGGCGCGAAACACCCCGCCGAACTTGCCGACATCCTCGCCCAGCACGACCACGCCCTCGTCGCGGCGCATCGCGCAAAACAGCGCATCATTGACGGCTTGGATGATGTTCATGCTCGGCATGGCGGCAGTCCTGCGGCGGGCGCTTCGTCGCGGGCGGCAAGGTAGCATCCCTGTCGCCACGCCGAAAGAGGCAGGCCCGTTCCCTTTGTAGGGCGGTGATCTACACTAGCGCCCCCTTCGCCTGTGCCCTGCGGTGCAGGCCTTGCCGCCAAGTGCCCCGACCAAGGATGACCATGCCCAAGGAAAGCTTTGTTGAAATCAATGGTAAGCTGCACTACCTGGACCCGTGGACGCGTTCGACTTACCTGACCTTCACGGTCACCAAGGTCCACGAGATCTTCGAGACGCCGTTCCAGACCGTCGACGTGTTCGAGGCCGAGGACTGGGGCACCGTGCTCGCGCTGGGCGGCGTGACCAACGTGACCGACCGCGACGAGTCCGGCTACCACGAGATGCTGGCGCACCCGGCGCTGCTGGCGCACCCGAACCCTAAGAAAGTGCTGATCATCGGCGGCGGCGACGGCGGCACCCTGCGCGAAGTGCTCCGCCACCCCGAGGTCGAGAAGTGCGTGATGGTCGACATCGACGGCGAGGTCATTCGCGTCGGCCGCCAGTACTTCCCGCAAGTGGCCTCGGCTCTGGACGATCCGCGCGCCGAGGTGATCGTCGGCGACGGCCTGGCCTACGTGGAAGAGCACGCGGCGGCGGGCGACCAGTTCGACGTGATCCTCATCGACTCCACTGATCCGGTCGACGCGGCGGTCGAGTTGTTCACCGAGAAATTCTACCGCCACTGCGCCACGTTGCTTGGGCAGACCGGCATCTTGGTGCCGCAGTCGGACTCGCCGACCTTCTACCTGGACCGCGTCGCCGGCGTGTACCGCATGCTGAGCGCCATTTTCGCCAACACCCGCTTGTACTTGGGCCAGGTCACCGCCTACCCCGGTGGCCTGTGGGCCTACACCGCCGCCAGCCAGACCATCGACGTGGGGACCGCCCAGAATCCGCAGAGCGTCCGCATGCAGCGCCTGGAAGGGCAACTGCGCTACGGCAATGGCGATTTTTTCCGCGGCGTGTTCGCGCTGCCCACCTACGTGCGGCGCGCCTTGGCCGGTGAGCCGGGCCACGCCCTGACGAGTCGGTCCGAAGATCCCGTCGCCAAAGGATTTTGATGCCGGAGCGCCAGCCCGAGTACCAGGATCCGCGCGCGTCGCCGCGTCAGCAGAAGCTGCAGCGGCGGATCGGGGCGGCGGTCATGGTCTCGCTCGCGCTGGTCCTGGTCGGCCTGCAGCTGCTTCGCGGCAACCACCAGCGCGACGAAAAGCTGGGCGGCGCCTTTGCCGAGCTCGCCCTGGCCGACGCCGCCGCTCCCGCCGACCGCCCGGGCCACTGGCGCGCCGCCCAGCAGCAGTTCAGCCACAGCGCCGCCGTCCTGACCGTAGAGCCGCAAGCGCTGTTGGGCGTGGCCCTGACCGATGGCTGGCTGCAGCCGAGCGGCGAGGTGCCCGTGTGCCTGCCCGCGGACGTGACCCGTCAGGGCGCCACCGAGGCAGAACTTCTAGCGATTCTCAAGGCGTGTCTGCAGGTCCGCCAGCCCGAGCAGGTGCTGGCCTGGGGACAGCTGGCCGGCGTGACGCGCCACCGCGGTGACTTGGCGCTGTGCATCCATTTCGCCGCCGAGTGGCAGCGGGCGCGGGAGCAGCGCCTGCACATGAAAGCCGCGAAAAACTAGCCAAAAAACGCCAACCGGCGAGGCGGACCTTGCGGCCAGCGCCTCGCCGGTACGAAGCTTGCTCGCGCAGTCGCGAACTTACTTGGCGGCAGCCTTGGCGAAGCGACGATTGAAGCGGTCGACGCGGCCGGCGGTGTCGACCATGCGCTGCTTGCCCGTGTAGAACGGGTGGCAGTTCGAGCAGATGTCGATCTGCATGTTGCCAGCGGTCGAGCGGGTGACAAACGTGTTGCCGCAGCCGCAGTGAACGGTGGCTTCGACGTACTTGGGGTGGCCTTCCTTCTTCATGATCGCTCCGGTTGGGCGTCTGCGCGATTGCGGGCGCCGGCGGTTGGGGTGTCCAGGGCAGCGGCAGTCGCTGCGCCGGGGGCAGTAGTTTAGGGGGTTGTGCGCCCGCCGGCAAGCCCAAATTCCCAAGCCGGGATCGAGCTTGCGTCGGTCAGTTCTTGGCGGTCTGGGTCGCGGCGGCCTTGGGCGGGAACTTCTTGGCGGCGTCGCTCAAGTGCTGCACCAGCATCTCGGTGGTGATCGCCTCGGGCAGCAGATCGCGGCTCCCGTCGGGCATGTAGATCACGTAGGCGGGGATGCCGGAGCGGCCGAGCTTGTCCAGCCAGGACTGCATCTCGTCGTTTTCGTTGGTCATGTCGGCCTTCATCGGCAGCACGCCGCTGGCCGACAGCGCGGTGCGCACCGCCGCCGTCTCGATGAAGACCTTTTCATTGGTCTTGCAGTTGGCGCACCACTCGGCGGTGAAGTCCATGAAAACCGGCCGGCCGGCCTGGTGCTCGCGGCTGACGCGGGCGCTGTCGAAGGGGCTCCAGACGATGTGATCGCGGCAGACCGTGTCGCTGGGCTTGCAGTCGCCGCTGGCCACCGCAACGGCGGCTTCGGCTTGGGCCGCGTCGAAGTGCAGGAAGTAGTGGCCGCTGACCAGCATCAGCCCCAGCGCCACCGCGCGCACCGCGTAACGCCGCGCCGTGGAATAGAGAATGCCGCCAAAGTGGTGCACGCCCCACAGCGCGATCGTCAGCACCAGCAGGAAGATCAAGAAGTCGGCCGCCGCCTCGCGCGACACTTGGGCAAAGAAGGCGCGCATCAACCACACCGCCGCGCCGACCAGCGAAAAGCCCATGAGGCTTTTGAAGGTATCCATCCACGGACCGGGGCGCGGCAGCATCCGGCCCACCGCCGGCACGAAGCTGACGAGCAGGAACGGGCTGGCCAGGCCGATGCCGATCGAGGTGAACATCGCCAGGGTCACGTAGGCCGGCGTGCCGGTGCCCAGGGCAAAGGCCGCCGCGGTGCCCAAGAACGGCGCCGAGCAGGGGGTGGACATGATCGCGGCGAACAGCCCGTTGACCAGGCTGGCGCCGTAGCCCTGGTGGCCTGGCCGCCCCGACAGCGACAGGGTCCACTCGAACACCCCCAGGGCGTTCAGGCCAAAGACGAACACCAGCGCGATCATGCCGGCGACGAAGCGCGGGTTCTGGAACTGCATGCCCCAGCCCACCCGGTCGCCCGAAGCCTTGATGGCGATCACCGCCACCGCCAGCGCCAAGAACGCGATCAGGATGCCGCCGGTGTAGGCCAGGCCGTGCAGACGGCGCGTGCGATCGGTCGACCCGTCGCCCGCACTGGAGTGCTCCACCAGATGGAACACCTTCATGGTGAGCACGGGCAGCACGCACGGCATCACATTCAGGATGAGCCCGCCGACAAAGCCGAGGAGGATATTGAGTACTAGATCCATGGTTTTGGTCGCTGCGATCCCGTGCCAGAGTCTGGCCTGTAGCAATTTCGAGGCGGCGAGCGCTGGCCCGCGCCCTCGCGGCAACGCTAGAACGATAGCAACTCGGCGCGACCGTCGCCAGATCCGCCGGGCCCACATGCTAGGAACCCGGAGCGCGCCAAGGGATTCCCAGCGTCGCGCACTGGTGCCATGATGTGAACCCCACCGGACTCTCGCTCGAACGGCATCGAAGACTCGACATGCAGCCGGCGAGAATCCAGCGGGGGCCCCGGTTTAGCTCGGAAAATTGCGGGGATTGCCGATCCTGTCCAATGGAATTCGCGTCATCGGCCGCCGAGGAGACCATGCAACTGCCCAAGCCTACGCTGCCCAGCCGCATCAAGAAGAAGAAGAAGCCCCGCAAGGCGCCCGGGCCGCTGCAGGGCGAGATCTTCAACCTTCCCAATATCTTGACCATGGGGCGCGTGGCGATCATCCCGGCGGTCATGTGGCAGATGGAACTGAGCGATCCGGGCGTGGCGGGCGAGTGGGCGGCGCGCAAAGCGGTATTCGTCGCCACCAGCCTGTTTGCGCTGGCGTCGATCACCGATTTCCTGGACGGTTGGCTGGCGCGCAATCTGAACATGCAGAGCGCTTTCGGGCGGTTTCTCGATCCCCTGGCCGACAAGCTGCTGGTGCTGGCCTGCCTGGTCGAGCTGGTGCAGCTGGGGCGAGCGCCGGTGTGGCTGGTGGTGCTGCTGCTGTCGCGCGAAGTGGCGATCACCGGCCTGCGGGCGATCGCCGCCGAGGAAGGCTTCGACGTACCGTCGGACCGCTGGGGCAAGTGGAAGACCGCGCTGCAGATGGTCGGGCTGATCGGCTTGCTGCTTCACTTCCCGACCAACGTCGATTTCGTGGCCCTGCAGGGCAGCGTCGATTTCCACCGGGTCGGACTGACCTTGCTGGCGGCCTCGATGATCTTCTCGATCGGCTCGGCGGGCGGCTATTTGGGCAACTTCGTCCGGCAGGCCTTTGTGCGCCGGGCGGCGTCTTAGACCCAAGCAGCGACGAACGAAGCGCCGCGCCAGCGAAAAAATCGCGCGGATTCGACGCCCGGAAGGGAAGTGTTATGGTGTAACGGGCGGCCACTTTGGCCGGACCTGCAGGTGGCTTGCGGATGCTGATGCGGCAAAAGCTCGTCATAACTCAACGTTGGCGTGGTTGGTCCGGCCTGTTGATGCCGCTGACCCTGGCCAGTTGCGCCCTGGTGGCGCCCCAGGTCGAAGAGACCGAGCCGCCCAACCTGTCGGCGATCGCCGCGCCCGCACCCCAGGACGTGCAAGCGCCCGTGGCGACGCAGGCCTTGGAGCTGGACGGCGATCAACGGGTCGCCGAGCCGATCGGCCGTCTGGCTCGCCGCGGCGCCAGCGACGCCATCGATGCCTTCGTGATGCCGCTGCAGAGCCGCTACCACCCGCGCCTGGCCAGCGATGCGGCCGGCTCGATCTCGGTCGGCACCGTCACCGCCGGCTACTTGGTCGACGCCGCCGAAATCCCGGTCCAGGGCGAGCACCACCGGGTGCTGGACAAGGTGGTGCCGCGGCAGACTCGCTACACTACCGACGACATGCGCGACTTGCTGCTGTGCGCCGCCGAGCGGGTGGCCAAAGAGCACAGGGGCGCGGTGCTGCAGCTGGGCAATCTGTCGCGACCGGGCGGCGGACCGCTGCCGTGGTCGGTGTCGCACCACAACGGCCGCGACGCCGACATTGCCTTCTATGTGCGCGACGCCAAAGGTAGACTGGCGCTCATGGACCACCTGTACCATTTCGACAGCCGCGGCAAGGCGACCGACTCGCCCGAGGCGCTCACCTTCGATCCCGAGGCCAATT
>JACRCU010000573.1 GCA_016218865.1 Deltaproteobacteria bacterium | reverse complement strand
GCTGTGGACCGAGCCCAAGCCGCGCACCACGAGGCGCACGGCGCGTTGGATCGCCGGGTCGTCCTCGACGAGTAGAAAGCAAGGCGGAAATGGGTGGTTACGTCGCAGCATCGCCTGCCTGCAAAGGAATCCAGGTGCGAATCTGGCAGCCCTTGCCGGGCTCGCTCGCCAGCTCCAGCCGGCCACCAGCCGCCAACACCCGCTTGCGCATGCCCGGTAGACCGCGGCCAAGGGCGGCGGCAGCGGGGCAGAAACCGACGCCAAAGTCGTGGACATCGATGACCAAGTGCGCCAGCTCCAGTTCGATCCGAATCCGCAGGCGGCGGGTCTGGCTGTGCCGCAGCGCGTTGGTCACGGCCTCTTGCACCAGCCGGACGGCGGTCAGGCGCGGCAGCGCTGGCACCAAGGCCTCGGGCGAGCCCACCACCTCGACCTCTGTGGCAATTCCCGCAGCGCGCGCCCGGTCGGCCAGGTGGCGGGCGTGGCTCGTCACGCTGTCCAAGGTCCCAACCTCGGGCGCCAACGCGTTGAGCACCGTGCGCAGCTCGGCCAACCCCGACTGGGCGGCTTCGCGAAGTTGGCGACTGATCTCGGCGAGTTCGGCCGGATCGCCGCGCTGCTGCTGCAGCAAGTCGCCGTACAGCGCGACCACCGCCAGGTGTGACCCCACCGCGTCGTGCAGTTCGCGGGCCAGCGCTTGACGCTCCAGCTCCTGGGCCCGCTGCCGCGCCGCTTCCAGTTGCTCGGCCTGTTCGGCGCGCAACTGCCGCCAGCGCAGACTCGCTGCCGCGGGCAAGTAATAGGCCAACAGGCCCATGCCGCCGGCCAGTACGGCGCTCGCCGCCGCCGCGTGAAGGGGGATGCCGCGGGCCACGAAGCCCGGCAAGCTCAGCAGCGGCGCCCCGGCAAACACCACAAGCAGCCCCCGTGCCGGCTGGAGTTCCTGAACCGCACCAGAAATGCCGGCATACATGATGTAGGCATACCACCACGGCGTCCGCGGGTCGCCGCTGTGCAGCACAACAGTCAGCGTGAGCCCGATGTTGTAGGTCAGGACCAGCGGCAGATGCGCGGCCCGGACCGCCGGCACGTGGGCCCAACGCCGCACGAGCAAAGCGACGCCGACCACGGCGCCGATATGCGCAACCAGGATGACCGCAAGAAAGCGCCAGCCGACTCCCGTGGCGCTCGCGATCGGCGGGAGGCCAAGCAGCGTCACCACCGCGGCTTCGGCCCCGATCACTTTCGCCAGCATGGGAAGTTGGTACTCCGCTCCCTCGAAGGCGGGCTGCGGCCACCAGACAAAGTCGGACGCCAGGTCGGCTCCGGAGCTCGGGGTCGACTTTGACAGTGCGGGATCAGGCGGCACGGCGCCTCTGTTGCACGAGCTTGCCCAAGTCCACCGCACCACTGGTTCGACCATCGTTTGATCGGATATAGATATCCATATTAACGGTCCACGCGCAAGGCCCTTTCGACCGACATGGCTGCAACCGCTCGGCCGGTGTTTGTATTCCCCAAGACAGAACGCAATGAGTAGGAAGTGGTGCGAGGCCGCGCCACGTGCCGGCGTCGGCGTGGTATAAGGCGGCAGCGCTGCGGCCCGCGTCACGCAGCCAGGCGGAGCAACGTGAACCAACCACCCGTATGGGCAGCCCTCTTTGACCTCGACGGCCTCCTCATCGACAGCGAGCCCTTGTGGCAGCAGGCCGAGGTCGCCGTCTTTGGCCGGCTGGGCGTGCCCCTGACGCGCCAGGACTGCGCCTCGACCATGGGCTGGCGCATCGACGCAGTGGTGGCGCACTGGCACCGCCGCCACGGCTGGTCGGGCCCCAGCGTCGCCGAGGTGGTGGAGCAGATCGTCGCGGAGGTCGTTCGGCTGGTCAGCACGCAAGGCCAGGCATTGCCAGGCGTTTTGCGCGCGCTCCAGGTCTGCAAGGACGCCGGGCTGCGGCTGGCGGTGGCGTCGTCGTCGCGGCAGGTCATCATCCAGGCCGCGGTGGATGCCCTTGGAATCGCCGATCATTTCGAGCTGCTGCAGTCGGCCCAGGCCGAGCCGTACGGCAAGCCGCATCCCGGCGTGTTCTTGCAGGCGGCGGCGCGGCTGGGGGTCGATCCGCACCATTGCATCGTGTTCGAGGACTCGCCGCCCGGCATCCTGGCCGCCGAGGCCGCTGGCATGGTGTGCATCGCCGTGCCGAGCGCCCACGCCGTGGAGCCGCACACGCTCGCCATCGCCGATCTGGTGCTCCCCGAGCTGGGCGCGCTGCGGCGCCACCACCTGCAAGCGCTGATGTATCCAAGTGTTTGTCAGGTACGGCCGGCGCAACCGGCGGACTGGCCCGCCATCGACCGCGTGGTGCGCGCCGCCTTTGGCCAGCCCGACGAGGCCGATCTGGTCCAGGCCCTGCGCCGCGACGGCAGCTCGGCCGGCGAGTGGGTGGCGATCGGCCAAGGGCAGGTGGTCGGCCACATCCTCTACACCCGGCTGGTGCTGGCCGAGCCGCCCGAGCTCCGGCTGGTGGCCTTGGCGCCCCTCAGCACCGATCCGGCCTGGCAGCGG
>JACRCU010000572.1 GCA_016218865.1 Deltaproteobacteria bacterium | reverse complement strand
TCCGCCGATCACCGGGCCGGGCGGCGTGCACCGGCTGCTGTGGGTCGAGGCGCCCGGTCGCGTAGGCCTGTGCGACTTTGGTCCGGGCGGTCAGGCGCGCACGGCGGTGGTGCCGCTGGCGGCCGACCCGCTGAACACGCTGGCGCCGATCCGCAGTGCCGTGCGGGTGGCGGGCGACAAGGTCGACATCTACCTGCTGGTCGACAACCTGAACGATGTCATTCATATCCGTGTCGATCTGGCCGCCACCGAGCTGGACGTCAGCCTGGACCAGATCGCCGCGGGCGCCGACCCCGCCGATCTGCACGTGTTCGACACCACCGCGGGTTTGCGGGTGTTGGTGGCCAATGTCCAGGCCAAAAGCCTGTCCGTGCTGGACCCTGCCACCGGCAGCGGCCTGGAGATTCCGCTCGACGGCGTGGTGCGGCAGTTCCGCGTCATCCCGGCGCCGGACGGCAAGGCGCGGGTGCTGGCGTGGAGCCCAGGGTCGGGCCTGAACTTCCTGTACGTGGTCAACCTGGACGATCTGGCCAAGAAGAAGGGCAAGGCCATCGAGCGGATCGCCTTCGACTTCCCGATCGTCGACCTGCTGCCGGTGGCCGGCAAGGTGCTGGTGCGCCACCAGTCGACCTCGGTGGGGTTGTCGCTGCTCGACGTGGTCGGCGGCACCGCGACCCAGTTCAAAGGCACCGGCAACCTCATCGACCTGCGGGCCATCGACGGGCCCAGCGGCGCCACCGCCTGGCTTTTGGGCAGCAACGGCAGCGACTTGCGGCTGTCGCGCATCGACTTGGCCACCCTGCACGGCGACAGTACGCCGCTGCACTCGACCGGGCAGAACCTGTCGGTATCCGCGGGCTTGTACCGCGTGGGCGACGGCCTGGCGGTGGTCGGCTCGGGTCTGGCGGGCCTGTGGGCGGCGTGGTTGCCCAACCAGCCGATCGCGGCGAAGAACATGGTGTGGTTCGAGGGCTTTGCCCTGGAGCGCTGGCTGCAGGGAGGTGCCCCATGAGCCGCAACCCCTTGAAGTGGTTGATCGCTGCCGTGGCCCTGACCGCGACCTTGACCGGCACAGCCGCCAGCGCGCGCGAGTTCGGCCTGGAGCTGCACTCGTCGGGCCTGCGCCTGGCGAGCCAAGCGGCGATGCGCCTGACCGGCGGCCAGACCGGCTACGGCGGCTTGGGCGTCCGCGGCCATGTGGAGGTGATGCCCAACCTGGCGATCGGCGTCGAGTGGTGGCGCGCGAGTTCCACCAGCGCGAAAACCGAGTGGCAGCAAGACCTTGCGACCGATGCCGGCATCTTGGACGCCATCTACCGCTGGCCGGTGCTGTCGTGGCTGCAGCCGCGCGTGCGGGTGGGCGCGGGCCTGGCGTGGCACAGCCTGGAACTGTCGGACGGCGGGGCGAAATTCAGCGGCTCGCAGCTGACGCCGCTGGTGCTGGGCACCGCCGGCTTCGAGCTGGTGGTACCGCGGCAGCGCTTCCAACGGCCGGGCCGCGCTGGGGAATTCACCCTGGGCGCCAGCTTCGACCTGGGCTGGCAGCATGTGTTCGCCGCCGACTGGACGCTGGACAGCCAGCGGGCACTGTCGCCAGCGATGACCCAGAAATCCTTGGACTTTGGCTCGGCCGGCCTGACCGGCACGCTGGTGCGCGTGGCACTGCTACTTCGGTTCTAGTGGACCGCGCACGGAGGCAAACGCCATGAAACGACTTGTTTGGATCGCTGCGGCGGTAGCGCTTGGTGGTTGCGGCGAGGAAAGTGCCTCGGGGGCCAGCAGCGCGGGTTGGTACGGCTTCGACTCGGGTAGTGCGTCAAAAACCGACGTGACCGGCGGCGTCGACACGGCTTCGGGTGGAGTTGCCACGCAGGACACCAACAAACCGCCCGAAAAGGAACCGGAAGCCGACTTCGGCGCGCCCGAGGGATCCCCGAACTTTGTCTACATCCCGGCGGCGGGCACCGACCGCATCGTGCGCGTCGCGGGCGCCACCTTGCAGGTCACCCTCATCGAGGTGTCGAGTCAACCCACGGTGCTCAAAGTGGTTCCGGGCCAGGACGCGGCGGTGGTGCTGCACCGCGGCGCCGACGAAGCGGCGGTGATCTGGTCCAGCGGGGCTGGCGATACCGTGCAGACCGTGCCGGTCCTGGCCCACTGCAACGCCCTGGCCATCGACCCCACCGGCCAGTACGCGGTGATCTGGTACAACCACGCCGCCGCGAAAACCGGAGATCCGGTGGGCAGTTTTCAGGCCATGTCCGTCATCAAGCTGGGCGCCAGCGGGTCGTCGGCGCTGTCGGTGTCGGTCGGCTTCCGGCCGCAGGCGGTGCAGTTCACGGCCGACGGGCAAAAGGCCATGGTGGTCACCGACGACGGCGTGTCGGTGCTCGAGCTGGCCAAGCTGAGCGACGGCGCCATCGTCACCGCCATCCCGCTGGCGACCAAGCCGCTCGCCAAGATCGACCGCGAGGTGCTGATCACCGACGATGGCCAGTGGGCGGTGATGCGTGAGGCCGGGCTGGCGCAGCTGACCTTGGTGCACTTACCGAGCAAAACCATTGCGTTGGCGCCGTTGGGGGCGACCCCGACCGACGTGGACCTGATCCCCGCCGGCAAGGCCGCCCTGGCGGTGCTGCGCGACGCGGGCCAGGTGGCGATGATTCCGCTGCCCGACGGCGCCACCCAGACCTTTGCCGTGCAAGTGGCCGAGATGGGCGATCTGGTGGCCGGCCTGGCGCGGGTGACCGACGACGGCAAGACCGCGCTGCTGTACACCTCGCTGGCCGGCGTGGAGCAAGTGGCCACGCTGGATATAAAAACCGGCGTGGTGGCCCCCGTGGCGATCCGCAAGACCGTGGACAACGTCCTGCTCGTGCCGGGGACGCGCAAGGCCCTGCTTTTGCACAAACCGGGGCCGGGACCGGGCTACGACGATCCCACCGAGAAATTCGTCGATGATGCCCAGGGCTACACGCTGTTCGACCTGGACACGGGCTACACCAAGCTGGTGCTGACGCCGGTGCATCCGCTGCAGGTGGCCCCGGCGCTGACGCCGGCCAAGGCCAGGCTGCTGCTGCCCGACCCGGCCGGCGTCAACCACTTGGTGCAAGAGGCCGATCTGACGAGCTTCCAGACCGCCGACACCCAGCTGGGCTCGGCGCCGCAGCACGCGCGCTTCCTCACCAAGGCTGGGCTGCTGGCGGTGACTCAGGACCATCCCTCGGGCCGCATCACCTTCATCGATGCCAAGACCGGCACGGCCAAGACCGTCACGGGCTACGAGCTCAACGGCAAGGTCAAGTAGCCACCCCGTGCCATTGACATCCCATAACTGCAGTCGCATGGTGTGATCGCTGTGGCTTAGGTCCACAACAGAATCAAGTCGATTTTGTTGTGGACCTGTGCCGCTGCTGGGTGGGTCGCAAGTGCGCGTCCCCTAACGGGTTCGTCGCACCGCTCCGATTGCACCCCGATCGACTTATCTTTTTACAGGACCCTTGGTCCACCGCCCGGAGCAACGCCATGAATGCGCTCCCTTGCCGCCGCACCACCGCCCTGGTGTGCGCGCTCGGCCTCTCGTACCTAGCCCTGCCGGCCTTCGCCGACATTCCGCCCCCCAACACCGCCGGCTGCCAAAGCAAATCGGCCGGCGCCACCTGCAAGACCGACGGCGATGCCTCGGGCTCGTGCGTCACCCAGACCTGTACCAAGCTCGACTACGCCCACTGGGACAAGGACGCCTCGTCGTCGCCGCCCACCCGCAGCTACGACTGCCTAAAGTGCGAGCTGAGCACGGCCAGCACGCCGACCAGCGGCAGCGGCACCACCAACAGCTCGGGCGGCAGCTCGTGCAGCGCCGGGCCGGTCGGCAGCGCGTTGGGCGCCTTGGGCTTGCTGGGCGCCGTGGCTTTGCTGGTCCGCCGCCGAACCGCGCGCTGAAGCGCCAGACTTCGCAAGAGCCTGAATTACTTGCCGGGTTGCGGCCCCAACTTGGCGCAGGCGGTGGCATGGCCCTGCTTGCAGGCCAGCTTCCAGAATTCCAGCGCCTTCTCCGGCTCTTTGCGCAGCTCGTACACCTGGGCGATATCGGCGCACACGGCGCCGCGCGGACCCTTGGCCGTCTTGCCGGGCTTGGCCGACGTGCACTGTTTGAGCCACACCTTGGGCGGCGGAGGCGGCGGCGGCGGCTCGTCGCGGCGATCGGCGCCCACCGCAAGCGGCGGCTCCAGTTGCACGTGCTGGCCGGGTTTCTCTTTCTTCTTGGGCAGTTTTTGCGTGTCCGCGTCGCGATCGGCGCGGGCGCGAACCAAGGCCTTGTCGGCCTCGGCGGCCAGGCGCGCCAGCCGCTCCAGCGCCGGCACCACCCGCAGCTGGGCAAAAGCGTCCAGACTGGCATTGTCGGCCGCCTGGCGGTGGCAGGCCTCGGCGACCTTGGCGGCACAGGCGCGGGCGTCGGCTTCCAATTCGGCGGCGGGCGGACTGGCCAGGCGCTCGCCCAGCGCTTTGCCCATTTCGTCCAGGCCCTGCGCCACCGACTGCAGCTGGAGCAGCGCCCCTTGCAGTGGCTCGCCGCAGCCGTGCCCCTTGTTGCGCGCGGTTTCGCAGGCTTTGCGCTCGTCCGCCGCCGCCGCAACCAGCAGCATGGCCTGGCGCTCCAGCTGGGGCATTAGCGTCAGCAGGGCCCTGCGCCCGCCCGAAGTGAGCTGCGGCCAGCCATCGGTCAGCGCGGCCTGAGCCGGCGCCGCTGCCAACAGGGGCAGCCAGGCCGCCAGGAACAGCGCGCGCCGCAACGGCAAACCCGGCGGGCGCAGGTCGCTTTGGGGGATCGTCCGGTAGTGGTGCGGCAACATGGGCTCGCCCGTCGCCCGGCTGTCGCGGGCGCGGCGACTTTGCGCCCGGCAGCCCGCCATCGTCAAGCTGTGCCCCACCAAGGTGTCTTTGCCCAATCCGTCCCATTCGCCTGCAAAGCTTTGGCCGTTCTCCGGCCCCAGCTGCAGGGTCCCCGCCTGATTTTCGCCAGTTGCAGGACCGGTCAGGCCACCCCTCCGTGCGCCAATGGGGTGGGGTGCACCTTTGGCCTCACCAGTGTTGCCGCGGCGTGTTGGTATGCGTTGACACCGGCGCGGCCGGGCGGTAGCGTGACCGCGCAGGTAGGCTGCGCCGATAGGAAACCTCTGTGCCGATTGCACTGTTGCACGCTCTGGCCTGGTTGCGGCGGCCGCTGCTGCTGTGGGCCCTGTGCCTGGCGTGGGCTTGCGCGGCCCAGCCGGCGCTGTTGGCGGCGGAACCAGCTGCAACTTGGACGTTTATCAAAGGGGGCAACGTCTCGGCCTGGAACCGCGGCGACACCGCCAAGGTCCTCCGCGACGTCCAGCGGCTGGGCCTGGACACGGTGACGATTCCGGTGCGGCTGGCCATGCCCTCGGCGCGGTCGGCCGAGGTAGGCGTGGAACCGGCCAGCCTGGCTTTTGCCACCCACCTCGCGGCTCAGCTCGGTGCGACCAAGGTGATCATCGAGCCGTATCCCTGGATCGCGGGCGGCAACGTGCCCGAGACCGACCTGAACCCCAGCAATCCTTCCGCCTGGTTCGCCGCCTACCAGCGCGCATTGGTGAGCCTGGCCAAGCAGTTTCCCAACGCCTGGGGCTTCTACATCGCCAGCAACTTGGTGCACTTGGAGCCGCGGACGGCGGACTGGCTGGCGCTGGTGCAGGCGCTGCGGCCGGTCTACGCCGGCAAGCTCCTGTATCGCACCCAGTGGTGGGTGACCGCCGCGTGGGAGCCGTCGCTGCAGGCGGCCTGGCAAAAGAAGTTGGAGAATGCCGTGTTTGGTGCTGTGGACGTTATCGCCATTGCCGCCTACTTCGAGCTGACCGACCAGGCTGCGCCCACCGCCGCCGAAGTGAAGGCCGCGCTGCAGTCGACCACCCTGTTTGCGCGCAAGCAGAACGTGTTGGCCGAAATCCTGCAGCTGCAGAAGCGCTGGAACAAGCCGATTTTCTTGGGCGAGCTCAGCTGCCCGGCGGTCGATTTTGGGGCGCAGACGCCCTGGGACCCCGCATCGAGCACCACGCCGAATCCGCACGTGCAAAAACATTTGCTGGCCGCCTACTTGGAGAGTCTGCCGGCCGCGCCCTCGCAGTTCCTTGGGTTCTCGTTGTTCACCATCGCCCATCCCACCGCCACCACCTACGACCTCTCGGCCGAGGCCGTGGAGTATGTGCGGCACTACCAGCCGCGGCCGCGGTAGGGGATTGCCTTGGCTGCGTCCACGCGGGCGCTGGCCAAGCTCCTGCTTCGGTCGCACGCACTTCGGTGCGGCAGCGCGCGCGGAAGCGCCACTCAGAGGTCTCCGTTGCCCATGTCCGACACCACGCTGCTGCGCCACTCCGCGCGCCCGCACATCGCGGTCGTCTTGGGCACCCGGCCCGAGTACCTCAAGCTGGCGCCGGTGGTGCTCGAGTTGCGTCAGCACAGGGAACTGCTGGACACTACGGTGATTCTCACCGGGCAGCACCGCGAGTTGCTGAGCGGCCTTCCCGAGCTGTTCGACATGGCCGACTGCCGGCAGCTGGGCGTCGCCAACCAGCAGCCGGATCTGGCTTCGCTCACGGCGGCGCTCTTGACGGCCCTCGACGCCCAGTTTGCGCGCGAGCGACCCAGTGCCGTGGTCGTGCAGGGCGACACGACTACCGCGTTTGCCGCGGCGCTGGCGGCCTTCTATCGGCAGATTCCGGTCGCCCATGTCGAGGCTGGTTTGCGGACCTACCGGCTGGACCAGCCTTTCCCAGAGGAGCTGAATCGGCAAATGGTTGGCCGCATCGCCACTTGGCACTTCCCGCCCACCCGCGATGCCGACCAGCAGTTGGCGGCGGAGTCGGTGCCGGCGGCGGCGCGACAGGTGACGGGGAACACCATCGTCGACACGCTGCAGCTGGTGCTGACCAAGAAACTGCCCAATGACTACGCCGAACGCCTGCTGCCGCACGAAGCGCCCGAGCTGGCGCAGGCGCTGGCGCGGCGACCACGGGGACAGCGGCGGCCGCTTGTGCTGCTGACGGTGCACCGCCGCGAGAACCAGGGACCGCAACTTGGCGAGTTCTTTGCCATGATTCGCCGCGTCGCGGCTCGCCACCCCGAGCTGGACCTGGTCTACCCGTACCATCTGAACCCAGCCGTGCGGCAGGTGGCGCTGGAGCAACTGGCCGACCTGCCGGGTGTGCACCTGATGCCGCCATTGCCCTACCGCGCCATGCTGTTCCTGATGCAGCAGGTCGACTTCGCCCTGAGCGATTCGGGCGGCCTGCAGGAGGAGCTGCCCAGTTTCGGCAAGCCTCTGCTGGTGTTGCGCACCTCGACCGAGCGACCCGAGGTGGTGGCCGCGGGAATGGCGCAGCTGGTGGGCCTGCAGCCCGCGGTGGTCGAACCGGCGCTGGAGGACTTGCTGGCGGCGGCGGCGCGCGGCGAGGATCCGCAGTGGTTCCATCGCGGTCCGAATCCGTTTGGCGATGGCCGGGCGGCGCAGCGCATCGTGGCGCGCTTGCTGACCGATCTGGTCGACCTGCCGCCGCGGCCGGCGCGCGGCCAGTCCGCAGTGACCGCCGCTGTGCGCGCAGTGGGGTCCAATGCTAGCTAGTTCTTTCCGGCGGCGGAGTTAGCGCGCGGTGGCCGCCTGGCTGGGCCGGCTCCTGACGCTGGCGACCTCGCCGCGCACGGCACTGTGGTCGGCGCTGCTGCTGGCGCTGCCCACCCTGGCGACCGGCTGGCTCGTCGACGACTACATGCACGCCGCCGCGGCCCTGGGCCGGCTGCCGGGTCATCCGGGTGGTGTAGAACTCTTTGATTTTGCAGACGGTCATCCGGTGCGCTGGCAGTTCATGGTCGGGCACGGACTGCCTTGGTGGACGGCGCCGGATCTGAGCTTGCGCTTTTGGCGGCCGCTGTCTAGCGCGCTGCTTTGGTTGGGCTACCGCGCGACCTTCGACCAGCCGTGGCTGCTGCACGCGGTGGGAGTGGCGCTGTACGTGGCCACGGTAGCTGCGGCGGCGCGACTGCTGGCGCGGGCGCTGGGGCCGCGGCTGGGGGCGCTGGCGGCGTTGATCTACGCGGTCGACGACGGCCACGCCATGAGTGTCACCTGGGTGGCGAACCACAATGCCCTGGTTTCCTCGGCATTTGCCCTGTGGGGCGTGGAGTTCTGGCTGCTGTGGCGCGAGCAGCGCTGGCGACCCGGTGCGCCGCTGGCGGTGCTGGCGTGGCTGTTCGGCCTGGCGGGTGGCGAGACTGCGCTGGGGGCGCTGGCCCTGCCGCTGGCCTACGAGTTCCTTGGCGGTGCCCAGCCGGCTTCGAGCAGCCGTCGCGAGCGCGCGGTGCGGGTTGCAGCACTGGCGGCGCCGATCGCGGTCTGGTTGCTGCTGTACAAGCTGGGGGGCTACGGGGCGCGCGGCTCGGGCGCCTACCTGGATCCGCTAGGCGAGACCCGGGCTTTCGTGGCCCAGTCGCTGGTGCGTCTGCCGGCGCTGCTGGGCGGTGGCCTGGTGCGCCTGCCGGTAGAGATCGCGGTGGCGGTGCCGTCGGCGGTGGTGCCCTTGGCGCTACTGGGGGCGGCGGTGGCCAGCGGTTTTGCGTGGTTGCTGCGTGCAGCCTGGCTGCGGGTCTGCAGCGACGAGCGCCGCCACCTGGCCTGGCTGTGGCTGGGGTCCTTGGCGGCGCTGGTGCCGGCGTGTGCGACCTTTGCCGCGGGACGGCTGCTGTTGGTGCCGTCGCTCGGGATGGCGGCCGCGGTGGCCCTGGCGGCCGCAGAGGCCTGGCCGCGGCTGGCCGAGACCGTGCAGCGCGCCCACGGACCCAGCGAAGTCGCGGGCTTGCGGTGGCTGGCGCTCACGGCGCTCGGGATTCACCTGCTGGTGTCGCCGCTGGCCTTTGCCGTTACGGCAAACGGCCTGTCTGTGCTCGGCCGGCGCTTTGACCGCGCGGTGGCCGCGCCCGCCATGGCCGCGGCCGGTGGCAAGGTGGCGATTGTGCCGCTGTCGCCGGACCTCCTGGTGGCCTGGATGCCCGTGAGTCGCCTGGCACGCGGCCAACCGGCGCCCGCGCTGTGGCTGCCGCTGTGCATGGCGTACACGGATGTGCGCGTGCGCGCCGTGGACAGCGATACGCTGCGCCTAGAGACCCTGCAGGCGCCGATGCTGGCGACCGAAGCCGAGCGCCTGGTGCGGGCGGCCAGCCGGCCCTTGCAAGAGGGCCAGGTGATCGACTTGGGCGGCGCGCAAGTGACTGTGGCGACGCTGGATCGCGCCGGCCAGCCCACCGCCATCGAGCTGCACTTGCCGCGACCGCTGGCCGATCCCGAGCACGTCTGGCTGCAGGTCGACGGCGACCAGATCGTGCCGCTGCAGGTCGATTTCTCGGGCCGGTGGCAGGTGCTGCGGCGGCAGCCCGGCATCTTGGGCTTCTAGCTGCGCGCGGAGCTGTTGAGAAAATCAACAGTGTTGGATCTTTCGACACGGGTCGCAGCGAGAATCGCGTTGCGTCGCGCGGTGGGCGGCTGGCACGCTGTGTGCAAGGTCAGATGTCAGCCGGCCGGCGAGCGCCCGCGGCTGCGAACCCACCTTGGAGACGGCCATGACCTGCACCCTGAAGCGAACCCGACCCATCGCCGCCCTGTGGCTGACCGCTGGCGCCCTCTGCTTGCTCGCGGGCGGTTGCGCGGACGAGATGAGTGCGCCCGGCTCGACCACCTCGAACCTGGGCGGCAACGGCGCGGCCGGCGACACCACCGCGGGCAGCGACGCCACCTCGTACGGCAACGGCGGCAACCAGAGCGCCTCGGACAACGGGGGCGGCAAAGGTGGGGCCGCCAGCGACGCCGGCTCGAGCGCCGTGCCCGGCAACCCCGGACCCGGCAACGAAGCGCCCAGCATGGACGCCGGCGCAACCAGCGGCCAGAGCGGCACCGACGCCGCTGCGACCACCGACGCCAAGCCGGGCGATACCGCGGCAGGCGACGCCAGCAAGGACGCCGCGGGCTGCAACACCACGGAGCCCACCAAGCTCTACCTCTCGGCCGACGACAGCAATTCGATGGCGAGCGCCACGGTCGCGCGCGGCCTGATCCTGCAGGGCCAGTACGCGTACAAGCCGGTGCGACCTTGGGAATTCTTGAACTACTACGATTTTGCCTATCCGCCGGCGCCGGCAGACCAGCTTGCGGTCACCGCCGAACTGCGCGCGGAAGACAAGGCCAAGGGCGCGTTCCGCCTGCAAGTCGGGGTGCGCGCGCCGGATTTCGACGAAGCGACCCGGCGGCGCTTCCAGGTGGTGCTGACGATCGACACCTCGTCGTCGATGGGCTGGGGCACGCCGGGCGACACCGGCATCGACCGCGCCCGCGCCGCCTGCACCGGCCTGGTGGCCGCGCTGGACAAGGGCGACACGTTTTCGCTGGTGCGCTGGGGCAAGGCGGTCGAGGTGCTGGTCGACGGCAAGACCATGACTGGCAAGGACGACGGCAAGCTGGCGGCCCTGTGCGCGGCGCTGCAGCCCGACGGCGACTCGCCCTTCTCCACGGGCCTCCAGACCGCCTACAGCTTGGCGACCAAGCACTTTGCGGCCACCGCCATCAGCCGCGTGATCCTGGTGAGCGACGGCGGCGCCAACGTGGGCCAGCAGGACGTGGACCTCATCGCCAGCGCGGCCAAGAACGCCCAGGGCAAAGACGACGGCACGGGCATCTACCTGATGGGCGCCGGCGTGGGCGACCCGTGGAATTACAACGACAAGCTGATGAACGCCGTGACGGACGCCGGCAAGGGTGCGTATGTGTTCCTGGACAGCCAGCAAGAGGCCCAGGACCTGTTCGCCAAGGCGCTGTTGCGGCACCTGGAGGTCGCGGCGCGCAACGTGCAGGTCCAGGTCACGTTGCCGCCCACGTTTGCGGTCGAGCAGTTCTACGGCGAGCAGATCTCGACGAACAAGGACGAAGTCGAGCCGCAGCACCTGGCGGCCAACGACACCATGATTTTCCACCAGACCATCCAGAGTTGCGCGCCCGATGCCCTGACCGGCGGCGAGACGGTCGAGGTGGTGGCCACCTGGGAGCACCCGGTCAGCCACAAGGCGATGACGACCACCTGGAGTGCCACCTTTGGCGAATTGCTCGGCGCCAAGCACCCTTTGCTGGACAAGGGCGCGGCGGTGGTGGCGTTTTGCGACGCGTTGAAGGCGACCCAGAGCCAGACGGGTGCGGCGGCCAAGGCGACCCTGCAGACGGCCAGTGCCGAGGTGGCGGCGGCACAGAAGAACCTGGGGAACGACCCGGACTTGCAGCAGATCGCCGACCTGCTCGCCGTGTACCAGCAGACCTTTGCCGCCGGCCAGCAGAGCGGCGCGCAAAAGGCCGCCACCACCGCCAAGCCGATCGGCGGCGGCTGCAGCAGCGCCAAGGCCGGCACCGACCTGGCCGCGATGGCGAGCGGCCTGGACCTGTGCGACGCGGGCGTCCTGCTCGACCAGAAGGTGACCTCG
>JACRCU010000567.1 GCA_016218865.1 Deltaproteobacteria bacterium | reverse complement strand
GGTTGCACGCGCCGCTGCTGCAGTCGTCGGGGCCGGTGCAGGCGTCGCCGTCGTCGCAGCTGCCCGGCGCGGACGCATGGAAGCAACCGCTGCTGGCTTCACACGCATCGCTGGTGCAGGGGTTGCCGTCGTCGCAGACCACCGGCTGTTTGACGCAGACCGCGCCCACGCACGCCTCGGTGGTGCAGGCGTCGCCGTCGCTGCAGGTGGTGGGGCCGACCAGATTGGCGCAGCCGCTCGCGGCCTCGCAACTGTCGGCCGTGCAGGGGTTGTTGTCGTTGCAGTCGGTCACCGTGCCGGGCAGGCACGCGGCGTTTTGGCAGTGGTCGCCCACGGTACAGGCCGAGCCATCGCTGCACGGCGCCGTGTTGGCCGTGTGTACGCATCCGACCGTCGTCGAGCACGACTCCTGGGTGCACGGGTTCTGGTCGTCGCAGTCGACCGTCGCGCCGCTGCACAGGCCTACCGCACAGCTGTCGCCGCTGGTGCAGGCGCTGCCGTCGTCGCAGGGTTGGCCCGTGCCGGTGGGCACCAAGGCGCACAACCCCGACTTGGCTTGGCAGGTGTTCTTGGCGCAGACCGTGTCGTCGACCTTGGGGCACACCACTGCGCTGTTGGCCTTGGGTTTGCACACAAAGAACGGCTGCACGGTCTTGTCGCAGTACCAGCGGCCGTTGCAGAAGTCGCCGTCGTCCAGCTTGTCGCACTCGGCATCGTTCTCGCACTCGCAAAGCTTGACGCCGGACTGGCACTGGCCGCTGGCGTCGCAGGTGTCGCCGGCGGTGCACGGATTGTCGTCGCTGCAGGACTGCAAGTAGTTGACAGGAGTCTTCTTGCACGCTCCGGTCTTGCCCTCGCACTTGGTCTGCAAACACGGCGTGTCGTCGACCGTGGGGCAGCTTTTGACGGTGGCCGGGTTCAGCTTGCAGGTGGGCGTGCCGCTGGTCTTGTCGCAGTAGGGCACGCCATTACACAAGTCCCCGTCGTCCTTGCAGTCGCTGTCTTTTTGGCACGAACAGGTCGAGGTGCCCGGCACACACTGGCCGGCCTGGCACGCGTCGCCGGCAGTGCACCAGTTGCCGTCGTCGCATGCCGTGTCATTGGGGACGGGCACCAAGCCGCACTTGCCCGAGATCGGATTGCATTTGGCCGCGGCGCAGTTCGTGTCGTCCACGGTGGCACACTTGACCACCGTGGCCGGGTTGACTTGGCATGTTCCCGCAGCTTTGTTGCAGTACAGGGTGCCGTTGCACAAGTTGCCGTCTTCCTTCTTGACGCAGTCCACGTCGGCCATGCACTCGCACACGTTGACCGGACCGGCCAGGCACTGCCCAGCTTGGCAACTCTCGTTCAGCGTGCAGGAGTTGCCGTCGTCGCAGTCCGTGCCGGTGGCCACGTTCGCCATGGCGCACACACCGGTCGCGGGGTTGCACGCGTTCTTCTTGCAGGCGGTGTCTTGCGCGGTGGGGCACGTCACCACCGTTTTGGGGTTTAGTTTGCAGGTCCCAGAGACCTTGTCGCAGTACAGTGTGCCGTTGCACACGTCGCCGTCTTCTTTGCTCGCACAGTCGCTGTCTTGGGCGCACGGGCAAGTGTTGGCGCTCGGCTCGCAGTCGCCCTGTACACAAGTCTCGCCCGTGGTGCACGCCACGCCGTCCTCGCACGGCGTGCCCAGGGGTGCAAACTTCATGACGCACTTACCTGTTTTGGGCTCGCACACCGTGGTGCCGCAGACCGAGTTGTCCACCGTGGGGCAGACCAGTTCCGTGGCCGGGTTCCATTGGCACTCCGCCTTGGCCTGGTTGCAGAACAGGGTGCCGTTGCACAGGTCGCCGTCTTCGTACACCGCGCAGTCGGCCGTCACTTTGCACGGCGCCGTGTACGTGCCGGGCATGCACTTGCCAGCCGAACAATAGTCCCCGGTCGTCATCTTGTTGCCGTCGTCGCACGACCCGCCTTGGCTGGCCACAGTCACGCAGGTCGTGCTGGTCGACTCGCCAGCGGGGCCAAGCACTTCCGCGCACACGTGCTCGAAGCACGGCTTGGGTGGCAGCAGGTCGCACTTGGCGGCCGGTGCCATGTTCAGCTTGCACTTGAACGGTGCCACGGACGTGTCGCAATACATTTGACCGTTGCACAGTTTCTTGTCGTCGTACTTCTCGCAGTCCTTGGAATTGTAGCAGTCACACAGGTTGTCCGCTTGATTTGGGCTCGCCGTGCAGGTGCCGCCAGCGCACGACTCGTTGACGGTGCACGGGTCGCTGTCGCTGCACGGGGTGCCGTCGAGCGGTAAATGCGTGCACTCTCCAGTGGTTGCCGAACAGTCGTCCTGCGTGCACGGGTTGCCGTCGGCGCAGGCCGTGGGTTTGCACGCGGGCGGTGTGGCATCGGGTGCGGCATCGTCGTCGCCAGGGTCGGGCTCCACGTCGCCGCCAGACAGATCCGGCGCGCCGATTTCTTCTGGCGTACCAGCGACTTCCACATCGTCCTGGGCCGCGCTGTCGGTCAAGGTCGACGCAGTGTCGCTGTCCGCCGCGTCGGCCGTTGCGGTTGTGCTGTGCGCCGTTGCGCCGCTGCCGCAAGCTGTCAACAGCAAAGTTGCGATTCCTACGGCATATTTGCTCAGCCTGGCCGGCGTTGGCCGTGGCTGGGCGCAGCGCATCGCTGTGGTGGCTGGGGCCGCCGGGGCCCGTTCAACGTCCGTGGCCTGCATGGCCTGCCTCCGCGATGCGGCGATCCCACGCGCGGGAACCGCGTTAGCGTGCTCTGGAATCCACCTGCGCGCTGGCCACAAAACCCTGGGCGCAACCAAGTACTCGGCCGGCACCATCGCGCATGGGCTCCAGGTCGTCAACGCCGCCCACGGCTGCGACGGGGGCCGGACACCTGCAGCAACTTGCTGTATCTTGGATGGATTGTTCGATCGCCGCGGGCCCAACTGTCCGAGCACGGTGGCGATCCTGTGACAGCGCAACCGCGGCCAAGCTGCATCACAACCGTGCGAACGGAGTACCCCCGGCAGCCGGACCCACCACAGGGTTCCCGCGCCGCAGCCCGGCCCTCCTGCTCCTCGCGGCGGGAGCCAAAAACAACCCGGCGACCGCCAGAACGCCGACCCGCACGGCCGGCAGCCTGCGATTGCCGGCCCCCCGCCGCGTGCTATGCTGCGCGCCTGCCCCGGGGGACCCGATGACCGACCGCGCCACCGACCTGCAATCCGCCGCCGCCACGCCCGCCGCCGTCAGCCCCGCCTGTACGCCCTCGCTCCGCACGTCCCTGCGCGGTCGGCTGCGGCGCGGGGCAGGCAAAGCCCTATTGCGCAACGGGGGTTGGACCCTGCAGGGCGACCTGCCCAGCGAGCCCAAGTTCATCCTGGTCTGCGCGCCGCACACCTCGAACTGGGACTTCGTGGTGATGCTCGAGATCGCCTTTGCACTGGACTTCGAGGTGCACTGGGTCGGCAAGGACAGCCTGTTTCGCCCGCCGTTCGGCAAGTTGGCGCGCTGGGGCGGCGGCATTCCGGTGGTGCGCGGCGCCGGGCAGAACCAGTCCGGGCAGGTGGCCGAGGCGATCCGCAAGGCGGACCGGATGATCGTGGCGATCGCGCCCGAGGGCACGCGCTCGAAGGCGGGCCGCTGGCGCACCGGCTTCTACCACATGGCGGTGCAGGCGAACGTGCCGATTCAGCTGGGGTTCTTGGACTACACCAAGAAGGTGGGCGGCTTTGGGCCGTGCATCTACCCGAGCGGCGACTTGGAGGCCGACTTCGCCAAGATCGCCGCGTTCTACCGCGATATCCAAGGTAAATTCCCCGAGCAGCAGGGCGAGATCACCCATACCTGACCGCGGCTCCCGCCTCGGCCGTGACGCGCCGTGACACGGATGGGACGCGCGCCGGTTGGCAAGCGGGGCGATTTCCACTATGAGGCAGCGCGCGAGCCGAGTCGGCCCGCAGGGGGTGGTGGGCGTACCGCACGTCTCGCCCCGCACTCGAACGCGACTATCGCGTTGATCCATCGCACGGACTCTGTGCACACGCAGGAATTCACATGACTCCTTCGAAGATCATCTGGACGCACATCGACGAAGCGCCCGCTCTGGCCTCGTACGCGCTCCTGCCCATCGTGCAGGCCTACACCAAGGGCACCGGCATCGCCGTCGAGGACTGGGACATCTCGCTGGCTGGCCGCATCCTGGCGACCTTCCCCGAGAATCTGACCGCCGGGCAGCGCATCCCCGACTACCTGAGCCAGATGGGCGAGCTGGCCAAGAAGCCCGAGGCCAACATCATCAAGCTGCCCAACATCAGCGCGTCGGTGCCCCAGCTCATCGCGGCGATCAAGGAGCTGCAGAGCAAGGGCTACGCGGTGCCGAACTACCCCGAGGACCCCACGACCGACGCCGAGAAGGCGCTTCAGACCCGCTACGCCAAGGTGCTGGGCTCGGCTGTGAACCCAGTGCTGCGCGAGGGCAATTCGGACCGGCGCGCCTCGGCCTCGGTCAAGAAGTTCGCCCAGAAAAACCCGCACCGCATGATGAAGCCCTGGCCGACCGAGGGCAGCAAGGCGCGCATTGCCCACATGGACACCGGCGACTTCTACGGCAGCGAGACTTCGGTCACGCTGGACAAGGCGACCGAAGTCCGCATCGAGCTGGTCGCCGACGACGGCGCGGTCACGGTGCTGAAGCCGTCGCTGCCGCTCAAGGCCGGCGAAGTGCTGGACTCGGCGGTGATGCGCGTCGCGGAACTGCGCAAGTTCTATGCCAAAGAGATCGCGCGCGCCAAGGACGAGGGCACGCTGCTGTCGCTGCACCTGAAGGCGACCATGATGAAGGTCTCGGACCCGGTGATGTTCGGCCACGCGGTCTCGGTGTTCTACGCCAAGGCCCTGGACAAGCACGCCGAGGCGCTGAAGTCGGTCGGCGCCAACGTGAACAACGGGTTGCAGGGCGTGCTGGACAAGTTGGCGCTGCTGCCGGCGGCCAAGAAGGCCGAGATCGAGGCGGACATCGCCGCGGTCTATGCCGAGCAACCGGCGCTGGCGATGGTCGATTCCAGCAAGGGCATCACCAACTTGCACGTGCCCAACAACGTCATTGTCGACGCGTCGATGCCCAACGTCATCCGCGACGGCGGCAAGATGTGGAACGCTCAGGACAAGTTGCAGGACACGGTGGCGATGGTGCCCGACCGCTGTTACGCCACTATCTACCAAGTGATGATCGAAGACTGCCAGAAGCATGGACAATTCGACCCGTCGACCATGGGCAGCGTGCCCAACGTGGGCCTGATGGCGCAAAAGGCCGAAGAGTACGGCTCGCACGACAAGACCTTCATCGT
>JACRCU010000566.1 GCA_016218865.1 Deltaproteobacteria bacterium | reverse complement strand
CGGTTCCCCACCCCACCGGATTCGCGCATGGACGGCAGGACTGACCCGTTCTGCAACGGGCGAGAAACCGGCGGGGACCCCGGTTCCCCACCCCACCGGATTCGCGCATGGACGGCAGGACTGACCCGTTCTGCAACGGGCGAGAATCCGGCGGGGACCCCGGTTCGGGCCCGGAGAATTGCCGAGCTTTCCGATCCGCATTGGACGGATTTGCTGTGATTTCAAGCAGTAGAAAATGGCTGCATCGGCCTCAGAGTGGCGCGGTGTTGTGGAAGACGCGGTAGTCAATCTGGCGCCGCCCGTCGGGCAGGACGGCGATGATGTCCGCGTACCGGTGGTTCCAGCGGATTTCGTCGGGTCGGTAGGACCAGCGCGCGTGGACGGTCTGGTTCATGGTCTCGTCGAGGCCGACGAACGAGACGACGAGCTCCGCGCCCTCCTCGATCAGGCTTTGGGCCGTCGCGCCGTGGAGGGGCGAGCGGTCGTCGATCGGGTGCATCGCCGTCCAGGTCAAGACGAAGAGGAGGCTCTGCTGGCGCACAAGCTCCAAGTCGTGGAAGCGGCGCATGGTCTCGCCCTCCTGGGTCCGCTCCCACCGGGCCAGGGCCACTTGCAGGCGCGCCTCGACGATCTGGTTGCCGCGCTGGTTGGCGAGGCGGAACATGAGGTGGGGCACGCCGTTGCGCGGCGCGACGATCGCGGTGTCGGCGAAGATGACGCGCGCCGTGGGCTTGCTGAATTTGGCGAAGATGAGGCCGGTGGCGACCGCGGCGGTGAGCATGCCGACGAACGCCTCGCTGGTGACGAGCACGTGGGCATAGGTGGTGGTGGGCGCCATGGCGCCGTAGCCGATGGTGGCGAAGGTCTGGACACTGAAGAAGAAAGCATCCGGGAAGGACCCCGGTTCCGCGCCCTGGATGCAGTCGCCGCCGAGCACGTAAAGCAGTGCGAAGACAAGGTTCAAGAGGAGGTACCAGATCAGGATCAGGCCCAGCATGGCCGGCCAGCGCACGGTCATGAGCGCATGGTACAGGTCCGAGAGGGGACGCCGGGGTGCGCCGATGGCGACCACGCCCCGGTCCGCAAGGCGGGGCATTGGGCGAGCGGCGCGCTCGGCAGCTTTGGTATCGGTCATGGGCAGTTCCTGGCGTCGCTGCTCGGGCGCCGGGCGAGTGTCGCCGAACTGCAGCGGCGGGTCGAGCGGCGTGGTACAGTGGCCTGGATGGCACGGCTGGAGCGGAAGACGGTGACGGGAGCCGCGGTAAAATGGCTGAAGGCGCTGGTACTTGCCTTGGGGCTTGCCCTGAGCGCACCCGTGCGCGCCGGGGAAGGGCTGCCGGGCGAGCCGACCCCAACGGCGGCCCTCGCGCCCACGCTGTTTTCGGCCGCGTGGACTGCCACCCTGGGGGTCGACAGCGCCGCCGAGGACCCGGGCGAGGACGTCCTGGTGCAGCGCAACCGGCTCGACCTGGACGTGCAGCACCCCGTGAGCGCTGCGTTGCGGGTGCACCTGGCTGGGCGCCTTGGGCATCGGGCCTCGGTGGGGCATCGCCCGGGGGCCTGGACGCCCGCGTGGACCAGCAAGGGGCCTGACTTCGGTGTCCGCTACGACGCCGTGGCGGACCTGCGCGAGGCGAATCTGCGAGCGAACTGGGGGGCGCTGGCGCTCACGGTGGGGCGCGACGTGGTCCGTTGGGGCGGCCTGGAACTGCAGAGTCCGTTCGCGGTGGTGTGCCCGATGGACTTCTCGCAGGGCCTGGCCGGGATGCTCGCCGCGCCCGATGAGCCGCCGCTGCTGCCCGCGACGATGCTCAGGCTGGAAGCGCCCCTGGGGCCCGGCCAGTTGGACGCGCTCTTCCTGCCGTTCTTCGAGCAGCACCGCTTCAGCCCGTTCGCGACGGACGCGGCGATGGTGCGGCCGGGATTGGGGCCCGAGTTGCCGGCGGTGCTCGCGTCGCAGCTGCGCGGGATGGATCTGCGGCTGGACCGGAGCCTGTCCGAGTCGCTGATGCTGGCGCTGGCGCCGCCCTCGGCCACGCCCCTGGATGGTTCGGTGGGCCTGCGCTGGTCGACCCAGGCGGGCCAGGCCGACGTGGCGCTCACGGCGCTGTGGCTGTGGGACAGGATGCCCGAGCTGCACCTGGACCCTGACCTGGCGCTCCTCCTCAGTCGCTCGTACGCGGCGGGCTTTGATGCGACAAAACTCGTCGCTTTGTACGCGGAACCCGACTTCGCCGCCGCGGCTGCGCGGGCCAAGGGCAAGACGTGGGCCGACTTGGCGCGTGCGACGTGGCATCGGCGGGCGCTGCTGGGCGGCGAGCTGCAGTGGGAGATCGCCGACGGCTGGGTGGTGCGGGCCGACGCCGCCTGGACCGACCAGAAGGTCTTGCTGGACACGCAGTTTCAGCCCGTCCTGAGCGGGATGGTGCAGGCTGGCGCTGGGCTCGAGCATGGCGTCGGCGGCCGGGTGACCCTGCTCGGCGAGCTGACCTGGGACTGGGCCTATGGTGCGCCGCGGGACCGGACCCTGCTGCTGGCGGCTCGGCACACCCTTCGCCTGACGGCTGGGGCCCTGGCGCGGCTGGGCGAGGCCGAAGACTGGACCGCCCAAATCGCTGGTTTTTATGGTATCTCGCTCCGCGATTGGGCCCTGGCGCCGCGGCTGACCTACCAGTTCGCCGAGCGCTGGCGGGCGGGGCTCGGCGCCATCGTTCAGGGCGGCCCCAGCAACACGCTGGGCGGGATGCTCGCGGCGGATGACCAAGTGCTCGTCGAACTCCGACGGGCCTGGTAGACACGAATGCAGCCATTTTCTACTCGCTGAAATTGTATGGTTTTGCTTCGCGGTTGGACCAGCGAGGACACGACGGCTGGCGTGGCGGAAAGCTCCAGGCGGGAAATTCGACCAGGCGGGCGAGCTTGCCCTGGGCCGCCAGTCGAGACTCCGCCAGCAGTTGGCGGGCACAGTCGCGGAACTCCTGCTCGAACTTTCGGCGGTCTTCGGCCAGCTTGAGCCGGTCGGCCGTGTGCGCGGCGTGCGCCAGCTTGACCGCACGCGTTTGTGGCGAGGCCGAGGTGCGCGCCTGCTCCGCCTGCTCGCTCAACTCGCTCGGCACATCCCCGAAACGGCCGGCGTCCACGCGGTTCGTGGCTTGGCTGCACTCGCGGTCGCACGCGCCGGCCTCCGTCGGCACCGCTCCGTGGCGCTCGGCGACGGCGTCAGCCAACTCCCGCACCTGCTCCCGCCACTCGTGGTCCGGCCGGCCGGCGAAACAGGGCAGCGGGGTCATCGCGACCGTCACATCCTCGCAGTAGTTCGCCACGTCACCCGCGTCGTGGCCGTTGCGGCTCGCCAGCGCGATCGCCGTCTGGTCGCGGTGGCTGCCAACCAGCGGCGTTCCTTCCAGAAGCCACGGCGTGGCGCAAGCGCCGGGCCAATCGCGCGGATGGGCACCGGCACCCGTTTTGACGTTCTGACCCAACAAGTACTCGAGCCGTTGCAGCTGCGATTCGGGGTCGCCAGCGACAGGGATGACTACGGCGCGACCGTCCCAAACCCGGCCACGCCGCTGCCAGTACCGGTTCGCGATCCGCGCTAGCGCCGCGTGGAAGTGGCAGAGGAACGCCGCAAACTGCTCCGGGTGGTCGAACGAGTAGAGCGCATGGTAGTGATTGGACATGACCGTGAACGCGTGGATCCGGACGCCCGTCCTGCGCTGGGCCGCGGCAAGTGCGCCCAGTATCTCACTGCGCATAGTGGGGTTGCCGGCATCGAACCACCAACGGCCATCGATGGTTCGCAGCGTGACTTCGTGCACAAGATCTGGGCGGTACCAACGGAGCATTGTCGCCTCGGCGGGGACGCACCTGTCCCCGCAAGTTGATCGATCCGGGGGCGACTTTTGCCGCGGTTTTTCTTGCGGACAGACCGCGAAACTCGCCCTGCAGCAAGGAACCTGTGGAAATTCAGCACGTAGAAAATGGCTGCCACGGCGCGCCGGGCTCCCGAACCGCGATCGGTCATGATCGCCGCCCCACCTGCGCGAGTCTGGCGCCCGCGGCGGTTCCCACCGTTGGCCACGCCTGCCGGAGCCGGCCTCGGCCTGCGGCTCCGCGCACCAATCCCTATGCGAAACAGGCAGTAGAAAATGGCTGCCACTGCGAGTCGGCGCGTGGGCGCTTGTGTGCGCGGTGGAACCGGCGCAAAGTGAGGCTTGGCTGCACGGCCTGCGCCCCCTCTGGAGCCCGATGCCCGCCCCCATCCAACGCATGCTGCTTGCCCTCGCGGTCGCCCAGCTGACGCTGGCGGTCGGGGCTGGTGCAGTGTCGGCCGACTCGTGGCAGTGTCTGGGCAAGGCCGACCCGGTCGATTTGGGCCAAGGCGCAACGCTGGTCACTGCGGGAGGGCGCGTCACGCTCCGGCAGCCAGGGCAGGCTCCGCAGCAGTTGGCAGTCAGCGCGAGCGCGCCCAGCGAATTCGCCTTCGCGGGCAAGGCGGTGGGCTTGCGGCAAGGCGCCAACGGCGTCGCGGTCGTGGTCGTCCCCTTGGCCAAGGACGCGACCCCCGGGACGCTGGCGGCCGCCGCCGAGCGCCAGGCGCGGAACGAAGGCCACACACCCGGTCTCGCCCGGAAGGCCGACGTCCACGGCGTCGCGCGCTTCGAGGCCAAAGGCTGCGCCGTCTTAGTGGGGGCCTACTCGGCGCGGGTCTTGGAGTTTCGCTGCCTTGGCCATGGCGGCGGCGACCTCTCGCGCGGCGAGGTGCGGGACACCTGTCCGCCCCCGCCGGCCAAAGGCGACAAAAGTGCCTCCTCGTCTGCCAAATCAGGCGGCGGCAAGCTCGCCGATCTGTTCAGTGGCCGCGGCAACGGCAGCGGGAGCATGGGCGGCTCCGGCCTGGGCGGTCTAGGCCTCAGCGGCACCGGCAAGGGCGGCGGCGGCTCGGGCGAAGGCACCATCGGCCTCGGCAACATCGGCACCATCGGTCGCGGTGGCGGCAGCGGCTCGGGGAGCGGCTACGGCTCGGGTGCGGGCGGCCTCGGCGGGCGGACTGGCGGCGGCACCGTTCCCAAGACGCAAACCGTCGAGCGCTTTCCGACCGTGGAAGGCCCCGAAAGTGTCGACGCTGGCAGCGAATTCGCGCTCCAGGTCTCGCTCACCGAGACCAAGATTACCCCAGACGTCCAGGTCAAGGCCGGCCAGGTCACCGCCGAGGGCAAGCTGCAACTCCAGCTCGATCCGCCCGGCGGCCCGTGGGAACTGGATGTGGCTGTGACGGCGCCGGGTTTCGACCTCCTCGGCAGCGCGCTGGCCAAGTCGACGCTGCTGCCTGCGGGGGACTCGACGCCCGTGCTCTTCAAGCTCCGCGCCAAGCCGGCCCTTGCGGGGAAGAAACCAGAAATCTATGGCACGTACT
>JACRCU010000056.1 GCA_016218865.1 Deltaproteobacteria bacterium | reverse complement strand
TGATCCAGGCGTTCGACGACAGGACCTCGTACTTTAGCATGTACGGACCGTGCCCCGAGTGCTGCCAGCGCACCACCAGGGCCGCGGTGTGCGGCACCAGACCCGCCCAAACCAGCCACGAGCCGTAGCGGGCGCGGTGCGGATGGTCGAACACCACACTGTGGGCAAAGGCAATGGTCGCCAGGATGTACAGCGCCACCGCGGTCCAATGCAGCGCGTAGTCGATCTCCAGGAAGGTCATGGTTTGGTCTCCTTGTGGGCGGGCGGAGCGGGCTCGGCGGCGCGGCCCACCACCGGCGGGTCCACGAAGGCGATGTGATCGACCACCCAGCGCTCGCCGCTGCGCACCAAGAAATAGCGCATGGTGTAGCGATCTTGCGACGGGGCGCCCTGCACGCTGCCGTCGCCGATGCGGCGATCGACGTAGCGCCAGCGCTCGGCGGTGTCGACTTGCACGCCGGGCTCGTCGCGGTGGGTGGCGGTCACCTGCAGGTCCAGCAGTTCGGCGTCCAGCGTCAGCCCCGCGTCGGCCTTGGCGCCAATCAATCCAGCTAGTTTCTTGGCCTCGGCCGGACCGGTCACGCCTTCGACGCGGATCGGATCGGCCTGCCGGTAGGCCGCGATGACGCGGCGGTTGTACTCGCGCACCAGGTCCTCGGCGCGCTGGTCGGACAGGGAGTCCCGGTCGAGCCACAGCCAGCCGACCGCGGCCGCTGCCGCCAATACCGCAATGCTGCCCAGGAGCCACTTGCGCCTGCTCATGCGTCACCTTCGCGGGCAAGCGCCGGCCCACCCTCGCGCTGCACCAGCCGGGCGAACCGCTCGCGGTGCAGGGGTGCAAACCGCAGTGGCTTCATCTTCACCAGCACCCGATCGCGGTCGCCCAGCGGTTCCACGCGCACCATCCACAGCGTCGGGCTGACCCCATAGATCAAGAGGGCGCCCAGCAGACCGGTCGCAAGTCCGCACCAGGCCAACCCTAGTGCGTCGTCGCGCCGGGCCCGGAACTGCGACCACCGCCGCAGGTCGCGCAGCACGAACCGCTTGCCGTCGGCCAAACCCGCGCCCTCGTTCACCGCGACCGGCCCGCTGTAGCGCAATCCTCCGCCGTGCAGGACCCGCAGGTGCACTTGCTGCGGCATGGCGCCCGTCTTGCTGCGGCCGGCCCGCAGGTGGAGCTCCATCCCCGCCACCTCGCCGCTGTATTCCTCTGCGTCGTCGCCCACGGGCCGCAGCAGCAGGGCGACGGGCTTGGCGACGCCGCTGCCCACTTCGACCAGCGCCGCCGTCCCGCCCATCGAGGTCAGGTACAATCGCACTGCCCCCAGGTCCAGCGGCGTGTTGACGGCGATCTCGACCTCGCGGCTCGCCGCCCCCTGACCCAAGCGGACCCGCGCAGCCAGCTCCTTGAGGGCGCCAGAAGGGTAGCGCTCGTCGCGCAGGCTCTGGAACGTCAGCGGCTCGTCCAAGGCCAGCGCGGGCGCCAGCGGCCCCGCCCACTGCCGCGACCACAGGTCCGCGACCCCGGCGGCCAGAGTCTCGCCCTCTACCACATCGACCACGGCCGAGTGCGCGACCACCATCTGCACCAGCCCAGCGATCACGCACAGCAGCAGACCCAGGTGCAGCAGGGGCGAGCCGGCGAGGCCGACGCGTCCGGTCTGGCCCAGCGCCAGGGGGGGCGAAACTCGGCTCGGACGCTCGAATTCCAGCTCGAACGGCGCGCCGCGCAGCGCCCACTCGTCGGCCGGCTGGCCCCAACCGCGCCGCAGCAGCTGCACTTGTTCGACCAGCACCAGCGCCAGCGATGCCGACGCCAGCGCCACCAGGGCCAGGAACCACGGCGCTTCTGTCACGCGGTCCAGGGCGATCGCCTGCACGACGCCGGCCAGACGGGGCCAGTCGGCCTCGAAGTGGTGGAAGTCCAGGGCGGTCGCTTCGCCCTGCTGGGGCACCACCGTCATCGCGGCGCAGGCCACGGCAATGGTCAGCACTTCGGCAACGATGGTCGACGGACGGCGCAACAACCGCCGGGTCTGCCGCCAGACTGCGCTACCCCAGTGCCCTAGCCCCATGTACCGTCCCGTCGCCGGCCACCCGCCAGCTGCGGCTCGGCCACACCGCTACCAGTTCTCGGACATCGTGCCGGAGTGGGTGGTGCAGCCCGAAGTCGCCGACGAACAGTTGCTCTTGGAGTAGCCGGTCGGCGAGGATGCCTTGGTAAAGCCGCTGATCCAGATGTTGGCCTTGTTGCCCTGGTACACCAGCCGCGCCGGCATATTGGCGCTGTCGCTGTCGCCAAGCAAGCGGGACATGCCGCTGCCGTGCGGGACCAGCAAGTGGCAGTTGACGCACGCCGCGCCCGAGTGATCGCCCTTGCTGTGCACGCCGTTGCTGCTGGTACCGGTCGCGTGGCAGTTCAGGCAGAACAAGCCGGTCATCGCGCTGAACTTGGCCAACGTGCCCGACGAGTTATTGGGCCAACTGGTGTTGGGGCCCTTGAGCAGGAACGCGACCGCCGAGCCGTGCGGGCCCTGCGCCGCCGGTGTGGCCACACCCTCGCCGTGGCAGTCCGAGCAGTACATGGTCTGCGTGCCCACCGAGTTCCACGCCGCCACCATCTGCGAGGCCGCCAGCGGTTTTGGAGTCGCGGCGTTGGTGCGCGAAGCGTCGTTCAGCGCGACGGTCACCGGGTGAATCGACCGGTTCTTGGGGCTGAAGTCGCGCGCCACGTCGGTCCAGTTGGCGTTCCAGGTCGCCAAGTTGGTATTGGCGCTCGAGTGGCACTTGAAGCAGATCTCGTACTCCTTGGTGGCCGTGCCCAGGCTGTACGACGATGCGGTCGTCCAGTTGGTGGTAGTGCCCCAGGTGGCGGCCACGCCGCTCACGCCGGTCAGCGTGCCCGACACCGCATTGGTTTTCAGGGCGTGGATACCCGCCGTGGCCGCGTGCGGATTGTGGCAGTCCTCGCACTCCACGTGCTTGTTGGCCGCGATATATGCCAGGTTTTCGTCGGTGCTGCTGGCGCGGTGCCGGCCGCTGTAGGTGTAGACACCGTGGCTGACGCCGGCGGTGCTCGTGGTCTTGCTGAAGCCAAGGGTGGTGGGCATGAGCAGATTGCCCGCCGCCGTGGCGCCGAACACGTAGGCCATCGTGTAATTGCCGCCAGTAACAACTGTATTGCTCTCGATCTCCATGTCCAGGATCAGGGCATCGCCGGCCGTCAGCGTCGCGGCGCCGCCGGCAAAGGTGATCGACAGCGGTGTACCTGGATTGGTCGTGCCCCAGGCCTGGGTGTCCGAGGTCCAGTCCTTGATGACGGTACCCGCGGCGTCCGTCGACAGCCAGGTGGCCAAGCGATAGCGGACCCGGGCCTTGGCGTTGGCGCTGCTGTTGTAGGCGTTGACGGTGATGGTCCAG
>JACRCU010000565.1 GCA_016218865.1 Deltaproteobacteria bacterium | reverse complement strand
GATGTGCAGCTCCAGGTCCAGGTGCGCGTGGCGGGTCAGCGCGTCCAGCATGTGGCCAAAGAAGCCGATCGGACAGGTGATCTGCGACTTGCCCACGCCGTCCAGGTTCACGGTGCAGCGGATCTGCGTCTCGCTCGTGATCCGCTCGACCACGGCCTGCCGGGCCGCGCCGTCTGCTGCTACTGCTCCAGCCATTGCATCACCTCGCCCACGCTCGCAAAAACCCACTCGGCGCCCGCTTCGACCAGCCGCTCGCACAGCCCGTCGGTCCAGGTCGCCTGCGGCGGCAGCACGCCCACCGCTCGCACCCCGGCGGCCCGCGCCGCGCGCATGTCGTCCACCGAGTCGCCCAGGTACGCCGCCTCCGCCGCGGCCACGCCCAGGTGCTCCAGCATCCGCAAGATGCCGTCCGGCGCGGGCTTGTTGGGCCCATCTTCCATCGCTGCGACACGATCCGGGGCCCAAGTATCGGTGGCGCCCGCGATTTCCAGCGCACGGAGCGCCTCGACCCGCGGCCGGCCCGTGACGATGGCGGTGGCGTAGCGCTGCCGAAGCCGCGCGCGCAGCTCAGCCGGCACGCAGAATTCTTCTTCCTGAATCAGGCCATCGCCGTCGTCGCCCCAGTACAGGCTCTGGAACGTCTCGACCACCTGGTCATAGGCCACCGCGCCGCCCAGCTCTTGCACCAGCGCGTGGCAGCAGTCCCAGTCGTTGTTCAGGCCGCCGCGCCGCTTCAGCTTTTCCACCGCCTCCAGGTTCGCCTGCGCCACCACCGCCGCCGGGGCCCCGTAGCGCGCCAGCAGCGCCTGGGCAGTCTGGACGATCGCCACCCGGTACGAGCGCGCCGTGTCGACGAGCGGCCCGTCCATATCGAACACCAGCGCCCGCAACCTGGGGGCCGGCTGCAGGTGTTTGCGCAGCGCCGCCACCACCCGCGCCATCTGCCGCGGCGAGCCCAGGCCGATGCGCACGCAACCCCGCGTCGTCGGGTGGGTCTGGCTGCGATCGCGGACCAGGATGCCCTCGGCCGCCAGCGCCGCCACCACCGCGCTCGCCCGCTCGCCCAGCCGCGCCAGCACGAAGTTGGCGTGCAGCGGCCCCACCTCTGCGCCCAGCCCCTGCAGCTGCGCGGCAAATTCCGCCCGCGTCGCCGCGATGTTCGCCACGTGCTCGGCCAGCAGGTCCGGGTGCTGCATCGCCGCCAGCGACGCCGCGATCGCCGGCCGCGCCACGTTGAAGGGGGGCAAAAGCTTGCGCAGCGTCTGGATATTTTCGGCCTGGGCCAGCACCGCGCCCACCCGCAGCCCGGCCAGGCCGTAGACCTTGGAGAACGACCGCACCACCAGCAGGTGCGGGTAGCGCTCGACCCAGCTCGCCACGCTGGAACCCACGAACTCGATATAGGTTTCGTCGACCAGCACCGGGCACTGCACCCTCTGAAGGGTCGCATCGATCACCGCCGGCGGCACCAGCGTCCCGGTCGGGTTGTTCGGCGTGGTCAGGATCGCCAGCCCCACCTCGCCGTCCAGGGCGGCGAACCACGCGTCGGCGTCGAAGGTGAAATCGGTTTTCAGCGCCACGCCCCGCAGCGGCGAGCCGTAGACCTGCGCCCAGAGCGCAAACATGTCGAAGCCCGGCTCGGGCATCACCACCGGCCGGCCCGGCAGCAAAAACGCCTCGAAGATCGCCTTGATGGCCTCGTCGCCGCCCGCCGTGCACGTCACCTGCTCGGGCTGCACGCCAAAGTAGCGCGCCGCCGCCGTGTGCCAGGCCCCGTAGTTGGGGTACGTGGCCAGCCGTTCGCCGGTCAGCTCCTCGCGCACCGCCTGTACGATTTCGGGCGCCGCGCCCACGGCGTGTTCGTTCACGTCCAGGCGCAGCAATCCGGCGCGCTCGCGATCCGGGATGCGGTAGGCCTGCACCCCAGCAAGATCAAAGCGCGTCGCCAGCTTGCCCGCCGCCACCTAGGCCACCACCTTGCGAATGCCGGTCTCCAGGATGTCCGTCGCGCCCAGGCGCTTCAGCTCCGGCAGCAGCGTCGCCACCTGGTTCTTGGGCACCGCCACCTTCACCGCAAAGCCGGACTCGCCATACAGCTTCGAGATCGTGGGGCTTTTCATGCACGGCAGCGCCTGCACCAGCATGGCCAGCCGCGCCTCGTCGATGTTCATCTCCAGCAGCACCCGCTGGCGGCCATCGAGCACGGCGCGGAACAGCAGCAGCAGCTCGTCGATGACGCGGCGCTTCTCGGGATCGTCCAGCGCCTGCTTGTTGGCCACCAGGCAGGTGGTCGACCGCAGGAGCGTATCCAGGATCTTCAGGTTGTTCTCGACCAGCGTCCGCCCCGAGGCGGTGTTGTCGACAATCAGGTCGGCGTCCTCGGGCGGAAAGACCTCGGTCGCGCCGTACGACCGCATGAAGTGGTAGCGGGCGCCGCGCGCGTCCAGCCAGCGCCGGGTCAGCGACTCGTACTCGCTCACCACCACCAGCCGCGGCCGCGCCAGCAGCTCGGCTTCGTCGCAGTCGGCCGGCGCCGCCGCCACGATCCGCACCGGATCGAAGCCCAGGTCCAGCAGCTCGACCACGTCGGCGTCGTTCTCGGCCACCCAGTCGCGCCCAGTAAAGCCGATGTCGTGCGACGCCAGCGCCACCAGTGCCGGGATGTTCTGGGCTTTCAGGATCTTCATGCGCAGGCGGGAATCGGCGCAATCGGGCCGGTAGCCTCGCTCGGGGATCTGCACGGGCAGGCCGGCATCGGCCATGAGCAACAACACTTTCTCGGCAATCCGGCCTTTGGGCAGAGCAACTTTCAGCATGGCGCCATCAGGGCCCACCTGGGCCGCGAGTCCGGCAGGGTAGCGCGGCCATGCTTACTTGTGAACCAGTCGCCAATCCGCGCGCAGTTTTGTACAGCTCCTTACAATCTCCAAAAAGGATTGTAAGCAAATGCGGCTGCATCGCTGCACTGTGGCGGTGCATTCGGCTACACTACCTGCGAGGTCGACATGAACTGGCAGAAAATGCGCACGAACGATGCACGAAGCTGGCCCGCGATTTCTACGGCCAAACGGCCGCGCCGGCAGGCTTGGTCGAACTGGCTGTGCCGCTGGGGCGCCTTGGCTGCCGCCGCTTTCGGCGCCACCGCTTGCGCCGGTCCCATCGCCACCCAGGGCGAGGTCGCTCCGGCCGACGACGAAAGCGCCGACACCAAGGCCGCGCGCCTGAAGAAACTGCTGGCCGAACAGCCGGACAGCCCGCTGGCGCCGCAGTGGCGCGAAGAGTTGCAGGCGGCCGGCAGCTCGGCGCAATTGGCCCACGTGGACGCGGCCAACCGCCACCTGAATGCCCACGACCTGGCCGCGGCCGAGGCCGAGCTGGCGTTGGCCGCCAACTACAGCGCCACCGACACGCGCTATCTGGCCGCCAAGGGTCGGGTCGCCGAGCTGCGCGGCCGCTGCGCCATGCTCCAGGGTCAGGTGCGCGGCCTGCTGATGCGCCTGGAGGGCAAGCCCTATGCCGCCGCCGACGCGCCGCTGT
>JACRCU010000564.1 GCA_016218865.1 Deltaproteobacteria bacterium | reverse complement strand
CGAGATCGACGCGATGGTCACCGGCCCGGTGCCCAAAAGCATCTTCGACCATCTGACGCCGCGGCCGCCTGGCCAGACCGAATTCTTGGCCAACCGCCTGGGCGCCAAGCGTTTTGCCATGATGCTCGCCGGACCGCGCTTGCGGGTGGTGCCGGTGACCACGCACATCGGCCTCAAAGACGTGGCGGCGGCCCTGTCGACCCAGCGCATCGTGGACTGCGCGCTGGCGGCGGTGGACGCTCTGACGCGCTGGATGGAGCTGAGCGCACCGCGCCTGGCGATCTGTGCCTTGAACCCGCACGCGGGCGAAGGCGGCCGCCTGGGCGACGAGGAAGAACGCATCATCGTACCCGCCGTGGAGATGCTCCGCGATGCGGGGGTACACGCCGAGGGGCCGCACGTGGCCGACACGGTGTTCTACCGCGCCATGAACGGGCGCTTCGATGCCGTGCTGTGCATGTACCACGATCAAGCGTTGGGTCCGCTCAAGACCGTGCACTTCCACGACGCCGTCAACCTGACGTGCGGACTGCCGATTCCGCGCCTGTCGCCCGATCACGGGACCGCCTACGACATTGCCGGCCGCGGCACCGCGGACCCGACGAGCATGGTCCAGGCCCTGGCCCGCGCCGAGCGCATGGCGTCGCGGGCCGCCCACCTGCACAACCGTCCAACGGCCTAGCGACCCAATCGAGTGACTTGAAATCATTGTGTTGTTGGGTGGCCGGTTGCGAGATCGGCTGCCGAGTCGCGCCCGTGCGGCCGACCTCGGCGACGCGCAGGCTGCACTTCGCACTTGAGTATTTTGGCGAATTCCTCAATTGATCGCGCCCGAAACAGCGGCAACAGGAGGCCCCATGGCAGCGTTTCGTCGGCAGGTGTTCTTGGGCTTGTCTGCGGCGGTCGCGCTCTGGGCGGTCGCCGGCTGTCGCGGCCCCGGCGGCCCACAAAATCAAGCGAATTCGGGCAATCCGCAGGGCGGTGCCGCGGGCCAGGGCGGCGGCCAAGGCGGTCAGGCGGCCCCGGGCGCGCCGCAAGGGCTGCCCCACGGCGCTACCCAGCTGTCCCACGATGCGCCGTTTGGCGACGATCCGGTCAGCTGGCTCGACCTGAAGTACAAGCTGGAACTGCCGCGGTCGACCCAGACCCAAGCGATTGCGCTGCCTTGGCAAGACGTGACGCCCGCCGCCGCCCCCGGCAGTGCCGCCGATGCCGGCGCCAAGCCCGCTGCGGCCCAGGCGGTGGAGCATCGCTGGACCGAGCCGGTGCTGCTGCTCGGCCGGGGCGAAGTGGCGACCGGCGAAGGGGTGATCGGCAAGCTGCGCTGCCAGGCCGAGCCGCACGACTTGTGCACCGAAGCGGGCTTGCGTGCCCCCACCGGCCGCCAGCGCCTGGATTTCGATCCGGCCGAGGCCGACGCCAACGGTCTGCCGGCGTGGTTGGTCAAGGCCGTCGCTGGGCAGGATTGGAAGGGCAAGCCGGTGTTGCTGCTCGCCGATCGGCGGGTGGCGGCGCAGGCGGTGCTGCAGGCCCAGACGGTGCTCCTGGCGGCCGGGGCCGAGCCGCGCCTGACCGTGGCCACCCTGGCCGGTGCGCTCGCCTACGCGCTGCCGCCGCAGCCGCATCCGCCGACGCTGCTCGCGTTTGCGCCCACCACCGCCGTCTCGGAGGTCGACGCCGCCCCCGATCGCGTGCCGCGCGACCTGACCGCCGTGGTGGTCGAGGTGTCGACCACCGGCATGCACTTGATCCTGCTGCGCCCCGAGCCACACCCGCCGATCACCCCCGAACTGCTGGGCGACGTGGTGCAGGCCCTGAACGTGTGGGCCGAGCGCGCGCGCACCACCGCACCCGAGCTGAAGATGGCCACGATCCGCGCGGCCGCCGACGCCCCGTGGGAAGAGGTGGCGCGCGCCATCGACGGCCTGCGCGACACCTGCGCCCGCGCCGCCAAGGGCACGCCGTGCCACGACCATCGGCCGCTGTTCGCCTGGATTTCCCTGCATGTCCAGCCCGCGCCGGCGCCAGCCGCCGTACCTGCCCCCGCGGGCGTCGTCAAGCCGGCAGCGCCGATGTAGTCCTGTGATTTCAAGCGGTAGAAAATGGCTGCCGTCGGCGCGGGCGCTTTCGCCGCGTCATGGCTTCGTCGCTCGTCGGCGAGCAACGCTTGACTCATGCGCCCTTACGCGATAGACCCCTGCCCGCCCCGGCCGGCACCATGCCCGCACCCAGGAGTTCCGATGACCGCCCGCCCCTACCTCTACGGCCCCACCTTCGACGAGATGCTGCACCCCGACACCATGCCGGCGGCCAAGCGCCAGAGCGCCCTGAATGCGCGCAAAAACAATGATCTGCTGAACCCCGATCTGCTGTGGGACATCACCTGGCGCCGCCCCGACGGCAAGGTGCGCTGCCACGTGGTGCCCAAGGCCCTGACCGGCCTGGACTGCGACATCGTGGTGCTGCACGGCCACGGCTTCCCCACCGGCTCGCACAAGGTCGGCGCCACCTACTCGGGCGCGCTGGAGCGCCAGCTCAAGGGCGACGTGACCCCCGGCGTGCACACGCTGGTGTGGCCCTCCACCGGCAACTACGGCATCGGCGGCGCCTGGGTCGGCCCGCGCATGGGCTACGAGTCCACGGTCATCCTGCCCGAAGAGATGAGCGCCGAGCGCTTCCAGCGCATCGAGAGCTACGGCGCGCACGTCATCAAGACGCCGGGCTGCGAGAGCAACGTCAAGGAAATCTTCGACGCCTGCAAAGAGATCGCCAAGCGCGGCGAGATCCGCGTGCTCAACCAGTTCGAGGAGCTGGCCAACTACCGCTTCCACTGGCACGTCACCGGCAACTCGGCCTGCGACGCGGTGGAAGAGCTGGCGGCCGAGGGCAAGGTCGGCGGCAAGGTGGCGGCCTTCGTGTCGGCCATGGGCTCGGCGGGCACCATCGCCGCGGGCGATCGCTGCAAGCAGCGCTACCACGAGTGCAAGATCGTGGGTCTGGAGCCGGTGCAGTGCCCCACGCTGTACAGCAACGGCTACGGTGGCCACGACATCCAGGGCATCGGCGACAAGCACGTCACCTGGATCCACAACGTGACCAACATGGACGCCCTCGCCTGCATCGACGACATCGAGTGCAAGCTGGTCCTGCAGGTCCTTACCGACGCCGCCGGCCAGAAGTACCTGCGCGATCACCTGGGTTTGGCTGAGGACGACGTCAAGTTCTTCGGCAGCCAGGTCGGCATCTCGGGCATCTGCAACATCCTGGGCGCCATCAAGACCGCCAAGCACTTCGGCATGGGCAAGGGCCAGACCATCGTCACGGTCTGCACCGACGGTTTCGACCGCTACCCCAGCGTGATGGCGCAGATGAAAGAGACCTACGGCCCGATCACCGAGATGGAGGCCCACGCGCGCATCCGCTCGATCCTGCTGAACCAAAAGACCGACTACGTGCAGGAAGGCACGGTCATCAACCGCGCCCGCTGGCATCAGCTGAAGTACTACACCTGGGTCGAGCAGCAGGGCAAGACCGTCGCCGAGCTGGAGGCGATGCGCAGCCAGGACTTCTGGCTGGCCGAGCAGGCCAAGGTGGCCCAAGTCGACAAGGCGCAAAAGGCCGCGCGCGGCTTCTAGTTTCTGCCATCATCGCGCGGTCGCGGCAGGCGCGTTCTGCCGACGGCCGCGCGGCGTTTTTTCGCCGACCCCTGCCCGGAGCTCGCCGTGCCCCGTCGTCCCGCCCAAGTCATCCTGTGTGGCCCGTTTCCCGAAGGTGGCGCCATCGGCGGCTATGCTCGCTGCAATAGCCTGATCGCCGGAAGCTTTCTGGACGAAGAGTTTGGCATCGCCAAGTTGGCCCTGACGGTCCCCGGCAATGGCGGGCCGGCCCGGCGCATGGCCGAGGACATGAAGCGGGTGGTCACCGTGCTGCTGCGCGAAAAGGCCCCCATCTTGCACCTGACGGCGCAGTACACCACGGGCACGCCCCGCGAGTACGCCATCTTCAAGCTGGCCAAGGCCCACAAGCGCAAGTTTCTGCTCGACATTCGTGCCGGTTGGTTTTTCGACTGGTTCTACGATCCCAAGGCTCCGGTGCGCCGCTGGATGCTCACCGAGATGATCCGCGGTGCCGACGCCATCACGGTGGAAGGGCGCCGGTACATGCCGTGGCTCAAAGAGAACTTCAACCGCGACGCCGTCTACTTCCCCAACTTCGTGACCGAGCGCGACGGCCAATTGGTGCCGCCCGCGGCGCTGTGCCAGCCCGAGCCGGGGCAGCCGGTCGAACTCGTCTACGCCGGCCGCCTGGCCGAGCAGAAGGGGATCGAAGAGGCGCTCGACGCCTGCGCAATCCTGCTGCAGCGCGGTGTGGCGGTGCGGATGAACCTGGCCGGCAACGGCGACCGGTCCTTCACCGAGCCGTTGCAGCGCCAGATCGAGCGCCTGCCGCCGGGTACGGTGGTCCAGCACGGCACGTTGAGCCACAGCGGCGTGCTCGAATTGTTCAGTCGCAGTCATATGTTGGTCTTCCCCACCCGCTGGGTCGGCGAGGGCCACGCCAACGTGGTCAACGAGGCGATGCAAGCGGGCCTGCCGCTGGTGACCACCCGCCAGGGCTTCTTGGGCGACGTGGTCACGCCCGAGTGTGGCGTGGTGCTCGACAGCGTCTCGCCGCAGACCGTGGCCGATGGCGTTGCGGCGCTCGTGGCCGATTGGCCGCGGCTGCAGGCGGCGGGCAAGGCCGCGCGCGAGCGCGTGTACAGCCAGTTTTCGGATCGCGTGGCCTTGGCCGGCCTGGGTGCCGTGTATCGAGCGCTATTGGCAACTTAGCGGCCAGTGCCGAGCCGTCTGCGCGTCTGTTTGGGCTCGCGCACTTGTCGGCCGGGCGGATTGCCTGCTACCTTCACGAATTCGCGCTAGGTTCGCGGCACGTCGCTGCACCCTGACGCACGGCGGCGTGGCACTCGGATGAGCTGGTTTCAGTCCCTGTTCTCCAACGACATCGCCATCGACCTTGGCACGGCCACGACCCTGATCTACATCAAGGGCCGCGGTATCGTCAGCCGGGAGCCGTCGGTCGTCGCCGTTCAGCTCGACGCGCGCGGCCAGCGGCGGGTCCTGGCCGTGGGCAAAGACGCCAAAGAGATGATTGGCCGCACGCCCCAGGGCATCGAGGCGATCCGGCCGATGCAGGGCGGCGTCATTGCCGACTTCGAGATCACCGAGGCGATGCTCCGCTACTTCATCAACCGCGCCAACAGCCGCCGGACCCTGGTGCGGCCCCGCGTCATCGTGTGCGTGCCGTGCGGCATCACCGACGTGGAAAAACGCGCCGTCCGCGAGTCGGCCGAGTCCGCTAGCGCCCGCGAAGTGTTCCTGATCGAAGAGCCGATGGCCGCGGCGATCGGCGCCGGCCTGCCCATCGCCGAGCCCGCCGGCAACATGATCGTCGACATCGGCGGCGGCACCACCGAGGTCGCGGTGATCTCGCTGGCCGGCATCGTCCACAGCCACTCGCTCAAAGTCGGCGGCGACCGCATGGACCAGGCCATCGTCGACCACCTGCGCCGCAAGTACAATTTGCTCATCGGCGAGCGCTCGGCCGAGCAGATCAAGATGCGCATCGGCAACGCGTGGGGCACGCCCGGCATGGCCAGCATGGAGGTCAAGGGCCGCGACGTCGCCGCCGGCGTGCCGCGCACGGTAGTGGTGGGCGCCGACGAGATCCGCGAGGCCCTGAGCGAGCCGCTGGGCGAGATCGTGCGGGCGGTGCGCGGCGCCCTGGAGCGGACCCCACCCGAGCTGAGCGCCGACATCGTCGACAAGGGTGTGGTTCTGGCTGGCGGCGGCGCGCTGCTGACCGGCATCGACCAACTGCTGCGCGAGGAGACCGGCCTGCCGATCCTCATCGCCGACGATCCCGTGAGTTCCGTCGTCAAGGGCGCTGGGATGGCGCTCGATGATCCGGATCTGCTGCGGCACGTGGCAATTCGCTAAGGATATCGCTGATCAGACACAAGGGTGCTGTGTGCCGGACACCGCGCTCGCCGCGCGGCCCGGCGAACCTGCGAGCAAAAACAACAGCCGCCGCGAGCTCCCCGGGGGGTGGGCGCTCGCGACGGCTGCGGATTCGGAACGACTACAGCGAACTAGCCGACGGCAAAGTCGTCGTTGGTCGTGTGCAGGTCGCCGTGGACGCGCTGGCGCTTGGCCATGGTCAGCACGGTGTCGGGCACCGCCTTGACGTTGCGGTCCAGGTGATCGGCGAGCGAGCGCACCGCGGCCATGTGATGGGCCTGGGTCGGCGCAGCGCCCTGGCCGTTGTTGGCCAGGAACAGGTCGAAGCGGCGACCAGCGACCACCGGATTGGCCAGGCTGCCCTTGCGGCAGGCCTCGACCAGCAAGCGCTCGCCCGTTTGATCGTGACGCAGCGTGATCGGCACAGCGCCCTTGTGCACGGCGCCAATCTGCTCGACGATCCAGTTGCCGGCCGGCAGCGCGCCCAGCCCAGTGGAACCCTCGCTCTGCCCTTTGGAACCCACGGCGGCGACGGCGGCGGCAGCAGCGACCGAAGTGCCCAACAATGCGAGAAAATCGCGGCGAGATACAGACATGACAAACCCCCGGAGGACGAACTCCCTGATGGTCAGTCTAAGGACGTACATGCGCCGCTGTCAAACCAAATCGGCCGGCGCCGCGGGGCCGCGATGAGCGCACTGCCGCAGCTGACCTGGCAGGCCTGGCCGCTGGCCCGCGCCCCGCTCGCGCTGGATGCCGCGGCGACCTGGCCGGCCACCGCGGCCGCCGTGCGCCGGCAGGCCCGCGTCGCCCTGGTGCAGGCAGGCGACCTGCCGCCGAGCGCCGGCCCGGAGTGGTGTGCCGCGGTGCGCGGAGCCGGCTTGGTCGCTGGAATTATCGTTCAATCGCATGAAGTTGCGCCGGTCGCCGCCGCCGCGGCCCACTGGGGCCCGGTCCTGCTGGCGCTGGGCACCGCGGGCGCCGACCGCCGCGATCTGGCCGGCGCCTTGGCCCAGTTGGCGCGGCAGCGCAGTCCCACCTTGCGCTGGGCGCCCTTGGACGTGCCCCACTGCTGGCATGAAGGTGCCGAGCCCGATCTGCTTCTACTGCCGGCGACCACAGCCAGCGACCCGCGCTGTGCGGATTGTGCGGCGCGCGACCGCTGTCCGGGGCCCCGGCCCGAGCAAGCGATCGCGCCGCTCTTGGCGGCGGTGAGCAACCAGTTCGACGTGGAGCTGGGCGAGCGCGGGCCGATCGAACTCGACCTTGCAGGCCGCAAGCTGCGCGGACGGGTGGTCGGCACCATGCCGGCCGAGCAGGTCGAACGCGCTCTGGCGCGCGGCCAGCTGTACCTCGACCGCTCTCAGGTGGCCCGTATCGACGATTTTGCCGGACAAATTCAGCTTTTGCAGCGCGATGACCGCGGCTGTTGGCGCCCGGCCCCGGGGCAGCCGTTCGACCGCGAAGAAGCTGTGCTCCGCCAGACCCTGGCCGGTTTGCGCGGCCTGGTGGTCGACGTTGGTGCCGGCCCAGTGCGCTACGTGGGCGAGTTGCGCGCGGCCATGCAGAGCGGGCAGTTGCGCTATCTGGCCGTGGAGCCCGACCCCGATCACCTGGCCCGCAGCCGCACCGCCTTGCCCGAGGGGCAGTTCGTCCGCGGTGTGGGCGAAGCGCTGCCGCTGGCCAGCGGTTCGGCCGACGCGGTGCTGTGGCTGCGGAGCTGGAACCACCTGCGCAATCCACAGCGGGCGGTGGCCGAGGCGCTGCGCGTGGCCAAACCGGGCGCCACCTTGCTGGCGGTGGACAATGTGGTGTTTGGCTTGGCCCGCCGCCCCGAGCAACTGCAGCGCGCGCACGCGATTTCCGTGGGCCAGACGCCCTTTGAGCATTTCCGCAACGATTGTGCCACCGATGCCCTGCGCACGGTGAGAGAGGTGGCGGGTGATCGCGTTGAAGTTGTGCAGATACAAGAGGTTGGGCTGGATTCCTCCAACCAATGGTTGCTGCAGTTGCGGCTGCAGTCGCCTGGCCGAATCCTTGAATGATCCGCGCCTACGCGCTAGCCTAGTGGGTTGATACGGCCGCGCCTTGCTATCCGCTTGGCGGTCCGATCCAGGGGTCGATCTCGATCCCAACACAGGATTCGCGTTGCAGCACTCGCACCCCGATCTCGATGCCATGTCCGCACGGTCCGCCCCCCATTTTGCCGGGGCCGAGCCGCGCGCCGATCAGGCCGGCTCGACCCTGCGCCGCGCCTGGCTCACTCTGGTGGCGGCGCTGGCCCTGACCGGCTGCTATACCACGGAATTCAATCCGACTACCCCGTCGGGCACCGTCGACATTGCCGGGGATGCCGGGGACAGCACCGGCGTCGACAGCGCTGTGGACGGGGTCGTCGACGTCGTGCCGGACGGCCAGGTCGACACGACCGTCACAGAACTGCCCGATACGGCGAGCGAAGTGGTCGAGACCGACGTGGCCGACACGGCCGATACGGCCGAAGACAGCAGCGACGTCGCCGACGTGCCGCTGGTCGACACCACCCCGGACGCCGACACGGCTGCCCAGGATGCCGACGCCGGTCCGGCGCTGTTGCCGCTCGGCCACACCTGCACTGCCGACGAGCAGTGCGAGACTGCCATCTGCCTGACCGTGACCGGCTCGCCGAAAATCTGCTCCAAGCCGTGCACCGGCGAGTGCGCCGCCGGCCTGCGCTGCGGCCTGGATCTGGCCACCGGCTCGACCAGCGTGCCCTACTGCCTGCCGCTGCCGAACGACCTGTGCAAGCCCTGCGAGCTGGACACCGACTGCTCGGGCGGCGCCTGCGTGCCGCTCACCGCCAGCAAAGAGTCGCTGTGCGGCGTGGCGTGCGGCCCCGGCGGCACCTGCCCCACCGGCTTTGTCTGCCAGTCGTTCCTGTCGGGCGAAGTCTGCGTACCGCAGCTGGGCACCTGCACCTGCTCGGCGCCGCTGGTCGACCAGGCTTGGGCCTGCGAAGTCAGCAACTCCAAGGTGGGCAAGTGCTTGGGTGTCCAGACCTGTACCGAGAGCGGCTGGTCCTTGTGCAGCGCCGCCATGCCCATTCCCGAACTCTGCGACGGCCAGGACAACAACTGCAACGGCCTGACCGACGAGTCGTACACCGCGCTCGGCACCTCGTGCGGCATCGGCCAGTGCGCCGGCGGCAAGTTCATCTGCTCGGCCGACAAGAAGAGTGTGGTGTGCTCGTCGGAGGCCAAGAAGCCAGCCAAGGACTTGTGCAACAACGGCTTGGACGACAACTGCGACGGCAAGACCGACGAGGGGTGCCCGCCCAAGGACACCGACAACGACGGCTCGCCCGACCTGCAGGACTGCGCGCCGTACCTCGCCGAGATCCACCCCGGTGCGATCGAGGGCTGCTGCCTGGCGCTGCCACCTGCGGTGACCCCGGCCGCGGTCGACGTGGCCACCAAGACCAAGGCCTGCGACGCCAACTGCGACGGCAAGGTCACGCCGTGCAGCACCTTGGACACCGACGGCGACGGTTTTCTGCCGCCCGAGGACTGCAACAACCAGGCGCCCAAGAGCCACCCCGGCGCGCCGGACAAGTGCGGCGACGGCATCGACCAGGACTGCGACGGCACCGACGCCGTCTGCGACCTCGGCAACGACCAGGACGGCGACGGCTGGCCGGCCCCGCTCGACTGCGACGACTCGACCAACAAAATCTTCCCCGGCGCCAAAGAGGCCTGCAACGGCTACGACGAGGACTGCGACGGCGTGGTCGACAACGGCAATCCGTCGGGCGGCACCGCCTGCGGCGCGTCGATGGGCGCGTGCAAAGCCGGCACCATGGTCTGCACGGTGGTCGGTCTGGCCAAGTCGGCCACCATGCTCTGCGTGGACGCCCAGGGCGGCGAGCCCGAGACCTGCAACGGCAAGGACGACAACTGCGACGGCCTGACCGACGAGACGTTCTTGGACCAGGGCCTGGGCGCCAAGTGCGACACCGACGACAGCGACATGTGCAGCAACGGCGTCAAGGTCTGCCAGGCAGACGGCATTTCGCTGACTTGCGCGGTCGAGTCGGTGCACGATCTGGTCGAGTCCTGCAAGTCGCCCGGCGTAGGCAACGGCCAGGACGAGGACTGCGACGGCCAGACCGACGAGGCCTGCTATCCCGCGGACTTGGACGGCGACGGCGCCGTAGGCAGCGCCGACTGCAACGAGTACGACGCGGGCTATTCGCCCAAGATCAAGGTCGAGCCGTGCTGCGACGGCCTCTCCGGCAAGACGCCCCAGCAGCAGAAACTGTGCGACAAGAACTGCGACGGCCAGGTGGTGTGGTGCGACGACGCCGACCTGGACCACGACGGCTACATCGAGCCCGAAGACTGCAACCCGCAGGATCCGACCAGCTACCCGGGCGCGCCCGAGGCATGCGGCGACGGCATCGACCAGGATTGCGAGAACGGCGACTTGGACTGCGCCGGCATCAACGACGACGACGGCGACAAGTACCCGAACCAGTCGGACTG
>JACRCU010000563.1 GCA_016218865.1 Deltaproteobacteria bacterium | reverse complement strand
TCCGCGCCGCCTCGCAGATGACCCGCCAGGAGCGCGAGGCCAAGGCGCAGAGCGAGTTCGCGGCCCTGACCAAGATGGTGCCCGAGGTCATCCGCACCCTGAGCACCGACCACGGCCGCCTGACCGTGGTGCTGCAGCCGCTGGTGCTGGAGCACGAGGATTGCAGCTACGACATGGGCAGTTACACGCTGCACATCGACAGCGACCGGGTCCGCATTGCCAACGACAACGGCCGCGACTACCCGCACCCGCACGTGTCGAGCGACGGCATCCCGTGCTGGGGCAACCTGGGCTCGGTCATCGCCAAGGCGCTCGGCGAGCGCGAGTACGTGGGGCTGGTCACGGCGATCGTCGCGTTCTTGCAGAGTTACAACGCCCGCGACGCCTACCGCGACATCGAGCAGTGGGACCCGGACTACAACGCGGACGACAGCGACTAGCGCCCCCTCACCTTGCCCGGGCCTGGGTTGCTTCTGCAGTAGAGGCAGCCTGGGCCCGGCGCATTCTTGGAGATCCCTATGAAAATCAATCAGAGTCTGCGGGTCGCCATCGACGCCGAGGCCATGGAGCGGATCTGGCAGTGGACCGCGCTCGCCACCGGCGAGTTCAGCTGCCTGGCGCAGGTCACGCCCGAGCTGCGGGTGCACGGCGCCGAGCTCTTCGACCAGGTCAACACCGCCGCCAGCACCGAGCTGGACCAAGCGGCGCTGGCCAAGTTCCTGTGCCGCCACGACAAACCCGAGGCGGTCCGCGCCTGGATCCACAGCCACGGCGACCTGGGCGTGTTCTGGAGCGAGCAGGACGAGGCGTGCATCGCCGGCCTGGCCAACGAGTCGTTCCTGGTCAGCATCGTGGTGAACAAGCGCCACCAGGCCAAGTGCCGCCTGGACGTGTTCGCGCCGGTGCGGCTGACCGTGGACGAGGTCGAGCTGGAAGTGCGCGCGCCGTCGCTGGATCTGCGCACGGAGTGCGAGCGGCTGTTCAAGCAGCACGTGCGCGAGGCCCCGCTGCGGCCGCGGTTGGGAACCCTGCTGCCGGCGAACCAGCCGACGCCGCAGCGGTTGATGAATGTCTACCACGGTTGGCCGGCCACGGACGACGAAGAAGACTTCGGCCATTGGAGGTAGCGAATGTCCCTGAACTTTCACCGCCAGCTCGACGTGCTCGACGTGCCGCGGCTGGCACAGCTCCCCATCACCGTCATCGGCGCCGGCGCGGTGGGCTCGTGCACGGTGCTGGCGCTGGCCAAGTCGGGCGCCGAGCGCATCACGGTCTACGACGACGACCGCATCGAGGCCCACAACCTGCCCAACCAGTGGTACCGCCTGGCGGATCTGGGGCGGCCCAAGGTGGAGGCCCTGCGCGACCTGGTGCGCGACATGGCGGGCGTCGAGCTCGACATACGGCCGCACCGGTTCGACGGCAAAGGCGCCAGCGAGGTCACCATCTGCGCGGTGGACTCGATGGACGTGCGCATCGCGCTGTGGAGGCAGCTTCACCCGCGGCCGCGGCTGTACATCGACGCACGGATGGGCGCCGAGGTCGGCAAAGTGCTGTGCGTGGGCCCCTTTGCCAGCTGGTACGACGAGACGCTGTACCCCAGCAGCGAGGCCCTGCAGGCCCCCTGCACGGCGCGGGCGACGATGTACTGCGCTTCTGGTCTTGGCGCCTTCATCGCCAGCCAGGTGGCGAACTACGCCAGCGACCGGCCCACCCGGCAGGAGATGACCGTGGATTTTCGCAACGGAATCATGCTCTAGCCGGGAGGCAACATGGATACGTGGATGCGGCTGCTCTACGCGGTGGCCAAGATGCTCGACAGCATGATCGCCCTGGCGATTCTGCTGGTGGGCATCGTGATGGGCACGCAGTAGCGGTGGCCCAGTGCTAGGACCTTTGGGGCTGGGGAGCTGGGGTGGCCGCGGTGGCTGCCCCGGCTCCTTGGCGCTTTTCAGCTAGGAGGCATGGATATGCGGGTACTTTCGAAGCAATCAGCAGCGGTGCTCGACGCGGTCACTGCCGGGCTGCGGGTGGGCGAGGCACGGGTCCTGGACCGAGCGCCGGGCGCCTACATGGCGCTGCACGTCGACCGCATCGGCGAAAACACCTTCGCGCTCGCCCACTACTTCACCCAGAACGGCGACCGGGTGTGCGACCCGGACGGCGAGTTCGTCAAAACAGCCGCCGGCTGGCTGCCCACGGCGCTGCAGCTGTGTACCGGCCACTACACGCGCGCCGTCGAGCTCGACGACTGCGAAGTGCCCACCGGCTACCGGCCGCGGGCGCTGCAAGAGCTGACGGAGTTCGCGGCCATGTGGCTGCGCAATGTCGCGGACCAGCAAGGCGGCCTGGCGGCCATCCGCGCCCAGGTAGCCCGCGAGATCACCGGAAATAGCGCGGAGGTGTAGGCCATGACCCCAGAGCAACTGCGGGTCTTGACCCGGCCCTTTGACGACGTGAAGACGCGGCCCGGCCGCAGCGGTCAGCCGCTCCAGTACATCGAGGGCCACCAGGTCGTCGCGCGCCTGAACGAGGCGCTCGGCGGCAGCTGGTCGTTCAAGGTCCTGGAGCACCAGGTAACCGAGACCGAAGTGGTGGTCCTGGGCGAGCTGCAGGCCGGCGAGCTCATCAAGCAGGCCTTTGGCGGCGCCGAAGTGACCCGCACCCGCGACGGCAAGCTGGTCAGCCTGGCCGACGACCTGAAGTCCGCGGCGACCGATGCGCTGAAGAAGGCCGCGACCCTGCTGGGCGTCGGCCTGCAACGGTGCGCGGTCGAGGAGCGCCAGACCGAGCCGCCGCGGCGACCGCGGTTGGTGGTGCCCGAGGCGCGGGAGCCGGACATGGCGCCGCCGGTCGAGGGTCGCTTGAGCAAGCGCCAGGCGGAGTTCATCGCCAAGTTGGGCGCGGACCAGGGGCGGACGGCTGCGGACCTGGACGAGCTGGCGCGGCAGCGCTACGGCCGGCCGTGTGCGGAGCTGACCGTGCAGCAGGCCAGCGACTTCATCAAGGAACTGCTGCGGGCGGCGTAGGTCGCTCAGCTGCGGGGACAGGTTCTGGCTTGGAGGGGCTGGGGCTTGTTCTTAGCCCGCACCGCCGCGGCCGCCCTTGAGGTATCGAAACCATTTCCATATGCTGAGCCCATGACGACCCGGCACCGCTTCCGCAACAAATACCGCTTGCAGATTCGCGAGAAGGTTCACCTGCCGATGCCCCGTTAGACCCTGCTGGGCCATGTCGTCGGCGGCAAAATCGACGTCGCCATCGACCTGCAGACGCTGACCGTCATCGAAGGCCGGTGGCCCGCCGATCTGGCCGAAGAAGTCCTTGATTGGCTTACAGAACATCAACTCGAACTGATCGCGGAGTGGCACAAATGGCACCCCTGACTCGAACCAGCATGACTCGACCCCGCCTGCAAGCCGTGCGCTCTATGCCGGACAGCCGGTTGGCGCTGACCTTTGTCGATGGCAGCGAGCGCACCGTCGATCTCCAGGCGGATATCGCCGAGTTGCCGGGCTTGCGGCCGCTAGGCGACCCGGTGCTCTCCGCGACCGTAGAGGTCGCCGACGCTGGCTGGACGGTGGAGTGGCCTACGGCCGACATCCAGATCGGCGCAGACACGCTGTGGTTGCAGGCCCAGCAGCAGTCGGCACCTGACCCGGCGACGCGCGCGTTCGTAGCGTGGCGCCTGCGCAATGGTCTGTCGCTGGCGGCGGCAGCGCGGGCCTTGGGGTTCACGCCGCGAACGGTGAGCGCATGGGGGACGGGTGCGCGGCCGGTACCGAAGTACGTGCTGCTGGCGTGTCGCGGTTGGGAGGTTGAGCAGGCTGGTGGGCGGAGGGCGGCGTAGGTGGGTGGGCATGAATCAACAGCATTTTGCCAAAGCCGAAACCTATGGTGCATCTGCAGGGATCAGACCCTGCCCAACACCACACACGGACAGGTAGTCAGTTGCCCACATGTCGAGCCGCCGGACCTTCACTCCTGCCAAGCCGAGCATTGCTGAGAGTCGTGTGGCTACTGGAGCCCCGGGGCCCAACACTAGGTCAACTTCGAGTTCGTCGCGTCGGTCCCGGAGGCAGTCGAGGAGCCAGGCTTTGGCCGCCTCGTCGCAGGCAGGGAGCCCGTATCCAACAATCGCTACCTGATCTGCTTTCGCCATCGCCGCCGTCGCCAAATCCCACAACTGGTTGAACTCATAGAGTACGCCTTCCAGTTTGTCAGGTCCCGGTAACCCAATGTTCGGTACGTTCTGGTCGAGATTGCGGATGCTATCCGCTTGTCCTTCCTTGATCGTGTCGCGAAAGTCGACACTTCCATGAAGTTTTAGCAATGTGCAGCGATCTCCAAAGGTCACGCTCGTGCCAGACCGCCGCG
>JACRCU010000055.1 GCA_016218865.1 Deltaproteobacteria bacterium | reverse complement strand
TTGACGTAGGCGCTCAGGTCGGTCGACTTGGCATAGGCGCCCAGATCCGAAGACTTGGCATAGGCGCTGAGGTCCGTCGACTTGGCGTAGGCGCTGAGGTCGCTCGACTTGGCGTACGCGCTGAGGTCGCTCGACTTGGCGTAGGCCGAAAGATCGGTAGTCTTGGCGTAGGGTTGCAGGACGGCCGGGTCGAGCACACCCGCCTTGAGGCAGCCCGAGCACTCCAGCGCTTCGGCAACGGCGGCGCGCAGGGCGAACAGCGAGGCGCCCACGGGCCGGCGCGGCAACTCGGGGTCGGTGCCGATCTGCACGCCCAGGTAGGCCGTCTGCAGGTTGACTGCCGCGGCGCTGAGCGGCGTCTTGCTGCCGAGCATGTAGGTGAACTGGCCGCCCTTGGCCACCAGCGACACGCCGGCTTCGGTCCAGACGGCCGAGCCACCGGCCTCGGCGGCGTAGATGGAGAAGGTCGCGCTGTAGGTGCCATCCGCGGCGGGGCCACCGCCGGCCGAGAGCAACAGGCCTTCGATGGTGGCCGAAGTGGGCACCGCAGCCTGGGCGCTGGCCGCCGACAGAGCACCCAGTGCGCCGGCCACAGCCAACAAAGCACGAAATCGATTGCGATATGTCATGGTTGTCCCTTCAGACTTGCTCAACATGCCGCAGTTGCGGCACCCCAAGATTGATCCGACCACGTCCGCGGCGGGTTGAGCGCAGGCCGAGCGTGCGGGCTGCCGCGGGGTCCGGGGAAGCGCGCCCCCGAGTGCACTATCAACCAAGAGCACCGACGCGAAACCCGAACCTCCCGGGTAACGTCGCCGCGGGTCGCGGCTGTGCTCACCAACTTGGGCCGGCTTTGCGACCCACCGAGTATCATTGAATTCTCGTCAGATCGAATCTCCGTTGCGCGGGGCCTCGGAGGTTTCTGACTGACATTGTAGAGTTGGGCGGGCTGCGCGGGCGCAGACGACGCTGATCTTGTCACGTAGGGTAGCGCCCATCAGAGCGATCGTCAAACCAGAAGACGCCAATGGCGCGCCAAGACTGCGATCACAGCCGGTGTGGGCGGCGGCGGTGGCCCTAGCGTGGGAGCCCGAGACCGGCGAACGCAGGTGCAGAGGCTACTTGGGCGCGGACGGCAAGAGCACCGTGTCGACCACGTGCACCACGCCGTTCATGGCGGGCAGCGAAGCCAGGATGGTGGCGTTTTCGACCATCACTTTGTCGCCTTGCATGTGGATCGTCACTTTCTGGCCATCCGACATCGGGATCACCTGCCCGTCCTTCAGGTCGGCCAGCTTCAGGATCGGCACCGTCGCGTGGTGCTTGAGGACCGCGGCCAGATCGGCCTTCTTCTCGGGCTTGAGCAAGGCTTCGACCGTGCCCTTGGGTAGTTTCTCGAAGGCAGCGTTGGTCGGAGCAAACACCGTGTAGGCGCCGCCGGGACTGGACAGGCTCACCGCGAGCTCGGCCGCCTTGACCGCTGCCACCAGCGTGGTGTGGTCTTTGGAGCCGAGCGCCACGTCGACCACAGTCTTTTCGCTGTCGGCCTTGGGTGCGGCGGGCGGCGCCGGCTCGGCGGGCTTGACCTCGGCCTTGGGCGCTGCGGCGGCGGGCTCGGCCTGGGCCGCAGGCGCGGCAGTGGGCGCCTCGGCTTGCTTGCCGCAGGCGGGAGCGGTGAGTGCGCTGACGCCCAGGGCTAGCGCGGCAACACTACGACGGAAACGGGCAACAGGACGCATGGTGACCTCGGGACGCAACGGCAATGTCGCTGCCGCGGAAGCCTAGCCCGCGTGCGCCAAGATCGCAAGATGAAAATATCCGTTGATAGTCTTCAAAAGTTGATATTATTGATATTTTATGCCGATGTTTTTATCGCAAATGCCATCTGGAAGCCCCACCGGACTGCGCGCGGGCCCAGCGTGTCACGGGGAGCCCCGGTCAGACGGCCGATGGGAGCAAGGCGGTGGTCCGGTCAGGCTGGGCGGACGGCCAAGACGTCGGCCTGCACGGTGGTCGTGCCCTGGAAGTGGTTGCGCTGCAACTTGATCACGGCGTCGATGTGGTCGCCGGACTTGGCACCGGCCCACGCATCCACACCGGCAAACGCCGCCACCGCCGGCCGCGCCCAAGCCGGCTGGCGCCCCGGACTGTGGAGCTTGGCGCGCTGGTAGGCGCGGGTCTTGCCGACCACCTGTGCCCCCTGGACCTCGACGCCCCGCAACAGGAACAGCGGCGCCGGGTTGCCCTTGCCAAAGGGCTCGAGCTGCTCGATCTGCTGCAGCGTCGCCAGGTTGGCTTGCTCGACCGCCAGTTCGGCGTCGATCCGGTAGACTTCGCCGCGCTCGCTGAGCGGAAGGACCCGCGCCACGTGGTCGGCCAAGCGCTGGCGCAGCGCCTCGACGTGGGTGCTCGCCAACGTCACGCCCGCGGCAAAGGCGTGTCCGCCAAATCGCTTCAGAATCGACGGACTTTCGCTCTCAATCGCCTGCAGCGCCGCCACCAGATCCAGACCGGCCACCGAGCGACCCGAGCCGCGGGCCAGCCCGTCTTCGTCCAGGGCCAAGGCAAAAGCCGGCACGCCGAACTGCTCGCGCAGGCGTCCGGCGACGATGCCGACCACGCCCGGATGCCAGCCGAGCCCCGCCACCACTACGCAATCTTTGGAGGTTTCGTGGCTGTGGGCCTGGGCCAGCGCCTGCTCCAGCGCCGCCGCGGTCAAGTCCTGGCGGTGGTTGTTGTGCAAGTCCAGGCGCAGCGCCAGGTCTTCGGCCCGCAGCGCATCGCTTTCGGTGAGCAGCTCGAAGGCGGTGCGCGCGTCGGCGATGCGTCCGGCGGCGTTGATCTTGGGCCCCAGGTGGAAGCCGACGCGGTGGGCGTCGACACCATCGAGCGGCAGCTTCTTGGCCAGCGCGCGCAGTCCCAGGCGCCCCGTCTTGCCCAGCCGGCGCAGACCGTGCCACGCCAAGGTGCGGTTGACGTGGCGCAGCTCCACCACGTCGGCGATGGTGCCCAGCGCTGCCAGCTCGACCAGATCGCCCATGTCCAGGCCCGCGGCACCGGGCCACTGCCGGCCGGCCAGCACCCGCCGCAAAGCCTGGGCCAAGACCAGGGCCACGCCCACGGCCGACAAGTGCTTGTCTGGATAGGCGCAATCGTGCCGCTTGGGGTTCAGCAGCGCGCTGGCATTGGGCCAGGTCGAGCCCAGGGTATGGTGATCGACCACCACGAATTCGCAGCCCGCCGCCCGGGTTTGCGCGATCTCGGCCAGGGCCGTCGAGCCGCAGTCCACGGCGATGAAGAGCTGCACGCCCTGCGCCACCAACTCGCTCAGGCGCTCGCCGTGCAGCCCGTAGCCGTCGCGCAGGCGGTCGGGCAAGAAGATCTGGACAGGAAAGTCCAGTTTACCAAACACGTCGTGCAGCAGGGCCGCCGCCGTCACGCCATCGACATCATAGTCACCGTACACGCAAATCTTGTGACCCAACTGCATGGCGTCGGCGATGAGCTCCGCGGCGCGCTGGGCATCGGCCATCAAAAAGGGATCGGGCAGATCGCGCAGCGCCGGCGTCAAGAATGCCTGCGCCAGCAGCGGTTCCAGCATGTCGCGCTGGACCAGCAGCTGGGCCACCAGCGGATCGATGCCCGCGGCAACCAGACGCGCGACCGCTTGTGGATCAGCACTTTGCAGCTGCCACACCGGCGACGGGCGCGTGTGCATGTTCAGGGGAGGCGGACCTAGCTGGCGGCGGCTTCTTCGGGAATGTGGCGCGTGTGCACCTTGCCGGCGGCCTTGCGGGCCTCGAAGCGCTCGTGCAGCCACATGAACACCGGGCTGGCGACGAAGACCGACGAGAAGGTGCCGACGATGACGCCGATGACCATGGCGAAGGCGAAGTCGCGGATCAGACCGCCGCCAAAGAAGAAGATCGACAGCGAGGTCATCAGCGTGGTCAACGAGGTCAGCACGGTACGGCTCATGGTGGTGTTGACGGCGCTGTTGATGAGCACGTCGATCGGCACGCCGGGGTGCTTCTCTTGGTTTTCGCGAATTCGGTCGAACACCACGATGGTGTCGGTGAGCGAATAGCCCGCCACCGTCAGCACCGCGGCCACGACCGGCATCGAGAACTTGACCTGCGCCACCGAGAACGCACCGATGACCAGCACCACGTCGTGGACGGTGGCGATCAGCGCGCCGGGGGCATAGCGGATGTCGAAGCGCAAGATGATGTAGAGCACGATGCCCAAGATGGCGTAAAGGATCGCCACCAGGCCCTGGCTCAGCATGTCGCCGGCCACCGACGACGACACCGAGGTCGACGAAATGACGCCGATGAAGGCCTTGCCGTACTTGGCCGAGATGCCGGTCTCGAGCTTGCCGCGGAATTCCTCGACGACGACGGTGTAGTGCTGGTCGCTGCGGCTCTGCAGGGCCTGGGCCTTGGCCGCGCGCATCTTCTGCTCTTCGGCGTTGACCTGGTCCTGCTTCTTGCCTTCGCTGGCCATCATCTGCAGGTTGCGGAACAGCTCCACGTCGAGCTTGCTCTCTTCGTCCGAGCCAGTGGCCACCTTGGGGAAGCCCGAGTCCGCAAAGATCTTCTGCAGATCGCCGTAGGTCTTCTCGACCGGCGCAGGAGCCTTGAGGGCGATGAACACGCGGTCTTCGCCTTCGGTCGCCCACTGAATCTCGGCGCCGGGGAACTGCGCATTCAGCTTGGTGTCGATGTCCTTGCGGCTCACATCGGTGACCAGCGAGGTCTTTTCGGTGATGACCGAGAAGTTCTTTTGCGCGGTGGCGCCGGCGCCCATCGAGAAGTCCTGGACTTCGACCTGGCCGACGTCCTGCTTCTTGGTCGCTTCCTGCAGCACCTTGGTCACCACGTCGTGCAGCTCGTGGCGGTCGACCTTGGTCTTCTCGTCAAAGGCAACGATCAGCTTGGTGCCGCCCTTGAAGTCGATGCCCTTGTTGAAGCCGACCGTGGCCAGGGCGATGATCGAAGCGACGATGCCGATGCTGGTCAGCGCGTAGTACAGGCGCCGCCGGCCGACGAAGTCGTAGTTGGCGTCGGGGTTGAACAAGTTGAAGTGCTTGTGGTCGTTGCTCATTTCGTTCTCGTGTGGCCGCTAAGCGCAGGCCGGGCAGGTATCGAGTCGTTCGCCTTGGCCGACGCAGTCAAACCGAATCGGCCGATGCCGCTAGACCGAAAGCTGTTCGATCTTGCCCCTTTGAATCATCCAGTCGTAGACCAGCCGGGTGGCGACGATCGACGTGAACATCGACGTGCCGATGCCGATCAGCAGGGTCACCGCAAAGCCGTAGATCGGGCCGGAGCTGTAGACCATCAGCACGCCGCCGGCCATGCCTGCGGTGATGTGCGAGTCGAAGATGGTCCAGAACGCCCGGCCGTAGCCCAGGTCCAGCGCATTGCGGACGCCGCGCCCGGCGCGCAGCTCTTCGCGAATACGCTCGAAGATCAGGATGTTCGCGTCCACGGCCATGGCGGTGGTCAGGGTCAAGCCCGCCATGCCCGGCAGCGTGAGCGCCGCGTTGAACCACACCAGGCAGGCCAGCTGCAGGATCAGGTTCAGCAGCAGCGCGGCGTTGGCGATCAGACCGCCCTGGCGGTAGTAGATCACCATGAACGAGATCACCAAAAGCACGCCGACCACCATCGAGATCAGGCCGCCCTTGACCGCGTCGGCGCCCAGCGAGGGACCGACTTCGATGTCGTGGACCTTGATGACCGGGGCCTTGTAGGCGCCGTTGTTCAGCACGGTGACCAAGGCCTTGGCCTCTTCCATCATCTGCTGCTCGCCGGTGCCGCGACCCAGGGTGATCTGCACGCGGGCCCCCAGCTTTTCCTTGATCTGCGGCGCGGAGGCCACGTCGTCGTCGAGCATGATCGCCATCTGGTTGCCCACGTTCTTCTCCGAGACGTCGCCCAGGATGGCCGCGCCGCGCGAGTTGAATTCCAGATGCACCACCGGCTCTTGGCGGCCCTGCTGGGCGTAGCCGATGTTGGCGCGGGTCAGGTTGTCGCCGCTCAGCTCGGCGCGGTCTTCCACCGCGTGGGTGCGCCAGAAGCTGGAGCCGACCTTGCCGGTCGCTTCGCGGTTCTCGACCAGCTCGTAGCCGATCATCACGCCCTGCGCCAGGGGCAGGTCCTTGACGAAGCGCAGGATCTCGGACTTGTGGTCGGCCTTGAGGTAGGCGCCGCGGCCATCGGGAACCAGCGTCAGGGTCTTGGCCTCTTCGGGGTGGGCTTTCTTCCACTCGTCCACCGCGGCGGCCTTGTCGTCAAAAACCTTGGCGTCGGGC